>MKRV01000286.1 GCA_001897995.1 Alphaproteobacteria bacterium 65-37 | reverse complement strand
TGTGCCGTACAAGGGCAGCTCGCAGGCGATCACCGACATGATCGGCGGTCATATTCCGCTGGCGATGCTGGGATTGCCTTCCGCGCTGCCGTTCGCGCGTCAGGGCAAGCTGAAGATCCTCGGGGTGGCGAGCGCGCAGCGCTCAGCGCTGGCGCCCGAAATCCCGACCATCAGCGAGGGCGGCGTGCCGGGCTTCAGCGCGGGCTACTGGTGGCACGTGACGGTCCCCACGGGCACGCCGCAGCCGGTCATCGGCCAACTGCGCGAGGTGATCGACAAGACGCTGCGCACGCCGGCGCTCACGGAGGCGCTGCTCAAGGGCGGCTTCGAGCCGATGCTGCTGTCGCCTGCCGAGGCGGAGCGAGCGCTCAAGGAGGATACTGCCAGGTGGACGAAGGTGATCCGCGAGAACAACGTGCGCGGCGGTTGAGCGGGAAAGGAACGGGGATGCTTGGCGATTCACTCACTGGCGTGCGTGTCGTGGATTTCACCCAGGTCGCAGCCGGACCCGTGTGCACACACATGCTCGCCGACCTCGGTGCGAACGTCATCAAGATCGAGGCCCCTCAGGGGGAGCTGGGCCGCGCGCTGGCTCCCTTCGTCGAGGGCCAGAGCCTGGCGTTCCTCGCCCTCAACGGCAACAAGCGCAGCGTGGCGCTCGACCTGAAGGATCCGCCGCAGCGTGAGGCAGCGCTCCAGCTGGCCGCCGGCGCGGATGTCGTGGTGGAGAGTTTCCGCCCCGGCGTGATGCAGCGCCTCGGGCTGGGATATGAGGATGTCCGGCAGCGCAATGCGGGCGTGATCTACTGCTCGGTCTCAGCCTATGGGCAGGAGAGTGCGTGGCGGCACAAGCCCGGTGTCGACGGGGTGCTGCAGGCCGTCTCGGGCCTGATGAGCGTGACCGGGCTGCCGGATGCGCCGCCCTGCAAGGTCCAGGTCCCGATCGTCGACATGGTGACCGGCTACACCGCGGCGATCGGTGTTCTGGGGGCGCTTGCCCGGCGCGCGCGCGACGGCGCCGGGCAATGGATCGACAGTGGCATGTTCGCGTCCGCGATTGCCCTGCAGGAGGCAAGTTTCGCTGCCTATTTCGCGGAGGGCGTGGCGCCCGCGCGCATCGGAAGCGCTGCGCCCTACGCGGCACCCAACGAGGCGGTGCGCTGTTCGGACGGCTGGATCATGCTGGCCGCTTACCATCCTGCCCGCTGGGAGGCGCTGTGCGACGTGCTCGACTGCCGCGCCTTGCTGTCCGATCCGCGCTTTCTCGACCTGTCGGGGCGCATCGCACATCGCCAGGAACTGGTGGCATTGCTGGAAGAGCGCATGGTGCTCCGTTCCCGAAGCGACTGGCTGCAGCGCTTCGAGGGTGTGGACATTATCTGTGCGCCGATCAACGACTATGCGGAGGCGGCTGCTTCGCCGGTCTTTGCCGGCGGGCATCTTGCGGAGACGGTCCAGCACCCGGTCGCAGGCGATCTGACCCTAGCCTGCACGCCCCTGCGCGCAGTTGGTGAAGTGCCGCGCACCCGGCGTCCCGCTCCGCTGGTCGGTGAACACACCTGCGAAGTCCTGCGGGAAGCCGGCATCCCACTGGCTGGGCCGCGCGAACAGTGGTTGGCTCGGAAAGGAAAGACTCCATGCCGGTGACCCTGGAGGTGAGCGATTTCGTCGCCACCGTGACCTTGAACCGACCGGAGGCGATGAATGCCATCGACCCGGAGTCTGCTGCAGAGCTGCACGAGGCCTGGAACGAGATATCGACCCGCGAGGACGTGCGGGTCGGCATTCTCATCGGCGCCGGGGAGCGCGCCTTCTGCACGGGCGCGGATCTGAAGAAGACCATGCCGCCTCCGGAAAGTTTCGCCGAGCTGCATTTCGGCTCCAGGAACGGCGTTCCACCCGTTTCGACCCTTCAGACCCAGAAGCCGATGATCGCGGCGATCAATGGCTTCGCGCTGGGTGGCGGGCTCGAGCTGGCGATGCTCTGCGATATCCGCATCGCCGCGCGCACGGCGGCATTCGGCCTGCCGGAAGTCTGCATCGGCAGCATCCCGGGCGGCGGCGGCACGCAACGTATCGTCCGCGCGGTCGGCCAGTCGGACGCGATGCTGATGCTGCTGACCGGTGAGCGCATCGACGCGCAGGAAGCACTGCGCATCGGCCTGGTGAGCCGGGTCGTGGCGCCGCAGGAACTGGCGGCGGCGGCACGGGCGATCGCGCAGCGCATTGCGGCGAATGCGCCGCTCGCTGTGGTGGCAGCCAAGAAACTCGCGCAGACCGGCCGCGAACTGCCGCTGGCGGCCGGCCTCGAACTCGAGCAGCAGAGCTTCGGCAACCTGCGCAACTCGGAGGATCGGATCGAGGGGCGGCGCGCCTTCGCAGAGAAGCGCAAGCCGAGCTTTCAGGGGCGTTGAGCGTGCGGTGGCCTTACGCACGCCCCCCGGAACCCGATGGCGGACTTTTTCACGGCCGAAGGTTGTCGAGCACGAAAGCCACGCGGTCTTTGACGGAGGCGAGCGGCAGGAGCAGGAGCTCGTAGCCGAAGGTGCGGTAGGCCTCCGTCACGGCATCGTAGGTTCGGACAGCCTCGTCGAAGGTCTGCTTGCGCTCGCTGTCCTGGCCGAAAATCGCGGGCCAGGGCGGCGCTGCGAAAACCTTCCGCTGATATCGGAACTGATCGGCTGCACGCACGACATGATCGGGCACCGATCGGCCGATCAGGCGATAGTAGCCCGCGATATCGGGCACGCCGCGGTCGAAGAAGACAGGGCCTGTCCTGTCTTGCGCCAGACGGTACGAATGGAACTCCCACGACAGCATCATCTCGGCGAACAGGACGGGATCGTGCGCCGGCAGTGCCGGTCCGCCGATCGACGTCTGGTCCTGGATGATGGCGCGGCCGGCTTCGATCGTATGCGCGTAGCCTGCGGCAGCCAGGGCTTCGAGGAGCGTCGTCTTGCCTGAGCCCGGTCCACCGGTGACGACATGAAAGGAAACGAGAGAGGAGCGTTCTTCCGCTTGCATGCCTATAGTGTCTCCAAAGGTGGACTTTCGGGAGGACGAGAATGGATCGGTTCTGGCTGAAGAGTTATCCGCCAGGCGTGCCGTCGGATATCGATCCGTCGGTCTATCCCAGCGTCGTGTCGTTGCTCGAGGAGAGCTTCGCCAAGTTTCGCGATGCCAAGGCCTATGTCTGCATGGACACGGCACTGACCTTCGGCGACGTCGATACGCTGTCGCAGGCGCTGGCCGCCTGGCTGCAGAGCCGCGGGTTGAAGCGCGGGGCGCGCGTGGCGATCATGATGCCCAACGTGCTGCAGTATCCCGTCGCGATCGCCGCCGTGCTGCGCGCGGGCTTCATCGCGGTCAACGTCAATCCGCTCTATACGGCGCCCGAACTGCATCATCAGCTCGAAGACTCCGGCGCCGAGGCGGTGATTGTTCTCGAGAACTTCGCGGCGACCCTGCAGCGGGCGATTGCCGGCACACCGGTCAAGCATGTCGTCGTCGCGACGGTCGGCGATCTCATGGGCTTTCTCAAAGGGGCGGTCGTCAACTTCGTCCTCCGCTCGGTGCGCAAGCAGATCCCGGCCTGGTCGCTGCCGGGGCATCTCAAGTTCAAGGAGGTGATCGCCGCCGGCCGGTCGATGCGGCTCGAACGGCCCGAGTTGGGGCCGCAGGATGTGGCGGTACTGCAGTATACCGGCGGAACGACGGGTGTGGCAAAGGGCGCGACGCTCCTGCACCACACGATCGTGGCCAACCTGCTGGCCTCCGAGGCCTGGATGCAGCCCGGCCTCAAGCGCAAGAAGCTCGAGGGCCAGCTCACCATCGTCTGCGCCCTGCCGCTCTATCATGTGTTCGCGTTCATCACCTGCGGCCTGCTCGGCATGCGCACCGGCGCGCTCAACATCCTCATTCCCAATCCGCGCGACATGCAGGCCACGATCAAGGATCTGGCGAAATACCGGATCAACGTCTTCCCCGGCGTCAACACGCTGTTCAACGGACTGCTCAATCAACCCGACTTCGCCAATCTCGACTTCTCGGCGCTGGTGATCTCCAACGGTGGCGCCATGGCGATCCAGGAGGCGGTCGCCAAGAGATGGCTCGCCGTCACCGGCTGCCCGATCGTCGAAGGCTACGGTCTCAGCGAGACCTCGGCCGGCGTCACCTGCAATCCTACCGACTCCGAACAATATACCGGCACGATCGGCCTGCCGCTGCCCAACGTCGAGGTTCGCATCCTCGACGACCAGGGCAAGGACGTGCCGCCGGGTGAGGCCGGCGAGATTGCCATCCGCGGTCCGCAGGTCATGCAGGGCTACTGGCGGCGGCCCGATGAGACGGCGCTGGTGATGACGCCCGACGGCTTCTTCAAGTCGGGCGATGTCGGCCAGATGGACTCGCGTGGCTACATCAAGATCGTGGATCGCAAGAAGGACATGATCATCGTCTCGGGTTTCAAGATCTTCCCGAACGAGGTCGAAGGCATCGTGGCCGCCCACCCAGGGGTTCTCGAATGCGCCGTGATCGGCGTGCCGGACGAGAAATCCGGCGAGGCGGTGATGCTGTTCGTCGTGAAAAAGGACCCGGCGCTTACCAAGGAGGAGCTGGCGGCCTACTGCGCCAAGGAGCTGACGGGCTACAAGCGGCCGAAATACATCGAGTTCCGCAACGACCTGCCGAAGACCAATGTCGGCAAGATCCTGCGCCGCGAGCTGCGCGACGCGGTGGTCAAGAAGGCGGCCTGAAGCGGCCCTTTCGGGGAGCGTACGGTTTCCGCTATGATGATGGGGAAACCGTACTCGGTGAGGGGGATTGATGGCTGGGAGACGTATCATTGCCGCGGCATTCGGCGTGTCGGCGCTTGCCGTTGCCGCCTGCGATCCGCTGCCCCAGCCGCTGTACAACGAGGTCAGCCCGCCTCCGGCGTTCCGGACGGCGTCGGGCGGTGTCCGCGTGGACAATGAAGGTTATCAGCTCGATGCCGAAGGCTATCGGGTCGACAAGCAGGGCGAACGCATCGGCATGATCGACGTGCCGGCCAAGACGGCCGGGGACAACTCGAACGCCGTTGCCGGGTATTACATCAGCTCCACCGGCCAGGATGCGGCAGGCCGTGTCGCCACGCCGAGCGAAGGTGCCGGGGCGGGTGTCGGGGCCGGCGTCGGCAGCATGAACCTGCCGACCCCCTCGCAGATGCCGCAGCAGGCGCCGATCGCACCGGCGCCCGGCAACGTGCCGCCGCCCGCCGGCTATCGCTGACCCGCCGGCCGGTCTCCGCCGATCGGCGGTTTCCTACTCGATCTTCACGCCGGCCGCCCGGATCACGGGCGCCCATTTGGCGAGTTCGTCCTTGATGAACTTTTCCGTGCGCGCGGGCGTCGTGTCGAGCGCGGGGACGGCGGCGATCTTTTCCAGTGATTCGATGAACGCCGCGTCGGTCATCAGCTTGCGCGTGGCCTGGTCGATCGTGTCGACGACGTCCTTCGGCGTGTTGGCCGGTCCGAGGATCAGGTTGAAGGTGTAGGCCTCGTAGCCCGGCACGCCCGCTTCGATCACGGTGGGAATGTCGGGCGCGGCCGGCGCGCGCTTGGCATGGGCGTAACCCAGAATGCGCACGCGGCCCTGGCGATGGAACTGCAGGGTGGTGCTGATCGTCTCGAACATCCAGGCGACATTGCCCGACATCATATCCTGCAGCGCCGGCATCGAGCCGCGATAGGGGATGTGTTCGACGTTCATGCCGCCGACCGACATCTTGAGATATTCACCGGCCAGGTGCGTGATGCCGCCGGCGCCCGACGAGCCGTAGGAATACTTGCCGGGGTTCTTCTTCATCAGCTCGACCAGCCCCATCAACGTGTCGGGCATCGAGGGATGGGCGACGATCACCAGCGGGTTGACGCAGATCGAGGAGATCGGCGTGAAGTCCTTGATGGGATCGTAGAGCGGCTTCACGAAGGCCGTCGGATTGATCGCGTGCGTCGAGGAGGGCGCGAACAGGAACGTGTAGCCGTCCGCCTTGGCGTTCTTGACCTCGACCGCGCCGATCGAGCCGGCGGCGCCGGCCTTGTTGTCGACCATCATGTTCTGGCCGAGCAAGCCGGTCATCTTCTCGGCGACCATGCGGCCGATGATGTCGGTCGGACCAGCCGGCGGGAAGGGCACCACGAGGCGCACGGGGCGGTCGGGATACTTGGCTTGAGCGCGTACGATCGAAGGCATGGCCAACGCGGCAGCACCTGCCACGATGAGCTGACGGCGATTCATCTCTGAAAATCCTCCCAGGAACTTCTGTCTTCTAGTTCAACGTCTCTTCAAACAGTTCGATCATGGCATTCCACGACCGGCGATCTGTAGCCTCATGATAGAAGAAGCCCTTCATGCCGCGCGAATCGGCCGCCGGATTGGTGAAACTGTGGCCGGCGCCGCCATAAAGCTGCAGCCGCCAGTCTGCCCCCGCGGCCTTCATCTCATCCTCGAAGGCGGCGCGCTGCGCCGGCGGAATGATCGGATCGTCGGTGCCGATGCAGACCAGCACCTTGCCTTTGATGTTGGCCGCATCCTGAGGCCGCGCCGTCGCCAGGCCGGAATGGAAGCCGACGATCGCCTTCACGTCGGCGCCGCTGCGGCCGATCTCCAGCGCCGTCGTGCCGCCGAAACAGTAGCCGATGGCGGCGAGCCTCGCCGGATCGACCTCTTTTTGTGCCTTCAGGACGTCAAGCGCGGCTCGTGCCCGTGTGCGAATGCCGGTGGGATCGGCCATCCAGGGCGCGAGACGTGCCATCGTCTGGGTGATGTCGGCCAGCGGCTTGCCGTCGCCGTGATAATCCATGGCGAAGGCGGCATAGCCGAGACCGGCCAGCCGCGCCGCGATCTTCTTGGTATGGTCGGTCAGGCCCGGCCCTTCATGGCAGACCAGCACGCCACCGCGACGACCGGGCTTGCTGTCGTCGACGACGTACTGGCCGATCATGCGGACGCCGTCGGCGGTGTAGTCGATGTCCTGGGTGCGCATCTTGGTCACCTTCCTCCACAGTTGCGGCGGAGACTAAAGCAGCCGGCTTGACCCGCCAACACGCGCTCGCCACAAGTCGCCTCACATGACTTCCTCCGCCTCTCCGCCGGTCGTCCGATTTGCGCCGAGCCCCACCGGGCTGCTGCATGTCGGCAATATTCGCGCGGCCCTGTTCAATTGGCTCTACGTGAGGCGCCTGGGCGGTACCTTCATCCTGCGGCTCGACGACACCGATCGGGCGCGCAGCCGCCCCGAGTTCGAGCAGGCGATCGAACGTGACCTCGCCTGGCTCGGTCTCGATTGGGACCGCAAAGAGAAACAGTCGGACCGCCTGGCGCATTATGACGTCGCGCGGGATCGGTTGATCGCCGTCGGCCGGCTCTATCCCTGCTATGAAACGCCGGAGGAGCTCGAGTTCAAGCGCAAGCGGTTGCTGGCGCAGGGCCGTCCGCCGGTCTACGACCGCGCGGCGCTGAAACTCTCTGACGAAGATCGTCGCCGGTTGGAGAGCGAGGGCCGCCGGCCGCATTGGCGCTTCAAGCTGGTGGCCGAAGAGGTGACCTGGGACGACATGGTGCGCGGGCCCCAGCATGTCGATGAGGCGAGCCAGAGCGATCCCGTACTGGTGCGGGCCGACGGGTCCTATCTCTACAGCTTCACGTCGGTGGTCGACGACATCGGCTTCGGCATTACGCATGTCCTCCGCGGCGAAGACCATGTGACCAACACCGGCGCGCAGATCCAGATGTTCCGCGCCCTGGAGGGGCCGGTGCCCGTCTTCGCGCACCTGCCGCTGCTGGTGGATGCGGCGGGCGGCGGCCTCAGCAAGCGTACCGGCTCGCTGTCGGTGGCCGACCTGCGCGAACGCGGGGTCGAGGCGTTGGCGATCTCGGCCCTGCTGGCGCGGCTCGGCACCGCCGATGCCGTCGAGCCGGTGATCTCGCTCGATACGCTCGTCGCATCGGTCGATTTCGCGCGCGTGGGCCGTGCTGCGGCGCGCTTCTCCGAAGACGAACTGGCGCAGCTCAGCGCCCGCACCTTGCATCTGCTGCCCTACGCCGACGTGAAAGAGCGACTGGCCGGCATCGACGCCGATCTCGGCGAGGCGTTCTGGCTGGCCGTCAGAGGCAATCTTGCGACCTTGGCAGACGCCGCCGGCTGGGCGCAGGTGGTGAGGGGGCCGATTGCACCGGTTCTCGAGGAGCCGGCGTTCCTGGCCGAAGCAGCCGGCCTGTTGCCGGCCGATCCCTGGGACGAGACGAGCTGGAAGGCATGGACGGGCGCGATCACGACCGCGACCGGCCGCAAGGGCCGCCAGCTCTTTCATCCTCTGCGCCTGGCGCTGACGGCCCAAGAAAAAGGGCCGGAGATGGCGAAGCTGCTGCCGCTGATCGGCCGCGGCCGGGTGGAAGCGCGGTTGAACGGGCAGGCGGCCTAGGAAAGGAAAGCCCTTGCCGCCGGGCCTTATTTGCGCGGCAAGAACCCTTCGTATAGGTTGCCATCATGTCGCTGTTCTTTCTCCCCCGCGCGGTCGGCGCGCGATGTATCGAGGTCTGAGGCCCATCCGGGCCCGGTCAGCCTTCGTTCGCATGTGATTTCGGGAGAGAAGGGGCGATGTCCCTCGTCATCTACAATACGCTGTCGCGCGAAAAAGAAGCCTTCGCGCCCCTCGATGCCGGCAACATCCGGCTCTATGTCTGCGGCCCGACGGTCTATGACTATGTCCATATCGGCAATGCCCGGCCGGTCGTCGCGTTCGACACCCTCTATCGCCTGCTGAAGCGGCGCTATCCGCGCGTCACCTATGTCCGCAACATCACGGACATCGACGACAAGATCATGACGCGGGCCTCGGAGAACAAGGAGCCGATCGAGCAGCTCACGGATCGGACGGCGGCGGCCTATCAGAGTGACATGGTCCGGCTGGGCGCGCTGCCGCCAGACGTCGAGCCGCGCGCCACACAGTATGTCGGGCAGATGGTGGCGATCATCGAGCGGCTGATCGAGCGCGGCCATGCCTATGCGGCGGAAGGCCATGTGCTGTTCAGCGTGCCGAGCATGTCCGACTACGGCCGGCTGTCGCGGCGCTCGCGGGACGAGCTGATCGCCGGGGCGCGCGTCGACGTCGCCCCCTACAAGAAGGATCCGGCCGACTTCGTGCTGTGGAAGCCGTCGACCGAGGCACAGGCGGGCTGGGCGAGCCCGTGGGGCCGCGGCCGTCCCGGCTGGCACATCGAGTGCTCGGCCATGAGTGCCGCCCATCTCGGCGAGACTTTCGACATTCATGCCGGTGGGCTCGACCTCATCTTCCCGCACCACGAGAATGAGATCGCGCAGAGCCGTTCGGCCTTCGGTCATGCCATCATGGCGAAGTACTGGATGCATAACGGCTTCCTGAACATCTCCGGCGAGAAGATGAGCAAGTCGCTGGGCAACTTCTTCACCGTGCACGAGCTGCTCGACCAGTATCCCGGCGAGGCGATCCGCCTGCTGCTGCTCTCCGCGCATTATCGCCAGCCGCTCGACTTCACGCACGAGGGGCTGACGCAGGCCAAGGCCACGCTCGATCGCTGGTATGGCGCCTTGCGGGCCAAGGAGCTGAAGGCGGTGCCGGTGCCGCCGGCTGTCGAGGATGCCCTGTCGGACGACCTCAACACGCCGCTCGCCATCAGCGCCGTCCACCAGCTCCGCGATCCGTCGGAGCTCAAGGCCGGCGCCGGTGCGCTCGGCCTGTTGCAGCAGGACGCCGAGGCGTGGTTCCGCTGGACGCCGGCCGCGGCGGCGGACGGCCCCTCCGACGCCGAAATCGACGCGGCGATCGCGGCCCGTCAGGCCGCGCGCAAGGCCAGGGACTTCAAGGAGTCCGACCGTATCCGCGACGAGCTCAAGGCCAGGGGCGTGATTCTCGAGGACGGACCGAAGGGCACGACCTGGAAGCGGGGTTAGGCGGCGTTGGGCATCTTGCGCTCGGGCCCGAGCTCGTAGCACTTGATCGAGACCGACTTGGGCCTGAGAGCGTGCAGGCCCTTGAGGAAGGCTGTCATATGCGGGGTCGCGAAGTGATCCTTCAGGGCCTGTTCGTCCTTCCACCATTCGCGCACCCGCATCAGGTCGGGCTCGAGCAGGTCGAAGGCATAGTCGTAGCCCGCGCAGCCCGGCTCGGCGTGGGAGGCTTCGATCATCGGCCGGGCCAGGGCACGGACCTGATCGGCTTGCGCCGGATCGAAGCGGGCATCGGCGAGGACAATCAGCATCGTGGTCTCCCTCAGCGCTTCTCGAAGATGACACTCTGCACGGCGCGGCCGAAATAGCCTTTCGTATCGGCGAGCCGTGCCGCGGCGATGCCCACGCAGTCGGGACCGACCCAGGTCTCGGCGTCGAGCAGGATCCACTCGCCGACCGGTTCGCGGCCGAGACTGACCGAGAGGTCGGCATTGATGAAGGTCCAGTCCTTCATGTCGAAGACCGACGAGGTGCCGTTGCAGAAGTCGGATGCGATCACGGCGCGCATCAGCGGCGAGATCGAGGCATCGGCCACGATCGGCCGCGTTGCCCGATACCAGATCGCCGCCGGTCCCGGGATACGGAAGCCACCGCGGGCCACGCGCATCTCGATGCCTTTCAGGAACGGCGTCTCGGTGGCGAAGAAGTCCGGCGGGCCGCAGAGTTCCGGCATCGGCAGGGCGACTGCCGGACCGTGGGCGATGGCCGGCGGTTCCTGGGCGTCGATGCGAATGCGCAGCGCACTTGCGCGGACGACCTCGATGCCGTCGGCCAGAAGACGGATCGACAGAAGCTGGATCTTGCGGCCTTCGCGGACGACTTCCGTGTCGATGGTGAGCGGAGCGACCGGTACCGGCCGCATCAGATCGACCGTGAGCCGGACCACCCGCATCGGCACCGGCGAGGGCAATTGCTCGACGGCCCAGCAGATCAGGGACGAGGGGGCCGCACCGTGTTGCAGCTTCGGGCTCCAGGGACCGCCGGCGAAAGCACTGGTTTCGGCGGCGGCCCCTTCGACCCGATAGATCGACTCAAGCAAACTCAGCTCCGTGCGAACCGGAGCAGATCGGCATCGAAGCGCTCGCGGTCGGTGATGAAGATACCGTGGGGAGCGCCTTCATAGGCGTCGATGCTGCTGCCGGCAATCGCCGCGCGCGTGCGGGCCGCGTTGCTCGCGATCAACGGCAGGTCGCCGGTGCCGTAGAGGATCAGGCTCGGCACCTTGATCGCGGCCATCTCGCCGCGGAAGTCGGTTTCGGTGAAGGCGCGCATGCACTGCACCAGGGCGTTGGGGGCCGCCCGAAGCGCCATGTCGAGCGCCCATCGGGTCGTTTCGGCTGTCGCGTTCTGGCCGACCAGGCTCGGCGCACCGTTCGTGAGATAGGCCTTTCGATCGTTCGTCAACGCAGCGACCATGCCGTCCCAGATCTCGCCGGGTAGCCCATCCGGATTGTCGGCGGTCTTCAGGGCAAACGGCGTGGTCGGCGCGACGAACAGGAGGCGGGCAATCCGCTTGCCGCCATGCCGGCTGAAGTAGCGCACGGCTTCGCCGCTCGCCATGGAATGGACGACCAACGTTGCGTCGTCGACGCCGGTATGGGTGAGGACCGCGGCCAGATCGTCCGACAGCGTGTCGTAATCGTAGCCGGCCGGGGGCTTGGCCGAATGGCCATGGCCGCGCCGGTCGTAGACGATGGCACGATGGGCGTTGGCCACGAGAAACTCGATCTGGGGCTGCCAGATATCGCCGGACAGCGACCAGCCATGGACGAAGACGACCGGGCTGCCGCTGCCTTCGTCGCGATAGGCGAGAAGGTGGCCGTCGCGGCTTTCGACGAAGGTCGGGCGGGTCATGACATTCTCCTCAGGGACAGGGGGCGGGGGCCGCCCGTGCCTGGAAATGCGCTGCCGCGGAGGTTTCGGCGACGACGTCTGAGGTAATGAGGGCGCTGACCCGGCGGTGATCGCCCGATGACCATGGGGCCGCCGATCCCGCCTCGACAGGAGCCGGGCCGGTTCCCATATGCTGGATCTCGCCCCTGACCGGAGGACGGCCGCCATGAAGGCTATTTGGCACGGCAAGGTGATCGCCGAGAGCGATCGGACGCTGGAAGTCGACGGCTATCGCTATTTTCCGCGCGACGCGGTGCGTATGGAGCTTCTGCAGATCACGCCCAAGACGGCAAACGACCTGAAGTGCCCCCATGGCGTCCAGTTCTACGACGTGATCGAGGGCGACCGGCGCAGTCCGCGTGCCGCGTGGTCGTACGAGGCACCGCAGCCGCGCATGCAATCGGTCGATCACTGGATCGGATTCTGGGAAGACGTCAGCGTCGCGACGTGAGCGGGGCTCCAAAAAGAAAACGGCCGGCGAGTGCCGGCCGCTTCGTGTTCCGTCTGAGAGGGGCGATCAGCGCGCCGGCGCGATCGCCGTGACCATCAGCGGCGTCGTCATGCCGATCACGACATCGCCCACCTTGATCTTCTTCAGCATGTCCTGCTTGGCGATGGTGTTGGCCGCATAGGTGCGAACCGCGCCGCCACGACCGTCGATCACCGAGACGGTGTTCTTGGTGAGGTCGACGCCGACGACGGTGAGGGTGAAGCGGCCGGCCTCGACGTCCGTCGGGTTGGGGTTCTTGTTCATCTGGTCGCGGCGCGCTTCTTGCGAGCCCGGGCCCTTCTGGCGCAGGTTCAGCATGGTGATCACCTCGGTGTAGGTGACGGTCGCCATCGAGTTGTCCGCGATCGCCGAGAGATTGGTGACGCCGTCAGCCACCGGCAGGATCACGAGCTGGCCGGCCGTCGAGGTGAAGGCGACGGTGCGGCTCTCCGGATCGACCATGTCGATCTTGACCTGCTGCGTGACCGTATCGTTGAACGCCACGCCCTCGCGCGGCACGGGCTTGACCTGGGCCGACGCCTGCCGCTCGGGCAGGACGGTCCCGACCGCCAGAACCGCCGCAAACAGGGAGAGCCCCGCGGTCAACTTCATCGAACGGATCGTCATTGCCGTGCACCTCGCAAAACCTTAACGCGCCGGACAATAGCGATCAGAACCGGCGACGCAACCTCGAAGGGCGCCGGTTTTTCCCGCATCGGCGGGATTTCAGCCGATCACGTTGTCGTCAACCGAGATGGGCAAGGACGGCTCTCGCAACGGCGTCGGGCTGGTCGAGATAGGCGAGGTGGCCAGCGCCCGGAATGGTCTCGATCCGGGTCGCCCCGCCGTTCCCGTGGTCGATGCCTCTGGCGAATTTCTGGGCATAGCTCGGCGGCAGGAGCGTATCGTGCTCGCCCCACAGGACGAGGGTGGGCGCCGCGATCAGGCCAAGACGCTTTTCCAGCCGCGTGTTGCCGAGCGGCCAGAAGGCGCGTGCCGCAGCTTCCGAGGCGCGGCTCATCTCGATCGGCCATTCCACGGAGTTGGCGCCGTCGGGGGGCGCTACCAGCGCCGTCCAGTTGGCGCCGTCGGCGCACATCAGGCCGGGCAGCGCGTCGCGGCGCTGCGCCCACGGATCGGCGGCCGGCTCCTTGTCGTCGAACAGGCCGAACGGCGCGATCAGGATCAGCCGGGCGACATGGGCGGGGAAGATCGCCGCCATTTCCGCCGCGAAGGCGCCGCCCACGGAAGCCCCGACCAGGTCGGCGCCGGCGAGCCCTGCCTTGTCGAGCAACTGGCGCACCGTCAGCACCCAGTCGAGATGGCTGTCGAGCTCGGTGTGGCCGGTCGCTCCGGGATATCCCGGCAGCGACGGCGCCACCACGGTGCGCGTCTCGGCCAGCTTGTCGAGGAAGGGCAGCCAGCGCGGCAGGCCGCCGAGGCCGGCCAGGAAGCCGAGCTTGGGGCCCTGGCCCTTCGTCCAGACGCGGCAGGGGAAGCCGTTGATCTCGACGGTCGTCGTGGCAGGCTGGGACACGTGACTACTCCGCGGCGACGGTCTGGGGACGGAAGGCGGGGACAGCGGCGCGCTGGCCCTTGGCCAGCGGCTTGGGCCACCATTTGTCTTCCCAATCGCCGAACAGGTCCTTGACCTTCGGCATGACCTGCTCGGCGAACAGCCGCGTGTTGTACTTGGTCGTCTGCTTGCTCATGTTGCCGTACTGCAGCAGCAGCATGAGATGGCCGACATTGAGGCTCGTGGCGACGTGGCGGATCTGCTCCACCACTTCGTCAGGCGAGCCGATGATGACATAGCCGCCGTCGACGATGTCCTTCATGTTGGTGGCCTTGAGACTGAGCTTGTTCGAGTAGCTCGCCGTATTGGCGGCCTTGGCGACCATGCTCTCGATGCCGGCGCGCTGCGTGGCCTCCGTCGTGTAGCCGGGTGGCGTCGCGAAGCGCGCGTCGACATGCAGGCAGCGGCCGTAGAAGTACTCGGCGGGCTCGGTATAGAGGTCGAGTGCCTGCTGTCGGCTCTCGGCGACGCCGACGAACTGCAGGAAGCCGGCACGGTAGGGGTTACGATCCTTGCCGAGCTTCTCCATCTCCGTCCAGAAGCCCTGCATCGTGCTGAGCCCGGCCTTGTAGCCGTAGTAGGAGAGGTAGCAGTAGACGTAGTCCATCTCCGCGCACCAGCGCCAGGTCTCGACCGAGCCGCCGCCCGGGATCCAGATCGGCGGATGCGGATCGTTCTGGATCGGCCGCGGCCAGATGTTGACGTAGCGCTGCTGGTTGTAGCGGCCGGAGAAGGCGAAAGTATCCTTCTCGGTCCAGGCCTTTTTCACCAGATCGTGCGCCTCGTAATAACGCTCGCGCAGCAGACTCGGGTTCTGGCCGTAGGCATAGCAGGTGTCCATCGGCGAACCGACCGGGAAGCCCGCGATCAGCCGGCCACCCGAGATGCAGTCGATCATGGCGAATTCTTCGGCCACTCGGGTCGGCGGATTGTAGAGCGCCAGCGAGTTTCCCATGACGCAAAGGGCAGTGTCGGTGGTGCGGCGGGCCAGCGAGGAGGCGATCAGGTTGGGTGACGGCATCAGGCCGTAGCCGTTGGAGTGATGCTCGTTCACGCACACCGCGTCGTAGCCGAGCTCGGCAGCGTATTCGAGCTCGTCCATGAAGTCGTTGTACATGTGGTGTGCGCGTTTGGGATCGAAGAGCGAGGAATGGATGTCGACCCAGACGCTGGGATGCTTCTGGTTAAAGTCCTCGGGCAGCTCCGTGTAGGGCATCAGGTGGAACCACATGAGCTTCATCGGGTTTTCTCCCTGACTGGGACAGCTTGGTAAACGTACGTTTACCTCCGAGCCTGACCCGCGAGGAATCCGCGTGCAATGTGGGATTTCCGCAGAGCGCTGGTAATTTTATTGTTTTTCCCCTGTGACATTCGTTCCGAATCGAATTTTGTGCGTTGCGTTCTCGCATTCGCAACAATAGCTTTGCTGCATCGCAGGAGGCTTAGCCATGACCGTTGTCGCTTTTGCGGCTCGCCAGCATCCCACGGCCAACCAGCCGAAGAAGGATCTCTACGAGATCGGGGAAATCCCGCCGCTGGGACACGTGCCGAAGAACATGTACGCCTGGGTGATCCGGCGCGACCGCCATGGTCCGCCCGAGCAGTCCATGCAGCTCGAAGTCGTGCCGACGCATACGATCGGCGAAGACGAAGTGCTGGTGCTCGTGATGGCCGCCGGTGTCAATTACAACGGCGTGTGGGCCGGGCTCGGCCTGCCGATCTCGCCGTTCGACGTACACAAGCAGCCGTTCCACATCGCGGGCTCCGATGCCTCGGGCATCGTCTGGGCCGTCGGCGCCAAGGTGAAGCGCTGGAAGGTCGGTGACGAAGTCGTCATCCATTGTAACCAGGACGACGGCGACGACGAGGAGTGCAACGGCGGCGATCCGATGTTCTCCACCAGCCAGCGCATCTGGGGTTACGAGACACCCGACGGATCGTTCGCCCAGTTCTGCAAGGTGCAGGCACGCCAGCTCATGAAGCGCGCCCAGCATCTCACCTGGGAAGAGAGCGCCTGCTACACGCTCACGCTCGCCACGGCCTATCGCATGCTGTTCGGCCATCGCCCGCACATCCTGCGGCCGGGCCACAACGTGCTGGTGTGGGGCGCGGCCGGCGGCATCGGCTCGATGGCGGTGCAGCTCATCGCCACCGCCGGCGCCAACGCTATCGGCGTGATCTCCGATCCGTCGAAGAAGGACTTCGTGATGTCGCTCGGTGCGCGCGGCGTCATCAACCGCAACGACTTCGACTGCTGGGGCCAGCTCCCCGACGTCGACGACCAGGCAGGCTATGCCGAGTACATGAAGAAGTGCCGCAAGTTCGGCGCGGCGATCTGGGAACACACCGGCAAGGGCAACGACGTCGACTTCGTGTTTGAGCATCCCGGCGAGCAGACCTTCCCGGTCTCCTGCTTCATCGTGAAGCGCGGCGGCATGGTGGTCTTCTGCGCCGGCACCACCGGCTACAACCTGACCATGGACGCCCGCTTCGTGTGGATGCGCCAGAAGCGCATCCAGGGCAGCCACTTCGCCAACCTGCTGCAGGCGAGCCAGGCCAACCAGCTGGTGATCGAGCGTCGCATCGATCCCTGCATGAGCGAAGTGTTCGACTGGTCCGACATCCCCAAGGCCCACACCAAGATGTGGAAGAACCAGCACAAGCCCGGAAACATGGCAGTGCTGGTCTCGGCCAAGCGCCCGGGGCTGCGCACCCTCGAAGACGCAATCGACGACTAGGCGCGTCGCGCAAGCGACATCGCCTTCATCTGCCCCAACCCCCTCTCCCTCCTCAGGGAGAGGCCGGGTGAGGGGGCGCTCGTCTCAAAAACCGCCTATCCGAGTTCCGACATATGTCTCTGATCCTGAACGACCTCCTCGCCCTCTGCGCCGAGGCTGAAAGCGCCGCCGACCGTTACGAGACCGCGTCCCGCGAAGCGGTGCGCAAGCTGGTGGCGCCCAAGGGCAAGGTCGATCCGGCTCTGCTGGAGCGCGAGCAGTTCGCGGCCCACGGCTTTGCCTGGATCGCGACCTATGTCGCGGCGCTGCGCCAGATGCGGCGCTGGGCCGAGGCCGGGCACGACGGCGAACTCGAGAAGCTGATCCTGCAGTCGGCTTTCGGCGAATATCTCGCCCAGCTGAAGGGTGGCATCGCCATCAGCCAGGTCGAGATCGTGCGACCGGGCGATCTCGGCGTCGACGACACACTGCTCGAGACGCCGGCCGTCGCCAGGCTGATCGCGGCCAACACCTCGGCGGTGCGCGGCCGTATCGCCGAGCTGATCGCCGACGGGTTGGAGACCGGCGGCTTCGGTGCGCTCGGCCTCGACGACGAGGCACTGGAAGAGGTGCGCCGCCAGTTCCGTCGCTTCGTGGACTCCGAGGTCGGGCCGCACGCCCATGGCTGGCACCTGCGCGACGAACTGATCCCGCTGCCGGTGGTCGAGAAGATGGCCGAGCTCGGCGTGTTCGGCCTCACCGTCCCCGAGGAATGGGGCGGCCTCGGCATGGGCAAGCTCGCCATGTGCGTCGTCACCGAAGAGCTGTCGCGCGGCTATATCGGTGTCGGCTCGCTCGGCACCCGGTCCGAGATCGCCGCCGAGCTGATCCGGTCGGGCGGCACCGAGGCGCAGAAGAAGAAGTACCTGTCGCGCATCGCCTCCGGCGAGCTGCTGCCGACCGCGGTCTTCACCGAGCCCAACACCGGCTCGGATCTCGCCAGCCTGCGCACGCGCGCCGTGCGCGAGGGTGATACCTACAAGATCAACGGTAACAAGACCTGGATCACCCACGCCGCCCGCGCCGACATCATGACCCTGCTGGCGCGCAGCGATGCCTCGAAGCCCGGCTATCAGGGCCTTTCGATGTTCCTCGCCGAAAAGCCCAGGGGCAGCGATGCCGAGCCGTTCCCGGCCAAGGGCATGTCGGGCGGCGAGATCCGCGTGCTGGGCTATCGCGGCATGAAGGAATACGAGATCGGCTTCGACGGTTTCGAGGTGCCGGCGGCCAACCTGCTGGGCGAGAAGGAGGGCCAGGGCTTCAAGCAGCTGATGGCGACCTTCGAGAGCGCGCGCATCCAGACCGCGGCGCGCGCCGTCGGCGTGGCGCAGAACGCGCTGGAGCTCGGCCTGCGCTACGCCAAGGAGCGCATCCAGTTCGCCAAGCCGCTCTATGCTTTCCCCCGCGTTGCCGGCAAGGTCGCCTGGATGGCGGTCGAAACCATGATCGCGCGCCAGCTCACCTACTTTGCTGCCCGTGAGAAGGACTCCGACCGGCGCTGCGATATCGAGGCCGGCATGGCCAAGCTGCTGGCCGCGCGCGTGGCCTGGAGCAATGCCGACAACGCCTTGCAGATCCATGGCGGCAACGGCTACGCCATGGAGTATCCGGTGAGCCGCGTGCTATGCGATGCTCGCATCCTCAACATCTTCGAGGGCGCTGCCGAGATTCAGGCTCAGGTCGTCTGTCGTGGCCTGATCGAGGGCCGCAACTAGGCGGCTCGGGACGGCGGCGCCTAGAAGCTCAGGAGTCGCCATGACAGCGCTCGGTGAAATCCGGCAGATCGACTACACGGTCATCTACGCCCGCGATATGCCGGCGATGCGGCACTTCTATGAGACCGTCATGGAGTTTCCGCTGCAGCGCGTGCTCAGCGAACGCTGGGTCGAGTACCGCGTCGGCTCCCTGACCTTGGCGCTGACGCCAGGCGGCGGCCGTTTCGGCGATCCGCCCCCGCCACAGGGGGCCGCTTCCCTGCAACTGGCGTTCCGCGTATCGCCGCCGGCCGTGGCCGCCTGTGCGGCGGCGCTCCAAGCCAAGGGCGTCGAGCTCGTCACGCCGCTGACGGACCATTCGTTCGGCCATCGCACGATCTTCTTTCGCGACCCCGACGGCAACGTGCTCGAGATCTACGCCGAGATCTGACGCGGCCCGAAGGCCTCGCCGTCAGCCGCCATCGGCGAAGCGGTCGGTGGCGCGGATCAACTGATCGAGGATGCCCGGCTCCGAATAGGCGTGGCCGGCGCCTTCGATCAGATGAAAGTCGGCGTCGGGCCAGGCCTTGTGTAGGGCGTAGGCGTAGCGCGCCGGGCAGGGCATGTCGTAGCGGCCGTGCACGATGACGCCGGGAATGCCGTGCAGGTGCGCGACGTCACGCAGGAGCTGGCCTTCCTCCAGCCAGCAGCCATGGACGAAGTAGTGATTCTCGAGGCGCGCGAAGGCCAGCGCGAAATGGTCGTCGCCGTGCTCGGAAGAGAGGGCGGGGTCGGGCAGCAGGGTGACGGTCTCGCCTTCCCAGACGCTCCAGGCCTTGGCGGCTTCGATCTGCACCGCGCGGTCGGGGCTGGTGAGACGCTTGCGATAGGCCGTCATCATGTCGCCGCGCTCGGCTTGGGGGATCGGCGCCTGGAACTTCTCCCACTTGTCCGGAAACATCTCCGAGGCGCCGAACTGGTAGTACCAGGCGAGTTCGCCCTTGGTGACGGTGTAGATGCCGCGCAGCACGAGCTCGCTCACCCGCGTGCGGTGCTTCTGGGCATAGGCCAGCGCGAGCGTCGAGCCCCAGGAGCCGCCGAACACCAACCATTTGTCGACGCCTGCCAGTTCGCGCAGCCGCTCGATGTCGTCCACCAGGTGCCAGGTCGTATTGGCTTCGATGCCGGCATGCGGCGTCGAACGCCCGCAGCCGCGCTGGTCGAACAGGATCACATCGTAGCGTGCGGGATCGAACAGTCGGCGATGATCGGGCGAGATGCCGCCGCCCGGTCCGCCATGCAGGAATACCGCCGGCTTGCCGCCGCGCCGCCCCACACGTTCGTAGTAGATCGAATGGCCGTCGCCGACATCGAGGATGCCGGTGAGGTAAGGCTCGATCGGCGGATAAAGGGAGCGCAAGGAAGTCATGGTTGTCCTGTTGGAAGGGGCGTTATTTGCCGTGACGCAGCAACTAAAAGCAATTGATCCGCAATAGAACCCAGGCATCAATGGTTGACGTTGATGTCATTGTTCGTTTGGAGATTGTATGAAGCGGATTGTTGTCGCTGTCGCCGCCCTGTCCACGCTGGCCGCCTGCGCTGATGCGTCGGCACCGCCGCCGACGGCCGCCGAAGCGCAAAGCGCGTGCTACCAGAACTATACCGTCGAAGGCACGCCGACCGTCACGAACGCCAATTACCGGAGCTGGCGTGATTTCCCCGGTCTCGTCGACCAGCAGCGCGCACTCAACAATCTCCGCGCCGCGATGATGGCGGAGGGCTTCAGCAACATCGGCGTCGATGCCGCCGCCGGCGCACTCACTGCCGTTCAAGTCCATTCGATCCCCAGCCGGGCGCCAACGCTCCGCGTCACGGCGCGGCGCATCGGTAACGGCACGCGTGTCGATGCCATCTTCATGATCCTGCCGGGCCAGACGACCGACTCGGCCTTGGTCCGGCGCAACATGTGCAAGATCATCGACGCGGCGAACATCTGAGCTTTCAGCCCGGCGACCGCTCCTTGTCGGAGAGGTCGCCGGCGATCGCTTGGGCGAGGGCAGTGAGCGGACCGCCGTAGCGCTCGCCCGCCGCCGTATCCGTCATCGACGAGCGCGTGAAGCGCATCGAGATGCAGCCGAGCACGCGCGGGCCGGTGCGGATCGGCACCGCAATGCCCTGCAGGCGGCCAGGCATGGTCGAGAAGGCATGGCCGTCGCGCCGGATGCGGGCCAAGGCGGCTACGAGACTTGCGTCACGCCGGACGCCCAGTTCGCGCAGCACGGTGCGACGCTCCTCGTCCGGACAGAAGGCGAGCCAGGCGCGGCCGAGCGCGCCGGCGAGGATCGGGCTGCGGCGCTGCAAGGCCGATCGCTCGAACGACATCGGGCTCTCCGGTGCCGTCGAATGGCGGATGGTGATGGCGCGATGGCTGATCGTGCCGAGATAAAGCGGCCAGCCGTGCTCCTGCGTGAAGCGGCGCATGTGCGGCGCGGCAACGTCGACGAAATGATCGACGAAACGAATTCCCTGGGCGAGGCCAAGCACGCGGTCGGTCAGGCGATAGCCGATGTGACGCGAAACCTGGGTCGCGTAGCCCAGCTCGACCAGGGTCTGGAGCAGCCGCACGACCGTGGGGCGCGGCAGGCCGGTCTCCTCGGCCAGCAGGGCGATGGTGCCGTGCGGGCGGCGGCTCAGCGCCTCGAGAACGGCAAAGCTGCGGCGGACCGGCTCGATCATGCGGCCGAGCCTATTCCGTATTACGGACTCTGTCGACGCGGCCGGAGAAACCCTTGGCCGGCTGCGCTAACCTTCAGGCAAGCAAGACGAGAGGAAACATGCTCAATCGACGACGCCTTGTCCTGACAGGCGCCGCTCTATCGCTCGGCGCGCCGACGCTTGGTGCGCCCGCCATCGCGCGGGCGCAGAAGTTTCCTGCCGGGCGGGTGACCATGGTCGTACCGTTCCCGGCCGGGGCGGCGACCGATCTCGGGGCGCGAGTCTACTCGGAGCGTCTGTCGGTTCTGTGGGGACAGCCCGTCGTCGTCGACAACAAGGGCGGCGGCAACGGCATTCCCGCGGCCGAGTCGGTGGCCCGCGCCAAGCCGGACGGGCTCACGATCTTCGCGACCTCGGCGATGACCCAGGCGGTCAATCCCGCGATCTACGACAAGCTGCCTTACGATCCGATCGAGAGCTTCGAGCCGGTCACGCGCATGGGCATGTCGCCCTTCGTGCTGCTGGTCGACAAGAACAGCCCGATCAACAGCGCGGCGGAGTTGACCGCCAAGCTCAAAGCCGAACCGGGCAAGTACAATTTCGGCGCCGGCGCGTTGCCCGCGCGCGTGGCGTCGGAACTCTACAAGATGTCGGCCGGCGTCGAGGCGGTCTATGTCGGCTACAAGAGCAACCCGCAGGCCATTCCCGACGTGCAGAGCGGGCTTCTCACTTTCATGATGATCGACACGACCAACGCCAAGATCGCCATCGATCGCGGCGCGTTGAAGGGCCTGCTGCTGACCGACACGGAACGCTACGCGCCGCTCGGCGACGTGCCGACGGCGGCCGAGGCGGGCCTGCCCGACCTGCTGCTCACGACGTGGACGGGCTACTATGTGCCCAAGGGCACGCCGCGTGAGATCGTGGACAAGATAAACGCCGACATCCGTACCGTCGCCGCCATGCCGGAAACCCTCGCCAAGCTCGAAGCGATGGGCGTGGTGCCGCGGCTGATGAGTCCGGACGAGTTCGCCGCCTTCGGCCGCACCGAGAAGCAGCGCTGGGGCGACATCATCCGCCGTGCCAACATCAAGGTCGAATAAGGAGACGTCTCATGAGTAGCCTGCGTGGCAACAAAGGCCCCCGCTATCGCCATGTCGTCGACGAGGCGGCGCCCTACGAAACCCTGACGATCGACAAGCTCACGCCGATCATCGGCGCGGAAGTGGGCAACATCGATCTCTCCAAGCCGCTGGGCAACCGGCAGGTCGACGAGCTGCATCGGGCGCTGGCCGAGAACTGCGTGATCTTCTTCCGTGACCAGCACATCAGCCAGGACCAGCATCTCGCGTTCGGCCGCCTGTTCGGCGACCTGCATATCCATCCCGCGGCGCCGGCGGAGCCCGGCAAGCCCGAGCTGATGATCATCCGCGCCGACAAGGATTCGCCGCGCGCCAACGGCGAGGGCTGGCACAGCGACGTGAGCTGCGACCTCGAGCCGCCGATGGGCAGCATCCTCTACATCAAGCAATGCCCGCCCAAGGGCGGCGACACGCTGTTCGCCAACATGTACGCCGCCTACGAGGCGTTGTCGGACCGCATGAAGGCCTATCTCGAGGGCCTGACGGCGATCCACGACGGCGAGGACGCCTATCGCGGCACCTACGCCAACCTCGGCGTCAAGGACAAGCCGGTCTATCCGCGTGCCGAGCATCCGGTGGTGCGCACCCATCCGGTGACCAACCGCAAGTCGCTCTACGTCAATCGCGGCTTCACCAAGCGCCTGGCCGGCGTGCCGCGCGACGAGAGCGACGGCATCCTGCGTTACCTGTTCGAGCACATGGAGAACCCGCTGTTCCAATGCCGCTTCCGCTGGCAGCCCAACTCGATCGCCTTCTGGGACAATCGCTGCGTCCAGCACCGGGCGATGTGGGACTACTGGCCGCACACGCGCAGTGGAAACCGGGTCACGGTGGCGGGCGACAAGCCTTACTGATACTCAGTAGGACGTGCTTGTAATCTTCGATTGCGACGGCGTGCTGGTCGACAGCGAGCCGCTCTCCAACACCTGTTTTGCCCGCGCGCTTCGGCGCGAGGGCCTCGACTGGAGCGTCGAAGAGACGATGCGCCGGCTGATGGGCCGCTCGATGAAATCCTGCGTGGAGATCGTCGAGGGCGAGCTCGGGCGCAGCCTGCCGGCCGACTTCGTCGAAAAGCTGCAGGCCGATACCATGCAGATTTTCTGCGACGCGCCGCTCCAGCCGGTGCCGGGCGTCGCGGCAGCAATCGACGCCATTGAGGCGGCGGGAGCCACCACCTGCGTGGCAAGCTCGGGCGGCCTCGACAAGATGCGGGTCACTTTGGGTCTCACCGGGCTGTGGGACCGTTTCGAGGGCCGCATCTTCAGCGCCACCGAAGTGTCGCGCGGCAAGCCGTTTCCCGATCTCTTCCTGCATGCCGCGCTGCGCATGAACCGCCAGCCCGTCGACTGCACCGTCGTCGAGGACTCGCTGCCGGGCATCCAGGCGGCGCGGGCTGCAGGCATGCGGGCCATGGCCTATGTCGGCGCTGCCCATACCGATGGCGCGGCGTTGATGACGGCCGGCGGCCGGCCGTTCGACGCGATGGCGAAGCTGCCCGCCCTGGTCGGTTCATGACCGGCTCCTGGTCGATGGGCGGCGGCCGGCCGGAAACGGTCGTGGTGGTCGGCGCCGGCATGGCGGGCCTCGTCGCCGCGCGCCTGCTTCACGATTCGGGGTTCGATGTCACCGTGCTCGAGGCGCGCGAACGGACCGGCGGCCGCGTCTGGACCGACAACCGGCTGGGCGCACCGGTCGATCTCGGCGGCTCGTGGGTGCATGGCATCGAGGGTAATCCACTGGCGCTGTGGTGCGACAAGCTCGGCATCCCGCTGATCGAATCTCATGGCGACAGTCTCCTGATCGACAAGCGCGCCACGGCCTCGACGCGCGAGGGCCAGCGCCGCCGCGCCGTGAAGGGACGGCTCGCGTTCAGGGCTGCGATCGAATGGGCGACCTGGAAGAGTCAGGCGATGGCGCGGGTGCGCGGCCCGCGCTCCGTCTCGGTGCGCGAGGCGGTCGAGCCGTTGCTTTCCGCGCCCTGGCTGCCGGAGATCGACCGCCTGGTCGTGGCGGGTTTCGTCGAGATGAGCGAAGGCGTGCAGAGCGCGACCTGGGACACCGTCGCGGCGGAGGAATGGTTTCCCACCGAAGGCCTGGATCGCAATGCCCAACCCAAGGGCGGCTTCCATGCGCTGATCGAGGATGCGATGCGCGGGCTGCGGATCCGCCATGGCGCGGTCGCCGAGCGTGTCGTCTGGACGGGGCAGGGAGCCGCCGTCCATCTTCAGGGCGGCGAGCGGCTCGACGCCGACCGCGTCGTGGTCGCAGTTCCCGTCGGCCTGTTGCGGGCCGGCCTTCCGGCGCTGGACCCGGCGCCGCCCGAACTGCAGCGGATCGCCATTGGCCGTCTGGGCTACGGCGCCGGCATTCTGGGCAAGATCTACCTTCGCTTTCCGAGGCGTTTCTGGCCGGAGCGTCCCAAGTGGTTCGGCCGGCTGGCCGACTCGCCGCAGCGGCGTGGCACCTTCAACAGCTGGGTGAACCACGAGGAAGAGACCGGCGCCCCGATCCTGCTGGGCTTCGCCAACGGCGAGACGGCGATCCAATTCGACCGTCATGCCTCCGACGCGGAAGTGACCGCCGTGGCGATGAAATCGCTGCGCGCCATGTTCGGGGACGACATCCCGGCGCCGAAGGCGATGGTCTTTCCGCGCTGGCTGAGCGATCCCTGGTCGCGCGGCGGCTATTCCTATCCCGGCGTCGGCAGCGATCCCGAGGATTGCACGACCCATGCCCGTCCCCTGGGTGACCGCGTGTTCTTCGCCGGCGAGGCGACCGAACCTGTCGAGTACGGCACCGTCCATGCCGCTTTGTGGTCGGCTGAGCAGACGGCCGAGGCGATCTTCCGTCGCGCCACCAACACGGCAGCTTCGCGCGACGCGCGGCCCTGGGCGGCCGCCCGTACTGGCGCGGGCCGGCACAATGCGGGATAAGCCCGTATGACCCTCGCCAACATCCTGTTTGTCCTGGTGCTGGTATCGGCGCTGGCCACGCTCGGCACCTTGTTCGCCGGTCTTATCAGCATGAGCCGCAACCAGGACGGTGGCATCGACGGCAGCCGCCGCAGCAACCGTCTGATGTGGTGGCGCGTGCGCCTGCAGCTTCTGACGATCGTGCTGATCCTGCTCTGGTATCTTGCGAGCCGGGGCTAGCCGATGGCCGTCAGCCTGACACGCATCTACACGCGCGGCGGCGATGCCGGCGAGACCTCACTCGGCCGCGGCGAGCGCGTTGCCAAGCACGACATCCGCGTTGAGGCCTACGGCACGACCGACGAAGCCAATTCGGTGATTGGCCTCGCCCGCAACGCCATCGCGCGCACGCCGTCGACCGATCCTCGCCTGGCCGAGGCCGATGCGATGCTCGGCCGCATCCAGAACGATCTCTTCGATCTCGGCGCCGACCTCTGCACGCCGGAGGGCAAGACCAAGCGCGATGAGCAGGCGCTGCGCATCGTGCCCTCGCAGGTCGAGCGGCTGGAGCGCGAGATCGACGCCATGAACGCCGAACTTCAACCCTTGAAGTCGTTCATCCTGCCGGGCGGCAGCGAAGCGGCGTCCTGGCTGCATCTGGCGCGGACCGTGGCGCGCCGTGCCGAGCGCTGCATGACGCGGCTCGCGGCCGAGCAACCGATCAATCCCGAGGCCATCAAATACGTCAATCGCTTGTCGGACCACCTGTTCGTGCTTGCACGCCGGCTGAACGACAATGGCGCGACAGACGTGCTCTGGGTGCCCGGTGGGGCGCGCTAGCGCCTCCAACTTGTTGAAAGATCGAGGCAAAAGGCTTCCACCCTGCGATTTTGTGCAGTGCGCCATAGCCTTGACATAGTCGGCTGAACACCCCTACACGAAAACCCCTTCGCCAGGCGTTCGAGCCGGGCGGTAACTCACCGATAGGCGCAACGCGATGAAAGTGCTGGTCGCGGTCAAGCGGGTCATCGACTACAACGTCAAGATCCGCGTCAAGGCCGACAACACGGGTGTCGAGACGGCAAACGTCAAGATGTCCATGAATCCCTTCGACGAGATCGCCGTGGAAGAGGCGATCCGCATGAAAGAGAAGGGCGCCGCGACCGAAATCATCGCCTTTTCTGCCGGCCCGGCCCAGTGCCAGGAGACGATTCGTACGGCGCTCGCCATGGGCGCCGATCGCGGCGTGCTGGTCCAGACCGATGCCGAGCTGCAGCCGCTGGCCGTCGCCAAGCTGTTGAAGGCCGTGGTCGACAAGGAGCAGCCCGGCCTGGTCATCGTCGGCAAGCAGGCGATCGACGACGACTCCAATCAGACCGGCCAGATGCTGGCCGCGCTGCTCGGCTGGTCGCAGGGCACGTTCGCCAACAAGCTGAACGTCGCCGACGGCTCGGTTGAGGTGAAGCGCGAGGTCGATGGCGGCCTCGAGAACATCAAGCTCAAGATGCCGGCGGTGATCACCACCGACCTGCGCCTGAACGAGCCGCGCTACGCCTCGCTGCCGAACATCATGAAGGCGAAGAAGAAGCCGATCGAGACGCTGGCGCCGGATGCGCTGGGCGTCGACGTCGCGCCGCGCCTCAAGACCCTGAAGGTCGAGGAGCCGCCCAAGCGCAAGGCCGGCATCAAGGTGAAGACCGTCGCCGAGCTCGTCGAGAAGCTGAAGAACGAAGCGGGAGTCATCTGACATGGCCATTCTCGTCGTTGCCGCGCATGACGGCAAAACGGTCCGCGCCAACGTCGCCAACGCTGTGGCGGCTGCCGGGCAGATGGGCTCCGACGTCACCGTGCTGGTGGCGGGCTCGGGAGCCGACGAAGCCGCCAAGTCGGCCGCCGCGATCCAGGGCGTCGCCAAGGTGCTGCAGGCCGACGATGCCGCCTATGCCAACTGGCTGGCCGAGGACGTCGCCCCGCTGGTCGTCAAGCTGGCGCCGAACTACAGCCACATCGTGATGGCGGCCGACTCGGTCGGCAAGAACGTTGCGCCGCGCGTCGCAGCACTGCTCGACGTGGCGCAGGTCTCCGAGGCGATCCAGGTCGTCTCGCCCGACACCTTCGTGCGCCCGATCTACGCCGGCAACGCCATGGCGACCGTGCAGAGCGCCGACAAGATCAAGGTCGTGACCGTCCGTCCGACCAACTTCAAGGCGGCTGCGACCGGCGGCTCGGCGGCGATCGAGAAGATCGGCGGCGAGGGGGCCAAGGGCCTCTCGTCCTATGTCGGCGCCGAGCTTTCCAAGAGCGAGCGGCCTGAACTGACCAGTGCCAAGATTGTCGTTTCCGGCGGTCGTGGCCTGCAGAGCGGCGAGAACTTCAAGATGCTCGAGACGCTGGCCGACAAGCTCGGTGCCGGCCTCGGCGCCAGCCGCGCCGCCGTCGACGCCGGCTACGTGCCGAACGACTACCAGGTCGGCCAGACCGGCAAGGTGGTGGCGCCCGACCTCTACATCGCCATCGGCATCTCCGGCGCGATCCAGCATCTCGCCGGCATGAAGGACAGCAAGACCATCGTGGCGATCAACAAGGACGAAGAGGCACCGATCTTCCAGGTGGCCGACTACGGCATCGTGGGGGATCTGTTCCAGATCGTTCCGGAGCTGACGGCCGCGGTCGAGAAGAAGTAGGCCAGAACTTCGAGGTACCCATCATGATCAAGCGCATCGGCGTCATCGGTGCCGGCCAGATGGGCAGCGGCATCGCCCATGTCTGCGCGCTCAAGGGCTTCGACATCCGTCTCGCGGATGTCGACCAGGCGCACGTCGACAAGGGCATCGACAATATCGGCCGCAACATGGACCGCCAGATCGGCCGCGGTATGATCCGGCCCGAGGAGAGGGACTCGGCGCTGAAGCGGATCTCAGGGGCCACCGACTACAAGGCTTTCGCCGACTGCGACCTGATCGTCGAGGCGGCGACGGAGAACGAGGCGGTCAAGCGCGAGATCTTCAAGAAGGTCTGCATCGACCTGCCGCCCAACGTGCTGCTCGCCACCAACACCTCGTCGATCTCGGTGACGCGGCTCGCGTCGGTCACCGACCGGCCGGGCAAGTTCATGGGCATGCACTTCATGAACCCCGTGCCGATGATGGGGCTGGTCGAACTGATCCGCGGCATCGCCACGGAGGAGGAGACCTTCCGCACCGTGCGTGAGGTCGTGATCAAGCTCGAGAAGAAGCCGGTCAATGCCGAGGACTTCCCGGCTTTCATCGTGAATCGCATCCTGCTGCCGATGATCAACGAGGCGGTCTATGCCCTCTACGAGGGCGTGGGCAATGTCGAGGCGATCGACACCGGCATGAAGCTCGGCGCCAACCATCCGATGGGCCCGCTCGAGCTCGCCGACTTCATCGGCCTCGACACCTGCCTGTCGGTGATGCAGGTGCTGCACGAGGGCCTGGCCGATTCCAAGTATCGTCCCTGTCCGCTGCTCGTGAAGTATGTCGAAGCGGGCTGGATCGGCCGCAAGGTCAAGCGCGGCTTCTACGATTATTCCGGCGAACGTCCGGTTCCGACGCGCTGACGGCGGGAGGGCGGCGTCGATGCGTATCGCCGTCCTCTATTTTGCCCACGAGACGGTGACGTTCCTCCGGAACGACACCACGCTCGCCGATTTCACATATGAGGGATCGCCCGCGCGCCGAGAGGCGCTGCTGGCGCACGACGCCCGCTCTTACATGGGCGGCTTCGTGAAGGTGGCGCGCGAGCATGCCGACGTCGAACTGGTCGGCATCGAATCGCCGCTGTGGCCCCGGACCGGCACCGGCTCCGGCTGGATCACGACGGAGGCCTACGAAACCCTGCTCGGCCGCATGATCGCCGACCTCGAAGCAAACGGCCGGTTCGACGGCGTCTACCTCGCCCTGCACGGCGCGATGGGCGTGCATGGCGTGGCGCGGCCCGAAGCCGACATCGCCCGGCGCGTGCGCGCGGTCGTCGGCCCCGGAGCGTTCATCGTCGGCACCTTCGATCCGCACGGCAACGAGGACGAGGAATTCCTGCGCCATGCCGACATGGCGTTCACGGTGAAGTACTTCCCGCATTACGACAGCTACCTGCAGGGCGAGCGGGCGGCGCGCATGCTGGTACGCGCCGTGCGCGGGGACTATGCGCCCAAGACCGTCACGGTGAAGGTGCCGATCATCTCGCCCACGGTGCTGCAATGGACCGGCGCGTCGCCGTGGATGGATCTGGTGCAGCGCGCGCTCACCTGGGAGGCGCGCGAACCCGATCTCTACGCCAACGTGTTCTTCGGCTTTCCCTTCGCCGACGTGCCCGACGTCGGCATGACGGTCCAGGTCATGACCAACGGCAACGAGACCTTGGCCCGCAAGGCGGCCGACGACCTCGCCGGTTGGGCGTGGCGCCAGCGCGAGGCCCTGCTGACCTCGACCAAGGTGCATGCCATCGCCGACGGCGTGCGCCTCGCCAAGGAGGCGATCGCGCGCGGCGAGGGGCCGGTGGTCCTGGCCGATCACAGCGACCGCTCGGGTTCGGCAACCTGGCTCTTGAAGGAGATCCTGGCGCAGGACCTGTCGGGCGTGCTGGTCGCGACCATTGCCGACGCCCGGGCGCACGACACGCTCAAGGCGCGCGGCGTGAAAGCCGGCGATCCCTTCGACATGGAGGTCGGCGGTCTGGTCGACGAGTCGGCGGGTGCGCCGGTGCGCATCACCGGCACCGTGCTCAATGCCGTCGAAGGCTACGGCCAGCTCTGGACCGTAGTGCAGTTCGGCCGCGGCAATGTGCTGGTGCTGAGCCGCTATCTCATCCAGGTGCAGGAACCCTGGTCGCTGAAGGCGCTCGGCCTCGACGTGACGTCCTTCAAGGCCTTCGCCATCAAGTCGCGCGTCCATTTCCGTCGCGGCTTCGACGATTCGGGCTTCGCCAGGACCATCCTTCTGGTCGAGCCGGACCAGCCCTTCCTCGGCACCGTCCATCTCGACGGCCTGCCGTACCGCAACGTCGACTTGAGGAAATTCTTTCCCTACGGCGACGTCACCTTTCCCTGAGATCGAGACACCGATGACCAGTCCGCTTTTCCGCCCCTTCGCCTGCAAGTCGCTGTCGCTCGCCAATCGCCTGGTGATGGCGCCGATGACTCGGTCCAAGAGCCCGCAGAGCATCCCCGGTCCCGACGTGGCGGCCTATTATCGTCGCCGCGCCGAGGGCGGCGTCGGGTTGATCGTGACCGAGGGGACGACGGTCGACCGGCCGGCGGCGACCAACGACGCCAACGTGCCGAACTTCCATGCGCCGGCCAGCCTCGCCGGTTGGCGGCGCGTCGTGGAGGAAGTGCATGCTGCGGGCGGGCGGATCGCCCCGCAGCTCTGGCATCAGGGCATGCTACGCAAGCCCGGAACCGGGCCCCATCCCGATGCCGCGTCGGACGGTCCGTCGGGATTGTCGGCGTCCGGCAAGCTGGTCGGCCAGCCGATGAGCGAGGCCGATATCGCCGATACGATCGACGCCTTCGCCAAGGCCGCGGCGGCGGCCCAGGAGATCGGCTTCGATGCCGTCGAGATCCACGGCGCGCACGGCTATCTGATCGACCAGTTTTTCTGGGAAGGCGCCAACCAGCGCGACGATTCCTGGGGTGGCGATTATGTGAAGCGGACACGGTTTGCCGCCGAGATCGTGCGGGCGATCCGCGCGCGCGTCGGCGAGGCCTATCCGATCATCCTGCGCTTCTCGCAGTGGAAGCAGCAGGATTACGGCGCGCGCCTCGCCCAGACGCCGGATGAGCTGGCGGCTTTCCTCGAGCCGTTGGCCGCGGCCGGTACCGACATCTTCCACTGCTCGACCCGCCGTTTCTGGGAGCCCGAGTTCGAAGGCTCGACGCTCAATCTCGCGGGCTGGACCAAGAAGCTTACCGGCAAGCCGACCATCACCGTGGGCTCGGTCGGTCTCAAGGGGGCCGATTTCGTCCAGACCTTCCGCACGCGCGAGGCCTCCGACGTCGGCGAGCTGGGCGAGCTCGAGGCGCGGCTGGAGCGTGACGAGTTCGACCTCGTGGCGGTCGGTCGGGCGCTGCTGGCGGATGCGGCGTGGGCCGTCAAGGTGCGCGACGGTCGCTTCGGCGAGCTGGCGCCGTTTTCCGCTTCGTCGCTGGCCACGCTTGCGTAAGATGCGCCCCCGCTGAAGGGAGGCATCGATGAAAATGTTCAACCGATTGACGACCATGGCCGTGCTCGCGGGCGTTGGTCTTGCCGCCGTGCCGTTCGGCGCGGCCGAGGCGCAGTGGGTGTTCCTGGCGCGCAAGGCGCTGGGCCGGATTCACCAGATGACCGAAGGCGCGCAGAACGGCCGGCCGGGCTACGATTTCGCGACGGTCCTGCTCGATGCTTCGGCCGACAAGGTCTATGCCACCGCCTATGAACTCGCCCGCAAGAACAAGTCGGTACGCATCCTGATGCACGATGCCGCCGCCCGCCGCCTGCAGATCGCCGAGGGCGACCGCACGGCGACCCTGAATGTCGTGCCGTTCAACGAGGACGTCGCGCAGATCCTTATCGCGGGCCATGCCGGGCATGGCGAAAGCGGAACCGCCTCGATGGTCGTGCAGGCCGTCCTGCGCGTCTGCAAGGAAATGAACAAGCACTGCGAAGTGGGCGGCTGAGTTCATCGGACCGCGAGCCTCAAAGCGGGAGGGTTCCCTCGCGCAGAGCCCGCGGTCCGACAAAGGTCAGTGCCGCCAGTCCAAACCGATATCGAGCACGGTGGCCGAATGGGTGAGCCAGCCGGCGGAGATGAGATCGACGCCGCTGGCGGCGATGGCGGGCGCGGTCTGCGGCGTGATGCGTCCGGAGGCTTCGGCGATCGCGCGGCCATCGATGGTACGCACCGCCTGGCCGAGTTGTTCGGGTGTCATGTTGTCGAGCAGCACCGCGTCGACACCCTCGGCGAGCGCTTCGTCGAGCTGGGCGAGCGTGTCGACTTCGACTTCGATCTTCACCAGATGGCCGACGCCGTCGCGGGCCCGGCGTATCGCCGGGGAAATGCCGCCGGCCATCGCGACGTGGTTGTCCTTGATGAGCACGGCATCGTCGAGCCCGAAACGGTGATTTGAGCCACCGCCGACGCGAACGGCGTATTTCTGCAGGGCGCGCAGACCGGGCATGGTCTTGCGCGTGCAGCAGATACGCGCCTTATGGCCTTTCACCGCCTCGACCAGGGTCGACGCAGCCGTGGCGACGCCGCTCAAGTGCCCGAGGAAGTTCAACGCCACCCGCTCGGCGGTCAGCATGCCGCGCACCGGACCGGCGATGGTCGCGATGCGATCGCCCTTGGCGAGCTGCGTGCCGTCCGGCCGCTCGATCTCGATGCGGATCGCCGGATCGATCAGCCTGAAGGCAAGTGCGGCAAGGTCGAGGCCGGCCACGACACCGGGCTGGCGCGCCGCCAGCACGGTCTCCGCCTGTGCCGTGGCCGGCACGATGGCGTCAGTGGTGATGTCGCCGGCGCGGCCGAGATCTTCCAGCAGGGCCGCCCGGACGACCGGTTCAAGCATGAGCGTGGGAAGCGACGGGATGGTCATGAGAGGGGTTCCGTTTGCAGACGATGCGGTTGTTTTCGAGATGCTGCGCCTGGCGGCAGGCCCAGGCGGGTGAGGGGTGTGGGAAGTCGCAGCGCCAATGGCCACCACGGCTTTCCTCGCGGGCGAGCGCCGCCGTCGCGATTGCGAGCGCCACGAGTGCGGGATCGGCGGCGGCATCGTCGGTGAAGGCGATCGGCTGCAGTCCGGCGATCGCGGTTTGCAGGCCAGCGCGATCGCGCACTACGCCCAAGGTGTCGCTGACCAGTGTGCGCAAGACCGTCACGTCGGGGGCGGCCGGCAGGGCTGTCGGTCGCGGTGCCGGCAGCGACGCAGCCGCCATGCCGCTGATGCTCTCGGCGACGCAGCCCGCACCGACCACGGCCTCGAGCAGCGAATTGCTCGCGAGCCGGTTGGCGCCATGCAGCCCGGTTGCCGAGACTTCGCCGCAGGCCCAGAGCCCCTCGACAGTGCTGCGGCCCGCGGCGTCCACGGCCACGCCACCCATGTGGTAGTGCACCGCGGGGCGCACCGGGATCGCCTGCCGCGCGGGATCGATCCCGGCAGCCCGGCAGCGTGCGGTGATGGCGGGGAAGTGCGCGGCGAAGTCCGCGCCCAGCGAGGAGCGGGCATCGAGGAAGACCTTGTGGCCGCGGCCGATATGCGCGGCCACGGCGCGCGAGACGACGTCGCGCGGCTCGAGTTCGGCGCGACCTTTCCCCTCCATGAAGCGTGTGCCGGTCTCGTCGATCAGCACTGCGCCCTCGCCGCGGACGGCTTCGCTGACCAGCGGCATGGGATCGAGCCCGACATCGAGTGCGGTCGGATGGAACTGCACGAATTCCATGTCGGTGAGCGTTGCACCGGCGCGGGCAGCCAGCGCGATGCCCTGGCCGATGGCGCCCAGCGGATTGGTGGTGTGGGCAAAGAGCCCGCCCAGTCCGCCGGTGGCCAGCACGACCGTGCGGCTCGACAGCAGGCAGGCGCTGTGCGGTCCCGCTGCCAGAACGCCCGAGATGCCTCGGTCGTCGACCAGCAGGCGGCGCGCTTCGAGGCCCTCGATCACCGTGATCGAGGGCGTGGCGCGCACCGCGGCGATCAGGGCACGCATGATCGCAGCCCCCGTACCGTCGCCTGCGGCATGGACGATGCGGCGGCGCGCATGTGCCGCTTCGAGGCCGAGCGCCAGCCGGCCGCTGGTGTCGCGATCGAAGACGACGCCCAGGCGTTCGAGAGTGGCGATCGCGTCGGGCGCCGCTGCGGCGATGCGCCGGGCGACGGCTGGGTCGGTGAGGCCGTCGCCGGCGGCGAGCGTGTCGTCGGCATGCAGTGAAGGCCTGTCGTCGTCGCCCAGGGCGGCGGCGACGCCGCCTTGTGCCCAGGCCGAAGCGGCGCCTTCGGCCAGCGGCATCCTGGCCAGCAGGATCACCGGCCGTGGCGCGAGCCGCAGTGCCGTCATCAGGCCGGCGAGGCCGCCGCCGATGATGATCGGCGCGCCCGCTGCGCTCGCAAGATCGCGAGGGAGGGTTTCCACCGTCCGGCCTCCTAGGAGATCGCCAGCATGCGTTCGACGGCGCGTCGCGCACCGGCCGCGACGGCTGGGTCGATCGTCACTTCGTGCTGCATGGTCTCGAGCGCACGGCGGATCTTGGGCAAGGTGATCCGCTTCATGTGCGGGCAGAGGTTGCAGGGTCGCACGAATTCGAGGTCGGGGTTGAGGGCGGCGATGTTGTCGCTCATCGAGCATTCGGTCATCAGCACGACGCGGGCTGGCCGCTCGCGCGCGACATAGTCGGCCATGGCCGCTGTGGAGCCCGCGAAGTCGGCTTCGGCCACCACCTCCGGCGGACATTCGGGATGAGCCAGCACGACCACGCCGGGATTACCGGCGCGCAGTTGTTGCACGTCCCTGGCCGAGAAGCGCTCATGGACTTCGCAGTGGCCGGCCCAGGTGATCACCTCGACATCGGTTTCGCGCGCGATGTTCTGCGCCAGATACTCGTCGGGCAGCATGATCACCTTCGGGACTCCGAGGCTCTCGACGATCTTTCGCGCGTTGCCGGAGGTGCAGCAGATGTCGCTTTCGGCCTTCACCGCGGCCGAGGTGTTCACGTAGGTGACGATCGGTACACCGGGCCAGCGCTCGCGCAGCAGGCGGACATCGGCTGCCGTGATCGATTCGGCGAGCGAGCAGCCCGCCTTGAGATCGGGGATGAGGACGGTGCGTGACGGGTTCAGCAGCTTGGCGGTCTCGGCCATGAAGTGCACGCCCGCCAGCACGATCACGTCGGCATCCGACTTCATGGCTTCGCGCGCCAGCGCCAGGCTGTCGCCCACGATGTCGGCGACGCCATGGAAGATTTCCGGCGTCTGGTAGTTGTGCGCCAGGATCACGGCGTTGCGCTCGCGCTTCAGCGCAAGGATCGCCTCGACGTCGGGGGCAAAGGTCGACCATTCCGACGGCAGGATCACCGACTTCACGCGGTCATAGAGGGGGGCGGTACGGGCCATCAGGTCCGGGGCAGTGGATAAGGACATCGGACACCTCATTATGCTCAAAAGGAGCATTTAGATATTTATACTAAGAATGAGCATAATGAGGGTCAAGCGGCCTATTTCGCAGAATGGGAGGGGCCGTCAGATGGTCAGATCGGCCGGGAGAGGGGGAGTTTGGTGCCGGCGACCGCCCGTTCGAGCACGACCTCACGGCGGAAGCGGAAAAGCTTGGCAGGCCGGCCGCGGGTTTCCGAGGTCGAGGCCCCGGTGGGCTCGACGAGGCCCTGTTGATCGATCAGCCGACGGAAGTTCTGTTTGTGCATGGCGCGTCCCGCCAGCGCCTCGATCGCGCGCTGCAGCTGCAGCAGGGTGAATTCAGGTGGCATCAGCTCGAAGAACACCGGCCGGTATTTGATCTTGGCGCGCAGCCGCGCGATGCCGGTGGCGAGGATGCGGCGATGGTCGTGCCGCATCGGCATGCCCGGCACTGGGACGAGCTGCCCGTTCGTCCCCGTCGCCGGCACCACGCGGTCCGTCGCCTGTCGCGCTTCGGGCACCAGGCCGGCCTCGTAGAGCAGCTCGTAGCGCTGCAGGATCAGCTCCTCGTTCCAGTTTTCCGTGCCGTCGCCGAACCGAACCTCGATCCGCTGCCGCCGCTCGCGCTGCAGGACGGGGTCGCTCACGGCGTCGGCCCAGGCTGCCAGTTGCGGCAGGATCGTCTCGGCCACCAGCGGCGAGGGGCCCGAGCGCCAGTCCTCCCATGGAAAGTAGCGATACCAGCTGCGCCATTCGGGATCGCGTGCCCCGGCCGACAGGCGCTCGCGGGTCAGGCCGAGATAGCTGATCGACACCACCCGCCGCTGGCCGTCGGAGGCGGGGCGGTTGCGATCGGCAAAGGTGTAGAGCTGCTCGACATAGCCCAGCGGGTGCTGGGTCTGTCGCTCGACCCAGGCTCGCACGCCAATTTGCAGGGTCGGGTGTTCGGTGGCGAAGGGGCCCGACGGCAGAAGGGTTCCGTCCTCCAAGGTCAGCACCAGCGGCTGATTTTCCGTGAGGGCGACGAGGACCGCGTTCAGCTCGATCGTAACGGCATCAGAGAGGACGGGCGGTGGCGTCATGTCGACGGCATTATGCACGACGTCGCGCCGTCGCGCCCCGACTGGTCTGACGGCGGCCGGTCAGGCAGCGATCGCCGCCTTCATCAGCTCGATCGACTCGGGCGTGTCCCAGTCGGCATCGCCCTCGATGCGGCCCAGTTCGCGGCCGGTGGGATCGATCAGGATCGAGGTCGGCAGCAGGGTGACGTCGAGGCCCTGCATCGCCTTGCGGCCTTTGTCGAAATAGATGCCGAGCCGGCTGAGCTTCTGGTCCTTGTAGAAGGGCACGACCTTGGGCTTGGTCGGCCCATCGATCGACAGCGGCACGATGATGAAGCGGTCTTTCGGGAGAGCGGCCTGCAGGCGGTCGAGGCTCGGCATTTCCTTCACGCAGGGCGCACACCAGGTCGCCCAGAAATTCAGCAGCACGGCACGGCCGCGCAAGGCCGCCAGGTTCATCGGCTTGTCGTTGGCGTCTTGGAATTCGACGTTGGGCAGCGGCTTGGGCGTGCGGGCCGGTACGAACCGCTCCATGGCGCCGCGCGCCAGATCGGGGTTGAGGCCGGCCAGGCTGCGGCGCGCCATGGCGGGCAGCGCCAGCGCCGCCAGGCCGGCGGACAGCAGCAGCCGCCGGCCAGGCCTTTTGCCGGGGAGGAAATCTCGTTCGGGATATGCCATAAGCCGCGATCCTAAAGCACAAGTGGCGTTTATTCATGGCACGGAAGAACAGGGCGGCGCGAGCGCCGAAGAGTCGCTCCAATACGAAGCGGGCCAACACGATGTGGGGAGGCCGCTACAAGCTCGGCCCGGCGGAGATCATGGAGAAGATCAACGCCTCGATCGGTTTCGACCGGCGGCTCTATGCGCAGGACATCGCGGGCTCCATCGCGCACTGCGACATGCTGGTGGCCCAGGGCATCCTGACGGCCAAGGACGGCGTCGCCATCAAGCGCGGCCTCGCCAAGGTGCGTGAGGAGATCGAGACCGGCCGCTTCAAGTTCTCGACCAAGCTCGAGGACATCCATTTCAACGTCGAAGCGCGCTTGACCGAGCTGATCGGCCCGGCCGGCGGCCGCCTGCATACCGCCCGCTCGCGCAACGACCAGATTGCGCTCGATGTGCGCCTTTGGGTGCGTGACACGATCGACCGCTTCGAGGCGATGCTGGCCGACCTGCAGGCCGCGCTGATCGATCGCGCCGAGGAATACGCCGCCACGATCATGCCGGGCTTCACGCACCTGCAGACCGCGCAGCCCATCACTTTCGGCCATCACCTGCTGGCCTATGTCGAGATGTTCGGCCGCGACCGTAGCCGGTTTGCCGACTGCCGCGCCCGCCTGAACGAATCACCGCTCGGCGCGGCGGCGCTCGCGGGCTCTCCCCATCCCATTGATCCGCGCAAGACGGCCAAGGCGCTGGGCTTCGACCGGCCGATGGCCAATTCGCTCGATGCCGTGTCCGACCGCGACTATGTCGTGGAGTTCATCGCCGCGGCCTCGTTGACGGCCGTGCATCTGTCGCGTCTCTCCGAAGAGATCGTGATCTGGTGCTCGGCGCCGTTCCGCTTCATTGCGCTGTCGGACGCCTTCACCACCGGCAGCTCGATCATGCCGCAGAAGCGCAATCCCGACGCGGCCGAACTCACCCGCGCCAAGGTCGGACGCATCATGGGGGCGTTCGTGGCGCTCTGCACCATCCTGAAGGGACTGCCGCTGACCTACGGCAAGGACATGCAGGAGGACAAGGAGCCGCTGTTCGACGCCGCCGACTCGCTGGAGCTCGGCATCGCGGCGATGACCGGCATGGTGCGCGACCTCAAGGCCAACCCGCAGCGCATGCGTGCGGTCGCCTCGGCCGACTATTCCGTGGCGACCGATCTCGCGGACTGGCTGGTGCGCAAGATCGGCCTGCCGTTCCGCCAGGCTCACCATGTCACCGGCCGGCTGGTGGGAATCGCGGCTGACAAGGGGATCGATCTCGATCAGCTCTCACTCGCCGAGATGCAGGCAGTCGAGCCGCAGATCAATCGCGATGTGTTCAAGGTGCTCACCGTCGAAGCTTCGGTCAATGCGCGCAAGAGCCTGGGCGGCACCGCGCCGGCCAACGTGACGCGTGCCGTCGGCGAAGCGCGCCAGCGCTTCCTCAAGGCTGCGCCGCGGCGCGCAAAGAAGGGCGGGCGATGAGTTTCTTCACCTACAAGAACGGCGAGATGCACGCCGAGGGCGTGGCGCTGGCCACGATCGCGACCCAGGTCGGCACGCCTTTCTACTGCTATTCGGCCGGCGCGCTGCGCGCCGCCTGGAAGGAATTCGCCGACGGCATCAAGGGCCTCAATGCGAGCGTCTGCTACGCCATGAAGGCCAACAGCAACCTCGCCGTCGTTCGCCTGTTCGGCGACATGGGGGCAGGTGCCGACATCGTGTCGGTCGGCGAGATGCACCGTGCGCTGGCCGCCGGCATTCCGGCCGGCCGCATCATCTATTCCGGCGTCGGCAAGAAGCCGTCGGAGTTGATGGCGGCGCTGGAGGCGGGCGTCGGCCAGATCAATATCGAGAGCTCGGCCGAGCTCGAGACGCTGAATGCCGTGGCGGGTCAGCTCGGCGTCAAGGCCGACATCACCATCCGAGTGAATCCGGACGTCGACGCCAAGACGCACGCCAAGATCACCACGGGCCGCAAGGAGAACAAGTTCGGCATCGACCTCGACCTCGCGCGCGAAGCCTTTGCGCTGGCCGGTCGCCTGCCCAACCTCAAGGTCGTCGGCGTGGCGATGCATATCGGCTCGCAGCTCACGACCGTCACCCCCTATCGCGACGCCATCGTGCGGGTGCGCGAGCTGATCGGGCAGTTGCGCGCCGACGGCCACAAGATCGATCGCTTCGACATCGGCGGCGGCCTGGGGATTGTTTATGCCGACGAGAGGCCGCCCTCGATCGCCGAGTTCATGGCTGTGGTCGCCCGCGAAACCGACGGCCTGGGATGCGAGCTGACCTTCGAGCCCGGCCGTCGCCTGGTCGGCGAGGCGGGCGTCCTGGTCGGCGAGGTGATCCTGGTGAAGCCGGGCTCAGCCAAGACTTTTGTCATCGTGGACGCGGCGATGAACGATCTCATTCGTCCGACCCTGTACGAAGCCTGGCACGACATCCTGCCGGTGCGCCAGGCGCGCCCCGAAGCCGCCACGATCCGTTGCGACATTGTCGGGCCGATCTGTGAATCGGGGGATTTCCTGGCACAGAACCGTGATTTGCCGCCGCTGGCTGCCGGCGATCTCATCATGGTACGCTCGGCCGGAGCCTACGGGGCGGTGATGGGGTCGAGTTACAATACGCGACCACTGGCCCCGGAAGTGATGGTCGATGGCACACGGTTTGCGGTGACTCGACCGCGGCCGACGATCGAGGAGATGCTCTCCGCCGAGCGGTTCCCGCCCTGGATGGAGAAAAGCAAAGCGTAGGCGTAGCGAAAGGAAGCGATGGACGCGAGCCAGACCCCCCCGACCTTTCAGGCGCCCGGCTTGGGGCGCAAAGTCGGCTTGGCGTGGATGGCCCTAGCTTGGGAAGGGCTTTGGCCACGGCTCGTCCCATTGCTCTCCTTCGTCGCGCTGTTCATTGCGGCAGCTCACCTCGACTTTTTCTCGGGGCTCGACCCCTGGGTGCATACCGGCCTCCTGATCGCCCTGGCGGCCGGTTTTGCCGGTCTTGCCTGGTGGCAACTCCGGAATTTCGCGTGGCCCGCGCGCGAAGAGGCGGTCCGCCGTCTCGAGCGCGACAGCGGCATACCGCATCGCCCGCTGGTCGCCGTGCAGGATCGCCTGGCCACCGGCGAAGCCGACCCCATGGCGACGGCCCTGTGGGAAGCCCATCGTCGCCGCGAGGCCGCCCGCCTGGCCGGCCTGTCCAACGGACCGGCCCATCCGGGCCTCGCCAATCTCGACAAGTGGGCGCTGCGTTTTGTGCCGATCCTGGCGCTGGTCGTGGCGATCGCCGCGGCTGGCGGCTGGCGCAGCGACCGGATGGCTGCTGCCGTCACGCCGGCCTTTCCGCCGCCACCGCCGGTCGTCGCCAATCTGTGGATCGCACCGCCGGCCTATACCGGCAAGCCGCCGATCTATCTCGACATGGCCGACAAGGACAAGCTGCTGCGCGTACCGGTCGGCAGCAAGATCGCGGGCTTCGTCGACGACGTGCGCGGCCGCCGGCCGCCGCAGCTCGTGATCGACGGCGGCGAGGGCCCGGCCGCCAAGACCGACTTCTCGACGGTCAGCAAGGGCAAGTATCAGGTCGAACAGACCATCACCCAGGGCAACACGATCACCCTGCAGGCACGTGGCGACGAGCAGGCGCGCTGGAAGCTGCATGTCATCCCCGATCTGCCGCCGACCATCGACTTCGCGCGCCCGATCGGCGTCGACAAATGGTCGACCAAGATCGAATACGTGGCCGGTGACGATTTCGGCGTGACCGGTGTTCAGCTCCAGGTCCGTCTGCACGGCAGCGTGCTGGGCGACGATGCGCTGAGCGACGACGAGGAACCGGAAGTCCTGCGTATCGACCTGCCGGTCGCCGGCAATACCAAGAAGGTGGCCGACACCTTCGTGCGCGACCTGACCAGCCATCCCTGGGCCGGCCTCAAGGTCACGGTGATGCTGTTTGCCACCGACGCGCTGGGCCAGAAGGGCCGCAGCTCGGTCGAGACCTTCCTGCTGCCCGAGCGCGTGTTCAACGACCCGACGGCGCGGGCGCTGATCGTGCTGCGCAAGGCGCTGACCCGCGACCCCAAGGGCTATCGTGCCGACGTGGCCGACGGCATGCGCATGATCCACGCCAAGCCGGAGACCTACCGCCAGGATCCGGTGGTGCAGCTCGGCCTGCGCATCGGCGCGGCGCGTCTGGCCAGCAACGGCGACAAGCCGACGATCGTCGACACGCAGAAGCTCCTGTGGGACCTCGCCATGCGCCTCGAAGGCGGGGCGCTCTCCGACGCCGAGCGGGCCGTCGAGCAGGCCCGCCAGGAGCTGCGTGATGCCATGCAGCGCCAGGCCGGCGACGAGGAGATCGAGCGCCTGATCCAACAGCTCTATGACGCGATGGGCCGATGGCAGCAGGAACTGGCCGAGAAGATGAAGGATCCCGAAGAGCGCCGCCGCATGCAGGAGCAGGCGGAGAAGATGGATCCCAACAACACCATCACCGGCGACGACCTGCAGAAGATGCTCGACAAGATTCGCGAGATGGCGAAGAACGGCCAGCGCGAGGAAGCCAAGCGCATGCTGGAAGAGCTGCGCAAGATGATGGAGAACGCCACACCGATGATGGCGAACCCCAACGGGCAGCAGCGCCAGCAGCAGGGCCAGCGCGGCCAGCAAGGGCAGGGCAGCCAGCAGGGCCGCGAGATGATGAACCAGCTCGACCGGCTGTCGCGGCGGCAGAACCAGTTGCTGGGTGAGTCCGAGCGGGAGGGCCGTCAGCAGCAACAGCAGGGCCAACGCGGTCAGCAGGGCCAGCAAGGTCAGCAAGGCCAGCAGGGACAACGCGGCCAGCAGGGGCAGCAGGGCCAGGGCAATCAGCCCGGCGGCAACCAGCCCGGCGATGGCCAATGGGGCGATCAGCAGCGCGGCCAGCAGGAGAATCTGCGGCGCCAGCTCGGCGAGTTCATGAACAAGCTCGACGAGAACGGCATGCCGATGCCCGAATCGCTCGGCCGTGCCGAGCGTTCGATGCGCGAGGCCGAGGATGCGCTGCGCCGCGGCGACCCGCGCGAGGCCTCGCGCTCCCAGCGCCGCGCGCTCGACAACCTGCAGCAGGGCATGGGCGACATGGCCGAGCAGATGCGCCAGCAGCGCGGGCCCGGCAATAACCAGGACATCGCCGAGATCGAAGAACGCGAGCGCCGCAGCGAGGATCGCGATCCGCTCGGCCGCTCCGACGGCAACTACGGCGACTCCGTCGACACCGGCGTCGACAAGGTACCGCTCGAGCTCGAGCGCCAGCGCAGCCGCGAGATCCTCGACGAGTTGCGCCGCCGTGCCGGCGAGCAGGCCCGGCCGAAGGACGAACTCGACTACATCGACCGCCTGCTGCGGACCTATTGACCGGCGCTATTCCGCCGCCGCCTCGGTTGCCTTTGTCGTCGGGGACATCCGCTCGACTGCCCCTACGGTGGCCTTGCGGGGATCGAGGAAACTGTCCCAGTAGTCGATCGATGCCTTGATGGGCTCCATGACCCTCGGCTTGCGCGCGCCCTCGACGGGAAACTCCTCCATGCCGAAGCTGTACTCGACCGTGATACCGTCGGGATCGAGATAGTAGAGGAACATGCTGCCGGAGGGCGGGTGGCGGCCCGGGCCGTTGACGATCGGCACCTGCGCCTTGGCAAAGCGCGAGATCGCCCGGCCGATATCGTCGACTTCGGTAACCATGAAATTCACGTGATGCAGCAGGGTCTCGTTGGCGCGGCCGAGCCCAACGCCGTGATGATAGGGATTGGGATGGCAGCGCATGAAGCAGATCGTGCCGTCGATCTCGTCGGACACGCGGAAGCCCAGCACATCGGTGTGGAACCGGCAGGCCGCCTCGAACGCCGCTACCTTCAGCACGAAATGGCCGAGCCGTTGGATCTTGGCGACGGTCGGCTGGAAGGGCTGGCCGCCCCACTGGCGCATGTGGTCGTAGAATTCGTAGGTCGCGCCGGTATGGGGTTCGGTGATGCGGAAGGCGCGGCCGAGGCCCAGAAGCTTGCGCTCCGCCACCGGCACCTCAACCACCGCGATCCCTTCGCCCGCCAGCCGCGCGGCCAGCTCGTCCAGTGCCTTCGCGCTCTTCATCTCGAAGCCGGCCCGCTTGAGGCCCGGCTTGTCGGCGGCATGCAAAGAAATGTTGTGATGGTCCTCGCTGCAGCGGAGGAAGGCTACGCCCTCGGCGTCGCCGCTCGCTTGCAGGCCGACCTGCCGTTCGTAGAAGTCGCAGCTGCGGCCGACATCGGCGACGTTCAGCGCCATGTATCCCAGCTTCTCGTAGCCTTCCATGGTGGCCTCCTCAGAGGATGATGCTGATCTTGCCGTGCGGCCGCAGTGCGTCGACGTCGAGCACGGCCTTTTTGCTTCTGATCCTGAGCCCGTCGCCTCCCTGCACCAGCAGGTATTCGGCGTGGCCGGGATAGATGTTGGTCACTTCCATGCGGCTGCGGAAGACCACGAAGTTGCAGCTCACCGGGATGGCTCCGTTGTCGCCCTCCGCCGTCGTCACGTTGCTGATCATGTGGCGGGTCCGCGAATGGGGGAACTCCGAATGCGCCGTCGGCTTCAGGAGCCGCTTGGCGCGCTCGCCCAGCCGGTGGCGGTCGTCGTAGATCAGGAACAGCGACTTTCCCGCCTTGCCTTCGGGATCGTCGGTCGCCGGCACCAGGTATTCGCCGTCCTCCGTGAAGAGGTCGGCCCATTCCATCAGCTTCCAGGAATCGAGCAACGCGGTTTCCCGGATGAGGAAATCTTCGGCGTCGGATCGGGAGAGTTTCATCGTCACGGTCCTGTCAGCTCGCGGGCGGCGTCGTCGGCCACGAGCTGGTGCCAGCGCCGCCAGAACGTGCGCATCTGCAGCTCGTCGGTCTTGGTCGGGGCGTTGCTCAGCATGCCGCGCGACAGGTCGTTGTAGGGGGCGGATGCCGCATTGGCATAGCCGCGCTGGCAGAGTTCCAGCATCTCGACATCGTCGGGCGTGGCGAAGCCGGCCGGCCCGAGGAACTCCACGAAGTTGCGCAGGCGTCGGTCGCGCGAGCTTTCGGATTCGCCGGTTGGCGCAATGCACCAGGCACTCACCTCCATGTGGTCCGGCCGTACCGGATAGAAGGTGCGGATGGTCGTCGCCATCACGTCGTTGACGACGAGGTTGGGGAAGATCAGGAGATTGCGGTCGCCGTTGGCGACGACGTTGCCGCGCTCCGGGCCCAGCCGCTGCATGATCTCCCTGTTCAGGGTTTCGACCTCGGCCTTCGCCTCCTCGCCCCAACCCGGCGCCCAGCGGGCGTAAGGCCGGCCCCAGGGCAGCAGGCCGATCGATTCCGACACGGCATGGCCATTGCCGAGATTCTTCACCCATCCCTTGGCATTCATGCCGCCGAAGTTGGAGTTGTCGCGCGAGCGGATGTAGTCGAAGTAGGTCGAATGGGTCGGCACGCCGTGATAGCCGTCTGCCGAATTCTCCTGCAGCAGCTTCCAGTTGGCGTTTACGCAGTAGTCCTGCGTGCCGGTCACGATCTCCATACCGTCGCGGCCCTGGTCGGCGACGTATTCGAGATATTCGGCCGCGCCGGCGAGATAGTCGCGTAGCGGCATCGCGTTCCTGTCGAAGCAGACGAAGACGAAGCCGCGGAACTCCTCCATGCGTTCGACCTCGACGAGGTCGAGCTTGCCATCCTCGGTCGCCTCCGGCGGCAACGCCTCGCGCCCGGGCATGCCGAGGAAGCGGCCGCAATCGTCGAACGTCCAGGCGTGGTAGCCGCAGGTAAAGGCGCGGCGGTTGCCCGATCGCTCGCGGCAGACCAGCGCGCCGCGATGCGGGCAGGTGTTGTAGAGCGCGTGCAGCGCGTTGTCCTTGCCGCGGGTGTAGAGCAGCGGTCGGCCGCCGACCCGCCGCGAGATGAAGTCGCCGGGCTTCTTCAGCTCCGAACTGTGGCCGAGATAGAGCCAGCACTTGCTGAACACGCGCTCGCGCTCCAGCGCCAGGATTTCGTCGGACACGAAGGCGCTGCGATGGACCTTGAAGCGTGCCTGGTGTCGGTCGTCGATGATGAGGTCGGACAGTTGCATGGCCTGCTCCTTCCTTTGCTGGTGCCCGTCATTGGGCCCATCACTGAGGCTTGACGCCGGCGGCTGCGGTCATTTCACGGATGATCGGCAGCTCGTTGCGGATGGTCTGGTCGGTTTCCGCCGGATCGGTGCCGATCACCGTCCAGCCCGGCGTGGTGATGAAGCGTTCGGTAAAGGCCGGCTGTTTCAGCACCTCGCGCACGTCGGCGCTGATCTTGTCGACGATCGGGCGCGGCGTGCCGGCCGGTGCCGCGAGGCCGAACCAGATGAAAGCCTGGATGTCGGCATGGCCGAGCTCGGCCGTGGTCGGCACTTCGGGAAAAAGCGGCGAGCGCTGCTTGGCCGCGATTGCCAGCGCTTGCAGCTTGCCGGCTCGCAGCAGGCTGCCGGCGACGCCGCTGCTGCCGACCGAGAGCTGCACTTCGTTGCCGGTGAGCGCGTTCAGCACCGGTGCCACGCCCTTGTAGGGCACGTGGAGGAACTTGGTGCCGGCGTTCCGGTTCAGCGTCTCGTAGACGAGGTGGGGCGGACTGCCGTCGCCCCAACTGCCATAAGCGAGCGACCCGGGCTTCTGCCTGCCGGCGGCGATCAGGTCGGCGAGCGTCCTGGCCTCGACCTGGGGATTGGCGAGCAGGAACTGCTCGGCCCGCGCCATGATGGTGATGTTGGCGAAGCTCTTGTCGGGATCGTAGGGCGGGCTCTTGAACGCGAAGCGGTTGCCGAGATAGATCTGGTCGGTCGTCGCCAGCAGCGAATAGCCGTCGGGGCTGGCGTTGGCGATGCTCTCGGCTGCGATCATGCCGCTGGCGCCGGGCTTGTTGTCGACCACGACGGCCTTGCCCCACTTGGTCGAAAGCTCGGCGGCCATGCCGCGCACCAGCACGTCCAGCCCGCCTCCCGGCGGAACGCCCAGCACAATCTTCACCGGCTTGTCTGGCCATCCCTGCGCCGCAGCGGGCAGCCCGATCAGCAGGGCCAGAAGGCCCAGCGCAATGCGAGCGAGCAACGTTTCCTCCGTCTTATTGCCCGCCACTGTAATGGTCAGACCATTTCTTGTCGACTCCGGCTGGCGAGATGATCGTGCAGCTCTTTCAGATGGCGCTCCAACTCCTTGGTGGCATTGGCGGAATCGCGTGCCTTGAGATATCGGAAGAAGCGGCGGCGATGAGCGATCAGGCCGGGCAGCTCGATATCCTCCGGCACGCCGCGCAGGAAGCGGACGAGAATGTCGGTGATGGAATCGACCAGGATCTTCAGCACTTCGTTGCGTGTCGCCAGTGCCAGCAGCCGGTAAAACTCCGCGATGGCGGCGCGGCGTTCCTCGCCGCGGCCCAGTCGCGACATCTCCGCCGTGCGTTCGATGTTGCGGCCGATCGCGTCGATGTCGGCCTCGGTGGCGCGCTCGCAGGCCAGCCACACGACGCCGCTCTGGATCAGCAGTCGCGCCTCGGTGAGGTCGCCGAGTGAGATCGCCCCGAGATGCACAAGGTCCTGCATGACCCGCGTCATGTTGGCGGGATCGCCCGACTGCACGAAGGCGCCGCCTTTCACGCCTTTCTTGAGTGCGATCACGCCGGCGATCTCCAGGCTGCGCAGCGCCTCGCGCAGTGCCGCACGGCTCACCTTGAGCTGCTCGGCGAGCTCGCGTTCGGCCGGCAGCTTGTCGCCGGGCTTCAGTCTGCCGGTCGCGAGTTGCCGGCGGATGCGCTCGCAGATCTCCTCGAAGGCGCGCGGTTTCGGCTTGGCGGCGCGCGTCACGAGGCGGCCGGATCCCACGGCCAGTAGCGGGCGATGGCGCCGGCATCGATGCGCAGGTCAGTGCCGGTCATCATCTCGGCTTCCGTCGAGACGATGAAGGCGGCGGCGCGGCCATAGTCACTGGGCTTGGGCAACTTCTGCATCGGGATGCGGCTGCGATACATCTCGAAGATCGGTTTCACCGCCGAAAGATCGGGCGCCGCGCGGCCCCAGCGCTGGGCGCGCTCCGCCGATTCGGACGGGTCGGTCGCGGTCGGCGTCAGGCTGTTGACCCGGATGCCGTGCTTGACCAGTTCCATCGCGGCGGAGCGGGTGAAGTTGATCAGGCCGCTTTTGGCCGTCGAATAGCCGATATTGTTGGGCTCGCCCTGGTGGCCGGCGGTCGAGATGATGTTGAGGATGCTGCCGCGCACCTGGCGGTCGATCATCGAACGTGCGGCATGCTTGGTGAACAGGAAGGCGCCGGTCAGGATCACGTCGATCTGCCGGCGCCAATCCTCGAGCGGCATGGTGAGCACGCCTTTCTTGTTGAAGACGACGGCGTTGTTCACCAGCACGTCGATCCGGCCGAAGGTATCGCAGGCCTTCTGCACCGCGGCGGCGACCTCGGCTTCGGCAGTGACGTCGCAGGTGACGGCGAGCGCCTGGGCGCCGGTGCTCTTCAGATAGTTCGCGCAGTCGGTGGCGTTCGCCGCCATCGCATCGACACAGACCAGCGCTGCGCCTTCCGCTGCGAGGCCTTCGGCGATGCCGCCGCCGATATTGGGACTGGTGCCGGTGACGAGGGCGACTTTGTCTTTGAGTTTCATCCGAACTCCCATAACGTCGCCGCACGATACAGCAAAGATATCGAGGGAACGAATGACGACGGGCACGACCGACATCCATACGCATATCGTGCCGGCGAGCTTTCCCGCCTATGCCGGCCGCCACGCCAATGTACGCTGGCCGTCGATGGCACCGGCACACGACTGCCACCACTGCAACGTCATGATCGCCGGCAAGGTGTTCCGCACCGTAAGCGACCACAGTTGGAGTCTCGAGCGGCGCCTCGAGGCAATGGAGGCGGCGCGGGTCGAGTGCCAGGTACTGTCGCCCATGCCGGAGCTGCTGTCCTACTGGCTCGAACCGGAAGACGCCGAAGCACTCGGTCGGCACGTCAACGACACGATCGCGACGATGGTCTCGGACGGCAAGGGCCGGTTTGCCGGCCTCGGCATGGTACCGCTGCAGGATCCCGATCGCGCGGTCGTCGAACTCGAACGGCTGATGGCGATGGGCTTCAAGGGCGTGGAGATCGGCACCAACGTCAACGGCGTGTCGATCGGCGACAAGCGCTATGCGGCGTTCTTCGCGGCGGCCGAGCGGCTGGGGGCGGCGATCTTCGTGCACGCCCTGCATCCGGCAGGCACGGAGCGGCTGGTCGGTCCACCCAACATGCCGGCGCTGGCGCTGTTTCCGTGCGAGACCTCGACCGCGATCGTGTCGCTGATGATGGCCGGCATCATCGGCCGGCATCCGAGGCTGCGCATCGCCTTCAGCCATGGTGGCGGCGTGTTCGCCCTGGTGCTGCCGCGCTTCCTGCACGGCTGGAAGATGATGCCCGGCCTGAGGGACGCGACCGGTGGCTCGCCGGCCGAGCTGGCGCGGCGGCTCTATTACGACACGCTGGTCTACGACACGGACACCCTGCGCTTCCTGGTCGAGCGGTTCGGCGTGACGCAGCTCTGCATCGGCACCGACCATCCGTTCACCATCGAGGAGACCGAACCGGTGGCGGCGGTCGAGCGGCTGGGGCTGTCGGCCGCCGATCGCGACCTCGTTCTCTCCGGCAATGCCCGGCGCTTCCTCGGCGAGACGGCATGACCGGCCTGAGGACACTGCCTTATGCCGTGAAGACCGAGTGCCGCCGCTACGACGGTCGAGTGGCGATCGTCACCGGCGCAGCGCAGGGGCTTGGCCGCGTGATCGCGCGGCGGCTGGCGGAGGAGGGGGCCAAGGTCGTCGTGGCCGATATCCAGGAGGCGCGGGTGAAGCGCACCGCGCGGCTCTTGCAGGAGGAGACGGGCCAGTCTTTCCTCGCGGTCGCCGGTGATCTCAGCCGCGAAGGTGTGGCCGACGATATGGTGGCGCGCACGCTTGGCGAGTTTGGGCGGATCGATACGCTGGTCAACAACGCCGCTGCACTCATCCGCCTGCGGCTCGTCGATTTCACCGAGGACCTGTTGCAGAAGGCGGTCGACTGGAATGTCTGGAACACCTTGCGGTGCTGCAAGGCGGTGCTGCCGCACATGATCGAGCGCCGCTATGGCCGCATCGTCAATATCGCGGGCGAGGCCTGGCGTACCGGCGCACCGTTCCATACCCTGCTGGCGGGCGTCGGCAAGGGCTCGATGGTCGGCCTGACCGTCACGCTCGCGGGCGAAACGATCGCACAGGGCATCACCGTCAACTGCGTCTCGCCGGGCGGCATCGAGACTGCAGCGGACGGCGATCCCGATCCGCCCGCGGAGAGCTATCGCGACCCGAGCTGGACCGGTCCGGGCGTCCTGGAGGAGCTGGCAAAGATCGTGGGACAGCGTGGCATCAGCATGGGCCGCCCGTCGCATCCCACCGAGGTCGCTTCCGCCGTCGCCTATTTCGGTGCGCCGGAGGCCTCGTTCGTCACCGGCCAGCATATCGGTGTCAGCGGCGGTATGGCCATGATCTGAGCCCCCCTTTTTTTGGGCTCCGTCAGTGCTGGCTAGGTGGTACCTTGACCCGCAGCCCGTCCAGCGCATCGGTCACCGGGATCTGGCAGGTGAGGCGCGAGTTCTCCTGCACGTGGGGGCAGAATTCCAGCATCTGCGTTTCGGCCGCGTCCTTGGGCGGCAGCCGATCGCACCACTCATCGGCCACGTAGACCATGCAGGTCGCGCAGGAGCAGGCGCCGCCACAGTCGGCGTCGATGCCGGCGACCGACGCCCGAACGGCCCCCTCCATGATCGACTGACCGCCGGCCAGGTCGACCTTGCGCAGAGTGCCGTCCGGTTCCTCGAATGTGATCGTCGCCATGCTTTTCTTCCTCAACCTTTCAGGTCCTTCACCGCGATGCTTTCGTCGCCGAGCCGCGCCGGGTCGATCCGGGCTCGGCCGGCGATGAGCTGCTTCGACATCATGAACTCCGGCAGACGGTTGACGGCGTCGACCGCGATCAGAACACCGTCGCGCAGGTAGAAAACGGCGAATGACCGGCCGCGGTCAGGATCGCCGCGCACGACCGCCTGATCGTATCCGTCCGACAGGCCGGCCATCTGCAGCTTGACGTCATACTGGTCGGACCAGAACCAGGGGACCTGCGCCGCGGGCGCCGGCTTGCCGCAGATCGACGCGCTGGCGATGCGGGCCTGCTCGAGCGCGTTGTGCACCGATTCCAGCCGCAGGCGCCGGCCAACCAGCGGATGATGCTGGGTCGCGCAATCGCCGATGGCGTAGATCACCGGGTCGGACGTGCGGCACTCGGCATCGACCACGATCCCGTTCTCGGTGGCAAGCCCCGACTCGCGGGCCAGTTCCGCATTGGGCACGGCGCCGGCGCCGATCAGCACGAGGTCGGCACGATGCTCGCTGCCGGCGCAGACGACGCAGCCATCCTCGACACCGTGGACGACGCTGCCCATGCAGAGCCGGACCCCTTCCTCGTGGTGCAGTCGCTCGTAGAAGCGCGATACCACCGGCCCGACGCCCCGCGCCATCACCCGCGGTGCCTGCTCGAGCACCGTCACCTCGAGCTCCTGCTTGACCGCCACGGCGGCGAGCTCGAGGCCGATATAGCCGCCGCCGATCACGACGAGCGCTTTGCCGGGGGCGAACTGGGCGCGCAACGCTGCGACGTCGGCGATGCTCCGCAGGACGAAGGTGGCGGTTCGGCCGGTGCCCTGCAGGGGGAGGGTGCGGGCCCGGCTGCCGGTGGCCAGCACCAGGGTGGTGAAGCCGATCCGCGACCCGTCGGACAGCGTCACTTCCTTTGTCGCCCGGTCGATGCGCTCGACCCGCGCATCGAGGCGCAGACGGGTGCCGATCTTGTCGTAGAACGCCGCCGGCTTGACGCTGAGCCGGTCGGGCGTGAGCTCGCCGGTGAGGACTTTCTTGGAGAGCGGCGGACGCTGATAGGGCAGGTGCGGCTCGTCGCCGATCAGCGTCACCTCACCTGCGTAGCCGTCCTGTGAAAGGCTGGCAACGAGCTGGGCGGCGGCTTGACCCGCGCCGACGACCACCAGGGAGTTCGCGACGGGCATGGATGAAAATCTAACAGTTGTTCGTTATTGTTGTTGACTCGAAAATCGGCGAAAGTCTAGTCGTTCGGCAAAAGGGAGGAAAAGGTGGATACCATCCTGACGACGCCGGAAATGGTCGTCGAAGACCGCGCCCGGCACCTGTTCCGCGTCTCACGCCATGCTTTCACCGACGAGACCGTGCTCGAGGCCGAGCGCCGCGGCATCTTCGACCGTTGCTGGCTCTATGTCGGACATGGCTCGGAGATTGCCAATAATTGCGACTTCGTCACCCGCAATGTCGGCGCACGCGAGCTGATCTTCAATCGCGACCGCGCCGGTGTCGTGCGCGCCTTCCTCAACACCTGTCCGCATCGTGGCGCCATGGTGGTGCGCGAGAAGAAGGGAAATGCGCTGTCGTTCCGCTGCTTTTATCACGGCTGGTCGTTCAACGTGAACGGCCGGTTCGCCTCGCGCTTCGACGAGGGCAATTACGGCAAGGAACATTATGGCGGCGGCTGCGCCGATCTCGTCCAGGTGCCGCGGCTGGAGAGCCATCGCGACTTCTGGTTCGTGAACTTCGACAGGAACGCGATCTCGCTATCGGACTACCTCGCCGGCGCCAAGGACTACATCGACATGGTGGCCGACCATGCCGAGGCCGGCATGGAGATCGTCGGATCGGGGCAGCAATACGTCATCAACGCTAACTGGAAGCTGCTGGCCGAGAACAGCATCGACGCGTTCCACGGCTTTCCGGTGCACAATACCTACTTCGACTACCTGAAGAACATCGGCAGCCTGCGCATGGAGGCGGGTGCCGGCCATTTCGGCGCCAGCGGCATGACCGATCTCGGCAACGGCCACGCGGTGATCGAGTATGCCTCGCCGTGGGGCCGGCCGGTCGCGCGCTGGGTGCCGTCGTGGGGCGAGGAGAAGCGCGAGGTCGTCGAGCGATTGCGTGCCGGCCTGATCCAGCGCTTCGGGGAGGAGCGCGGCACACGCATCGCCGAGTTCAGCCGCAACATGCTGATTTTCCCCAATCTGGTGATCAACGACATCATGGCGATCACCGTGCGAACCTTCATGCCCTCGGCGCCGAACAAGATGACGGTGAGCGCCTGGGCGCTGGGGCCGCGCGGCGAGGATCACGAGCTGCGCAAGCTCCGCCTGTTCAATTTCCTCGAATTCCTGGGGCCGGGCGGCTTCGCCACGCCGGATGACCAGGAGGCGCTGGAGAACTGTCAGCGCGGCTATTCCAACATGCGCGAGGTCGGCTGGAACGACATCTCCAAGGGCATGCCCCGTCAGGGCCCGCCGATGAACGACGACGAGGAGCAGATGCGCTGCTTCTGGCGCCAATGGCGCAGCCGCATGGGAGCCGGTCTGTGAACGGCGACGCGGGCCTGGCTCCCGCCTTGCGCAGCGACCCGGCGGCACTGCGCGGCCGTATCGAGGATTTTCTCTATTTCGAGGCCGACCTGCTCGACGAGTGGAAGGTCGAGGAATGGTTTGCCCTGTTCGCCGAAGGCGCCACCTACGAGGTGCCGCCGACCGGTTCGGACGAGAGCGATTCGGCCTCGTCGCTTTTTTACATCGCCGACGACTATGTACGGCTGCGCGAGCGGGTGGTGCGGCTCACCAAGAAGGAGGCGCATTCGGAGTTTCCGCGCTCCCAGCAGCGCCACATGATCAGCAACGTGCGCGTCATAGCCGTCACCGACGGGGTGGCAGATGTCGCCTGCAATTTCGTCACCTACCGCGCCAAGCGCGGTGTGGTCGATACCTACTACGGTAAGCACCTCTACCGCATCGATTGCCGCACCGAGCCCTTCCGGATCAGGTCCAAGCGGTCCATCCTCAGCATGGACATGCTTTACCCCGGGAAGTTGACTATCATCGTCTGATGCAGACGGGCGTTCAGGCGGCCAATGGCAAGCTGACCAAGGCAGACAAGACGCGGGCGCGGCTGATAGAGGTCGCGACCCGCCTGTTTCAGGAACACGGCACCGACCACGTCACGGTCCGCCGCATCGCCGCGGCGGCGAAGATCGAAGCCGGCAGCATCTACTATCACTTCTCCTCGCGCGACGAGATCCTGCGCGCCGTCCTGGAGCGCGGCGTCGGTGGCGCACGCGAGGAGGTGATGGCGGCGATCGCCGAGGCCGGGGCCGACAGCTCGGCGCTGGTCCGTCTGCGCGCCGCCCTCGGCGCCCATCTCAAATACACGCTACGGCATCACTTTTCGTCGCGGCTCAAGGCGATTCGTCGCCTGCCCAAGCGCTTGCGCGACCACCACATGCAGCAGGAGCGCGACTATGCCGCGATCTTCGCCCGGCTGCTGCGCGAGGCTCAGCGTGAAGACCTGCTGCGCGGCGGCTTCGATCCCTCGGTCGTGCGCATGCTCACCATGGGGGCCCTGACCTGGGTCGCCGAATGGTACGATCCCAAGGGCCCGCTGACCCCCGACGAGATCGCCGACGAGCTGATGGGCGTGCTGACCAACGGGATCGTGAAACCGTAGGTCTTCCGTCAGAAGCGACGTCTCAAACCGTCGCGCCGGCTTTCGGATCCCAGGCCCAGTAGCGGGCCACGGCGCCGGCGTCGACCCGCAGGTCCGTCCCGGTGATCATCGCGGCATCGTCCGAAGCGAGGAAGGCAACCGCCCGGCCGTAGTCGCTGGGCACCGGCAGCTTCTTCATCGGGATGCCCTCCCGGAACGGCCGCATCACCTTGTCGATACCGGGGGGCTTTTCCACCGCGCGGCCCCAGCGCCGGGCGCGCTCGAAGGATTCCGACGGGTCGGTGGCGGTCGGCGTCAGGCTGTTGACCCGGATGCCATGGCCGACCAGCTCCATTGCCGCCGAACGGGTGAAGTTCAGCAATCCCGCCTTGGCGGTGGAGTAGGCGATGTTGCCCGGCTCGCCCTGGTGACCTGCGGTCGAGATGATGTTGATGACGACGCCACCCGGCGCCGCACCGCTTCTGCCCATCATCGCCCGGGCGGCGTGCTTGGTGAACAGGAATGCCCCGCCCAGAATCACGCCGCTCTGCTTATCGAATTCAGCATAGGACATGTCGAGCACGCCCTTCTTGTTGAAGAAGGCGGCGTTGTTCACGAGGATGTCGACGCGCCCGAATGTCCTCAGAACGGCCCCGATCGTCACCTCGACCTGAGCCTCGTCGGTGACATCGCACACCAGCCCAAGCGCCTGGCCACCGTTCTTCGCGATGTAGTCGGCGCAGTCGTGGGCATTGGCGGCGATGCTGTCGACGGCGACGACGATGGCGCCCTCGGCGGCCAGACCTTCGGCGATGCCGCCGCCGATATTCGGGCTGGTGCCGGTGACGATCGCCACCCGACCTCCGAGCTTGGGGGCGGGCTTCATGGCCGGCCTCCCGGCGGCGCGATCAGGAAGGCCTTGGAAGAGTTGAAGATCCAGGTATCGACGAAGCCGGTCTCCCGCGGCTTGCGCTCCAGTGCGCTCATCGCGCCGGCCAGGCATGACCAGTTCAGGATCTCCTGCTGGCCGCTGTCCTCGACCGCCACGCCGGTCATCTCACGCCAGGTCTGCCAGTCGCCGCGTGCCAGGGCCTCGTACATCCGGCGGTCGGCCGGCGTGTCGGGCCACAGGAAGTTGTTCTTGGCCGTCAGGAAGGCGTGGCTCCAGCCGGACGACGCCAGCAGCGCCACACGCCACGGCGAGCGGGCCAGAATGCGTGCCGTCGCCGCCCCGAGGTCGAACAGACGCCGGGGTGTCGGCGCCGGCGGATCGAGGTCGGCTTCGGCGATCTCGCGATCGAACACCGGCAATCCGCCGCGCTGCGCCAGGACCCTGCGGCCGTAGCAATTGATCGCGAACGGCACGATCGGATAGTCGAAGCCCCGACGGTCGTAGTCGAGGTAGAGCACCGCGTTGGTGAAGGCGTGCCCCAGCGGATGATGCAGCGGCTTGTAGGCATAGGCCGTGTCGAAGCCTTCCTCGATCAACTGCGTCGCCAGCATCTTGGCGGCCCGGGGATGGCCCGGCAGGTCGAAGATCTTGTCCGTCTCGCCCCACACATTGCCGGCCGGCGTGGCGAACTTGAAGCGGTCGTAGGCGGCGATGCAGTAGGGCGGCACGACGTCCTCCCGAAAGTTCTCGTACTGGTCGTCGCCCCACATCAGCACGAAGTCGGGCTTGAAGGCATCGAGCGCGGCGCGGGTCTTGGCGAGCCACGTCACCAGCGTCTCGCGATGACGTGCCGCCGCCGCCTTGCCTTCGTCATCTCCCCATTCGACGCGCATCGGCTCGGGCCAGCCTGCGGGCGTTCGCAGTGCTGCGGGCAGCTTCGGGTTCTGCAGCATGCGCTTCAGGATCCAGGCCATGCGCTCGTCCGGACCCCAGAGTGGCGGATAGTGCGAAATACCAAGAGCAAGAATCTCGGCCATGGGCGTTTCCTAACAAATGGTAGATTTTTTGTTTACAAGCAGGACGGACTGTTTTTAACTGAATCGCGACCGGCCCGTCGAGAGGCTGGCGCAGAGGAGGGAACCATGCGCGCATTGATTGCGGCGCTGCTCGCGGCTGGGCTCGTGACATCGACCGGTCACGCACAGGACAAGAAATACGGGCCGGGCGTCACCGACAGCGAGATCAAGATCGGCCAGAGTGCGCCGTTCAGCGGACCGGCTTCGGCCTTCGGTATCTACAGCCGCGTCGAGGGTGCCTACTTCAACGCCCTCAACGAGCGGGGCGGCATCAACGGCCGCAAGATCCGGTTCATCGTGCTCGACAACGGTTTCAGCCCGCCCAAGGCACTGGAGGCGTCGCGCAAGCTCGTCGAGGAGGACAATGTTCTGGCCGAGGTCGGCACTGTCGGCACGCCGACCAACTCGGCCACGCAGCGTTACCTCAATTCGAAGAAGGTGCCGCAGCTCCTGATCTCGGCGGGCGGCAGCAAGTTCAACGATCCCAAGCAGTATCCCTGGACGGTGCCGTTCTATCCGTCGTTCGAGACCGAAGCGATCGGCTTCGCCCGCTATGCCAAGAAGACGCTGCCGGCACCCAAGATCGCGGTGCTCTACCAGAGCGACGACTACGGTAAGGACTTCCTCAAGGGATTGAAAAAGGCGCTGGGCGAGGCCAATGCCAAACTGATCGTGGCCGAGGCGAGCTACGAGCTCACCGATCCGACCGTGGATTCGCAGATCATCTCGCTCGCCGGATCGGGCGCCAATGTCTTCATGAACTTCAGCACGCCGAAGTTTGCGGCTCAGGCGATCCGCAAGGCTAACGAGCTCAATTGGAAGCCCATGCAGTTCATCGCCAGCCCCGGCAGCTCGGTGCAGGCCGTGCTGAAGGTCGCGGGCTTCGACAAGTCGGTCGGTGTGATGACGGCACAGTATTTTAAGGAGCCGGGCGATCCGACCTGGGACAAGGACCAGGAAATGCTCGATTACTTCGCCTTCATGAAGAAATACGCGCCCAACGAATCGGCCTTGGACGCGATCGGCGTGTCGGGCTACGTCAATGCCCAGATGGTCGAGCACGTGCTGAAGGCCGCCGGCAACGAGCTCACGCGCGAGAACCTGCTCAAGAAGGCAACCACCTTGAAGGACGTCACGCTGTCGCTGCTGCTGCCCGGCATCAAGCTCGGCAATACGCCGGAGGATTATCGCCTCTATCATGGCTTCCAGCTCTCGCGCTTCGACGGCAAGGGCTGGGGTTCCGTCGAATATATCAAGGCGGAGTAGCCGGGCGTGTCTCTGGTCGAGCGGACGGGCGGCGAGCGAACGGGCAGGCGCAATGGCGGGCTCGTGCGCGTGCGGCGAGCCAAGCGGCGCACGCAGGCCGAACGGACCGAGGAGACGCGGACCCGCGTCCTCGACGCCGCCGTCGAGGTGCTGCGCAAGAAGGGCTATGCCCATTTTCGCACCGCCGACGTCGCGAAGGCGGCCGGGGTATCGCGCGGCGCCCAGCTCCATCATTTCAGGACCAAGGAGAAGCTGGTCTACGCCACCATGGAGCACGTCTTCCACAACGTGCTCGAAACCAGCTGCAGCCGGGCGCTTGCCATCAAGAAGGGCGACGATCTGCTGGAGAAGGTGATCGACGACGCGCGGGAGTTCTTCTTTTCCACGGCGTTCTTCATCTCGCTCGACATCGCGACCTCGATCAACAGCAAGCGCTTCCGCGAACAGCTCATGGACATGGTGCGCAATGCCCGTCTGCCGGCCGAGCAGGCTTGGCGCCAGGCGTTGATCGCGCATGGCATGCCGAAGCAGACGGCCGACGACGTGCTGTGGCTGACGCTCGGTCTCGTGCGCGGCCTCGCCGTGCGCATGCTGTGGCAGAACGAGCCAGCGCGGTTCGACCGTCTGCTCGGACTGTGGCGGCGAATCATCGAGGACTACATCGGGAAGACGCGCTAACCGGCGGAGGAGACAGCCATGCGCGGATTGATGATGGACGAACCCTTGCTGGTGACCTCGATCATCGAGCATGCGGCGCGCATCCACGGCACGGTCGAGATCGTGGCACGCACGGCCGAGGGGGGTATCCATCGCACCACCTACGGCGAGGCCCACAGCCGCGCCAAGCGGCTGGCCAAGGCTCTGGCGACGCTGGGTGTCCGGCCGGGCGATCGCGTCGGCTCGCTGGCTTGGAACACCCACCATCACTTCGAGCTGTTCTACGGCGTGTCCGGGACGGGCGCGGTCCTGCACACCATCAATCCCCGACTGTTCGAGGACCAGCTCGCCTACATCGTCGACCATGCCGAGGATTCCTGGATCTGCCTCGACGCCGGCACGCTGGCGATCGCCGAAAAGCTGGCGCCACGCACGCCGCGCGTGAAAGGCTGGATCTACATGAGTGTCGATCCCGTTCCGCCGCGATCGAGTCTAGATCTCCTGTCCTACGAGGCGCTGCTGGCGGCCGAGGACGACGACTATGCCTGGCCGAGCTTCGACGAACGCCAGGCCTCGGTGATCTGCTACACCTCGGGCACCACTGGCCAGCCCAAGGGCGTGGTCAACACCCATCGCTCGACGATCCTGAGCGCCCTGGTGATGAGCACGGCCGACATGATCGGCGGTTACCGGTCCGGCGCGCGCGAGGCGGTGATGCCGATCGCACCGATGTTCCATGGCAACGGCTGGCAGATGGTCTATACCGCGCCGCTCAGCGGGCACGCCCTGGTGCTGCCCGGCCGCAATTTCGAGCCCGACAAGCTCTACGAGCTGATGGCGGCGGAGCGCGTCACCATGGCGGCCTGTGTGCCGACCGTGTGGATGACCTTGGTCGATCATCTCGATCGCAACGGCCTGAAACTGCCGTCGATGCGTGCCGCGCTGGTCGCCGGCACGACGCCGCCGCGTTCGCTGGTCGAGGCCCTGGAGCAGCGCCACGGCATCGAGGTGGCGCATTGCTGGGGCATGACGGAGGCGCTCGGCGTCACCAAATGCTCGATGCCGCCCGGTCTCGCCGAGGCGCCCTTCGACACGCGCATCGACCAGAAGCTGCGCCAGGGCAGGGTCGCCTTCGGCACCCGGCTGCGCATCGTCGACGACGACGGCACGGTATTGCCCAATGACGGCGTGGCGTTCGGTCACCTCCAGGCGCGCGGCCCGCTGGTGACCGGCGCCTACCTGAAGCAGGAAGCATCGGTTGTCGATGGCTGGCTGCAGACCGGCGACGTGGCGAAGCTCCACCGCGACGGCACGGTCGAGCTGGTCGACCGCTCCAAGGACGTCATCAAGTCCGGCGGCGAATGGATCAGCAGCGCCGCCATCGAAGGCGCCGCCATGGGCCATCCCGCCGTGGCTCAGGCTGCGGTGATCGGCGTCGCCCATCCGCGCTGGCAGGAACGGCCGCTGCTGGTCGTCGTCCGCCGGTCCGACAGCCAAGTGGCGGCGGCCGAGCTGATCGAGTTCCTGCGTCCCAGGATGGCGTCGTGGTGGCTGCCGGCCGACGTGGCGTTCGTCGAGGCGCTGCCGATGACGGCGACGGGCAAGGTCCACAAGGTGACCCTGCGCCGGCAGTTCAAGGATTACGTCTCCGTGGCAGCCTAGGGAGAAGGCGATGGATTTCGAGTTGCCGGGTGAAGACCATCCCCGCCGCGGCCCGATACGGGCGTGGTTCGAGGCCAATCCCCATCCGTCCGGCCTCGCGCTGGCGCAGGCCGGTTTCGTGGTGCCGCACTGGCCGAAGCCCTGGGGGCTGGAAGCCGACGCCGAGCTGCAGCTCATCATCGACCAGGAGATCAAGCGGGCCGGAGTGCATGTCCCGCGCAATCCGGTCGCGATCAACAACTGCGCGCAGTCGCTGTTGACGCACGGCACCGAGGCGCAGCGCCGGGACTTCCTGTGGCCGGCGCTGTCGGGCGAGCATGTCTGGTGCATGCTGTTCAGCGAACCGTCGGGCGGCTCCGATCTCGGCGCCCTGCGTACGGTGGCGCGCCGCGACGGTGACCACTACGTCGTGAAAGGCCACAAGATCTGGACCTCGCTGGCGCACAAGGCGAAGGTCGGCGTGCTCGTGGCCCGCACCGATCCCGACCAGCCCAAGCACAAGGGCCTCTCGGAGTTCCTGGTCGACATGGACATGCCGGGCATCCGCATACGGCCGATCATCGACATGTCGGCGCACGAGAACGAGTACAATGAAGTCTTTCTCGAAGACGTGCGCATCCCGGCCGACCGTCTTCTCGGCCGGGAAGGCGACGGCTGGGCTCTCTGCACCACACAGCTCCAGACCGAGCGCGTGGCGCTGTCGCGACCCGGCGCCATCTGGGGCCATGGTCCGTCGGCGCGCGAGCTGATCGAAGGTCTTGCCGAGGTCGGCGCCCTCCAGGACGGTGCGCTGCGCGACGAGGCCGCCCAGGTCTATGTCGAGGGCGAGATCCTGCGACTGCTGGCCTATCGCGCGCTAAGCGACCGCATGAACGCCCAGGCACCGGGACCCGAAGGCGCCATTCACAAGATGCTGGCAGCGCCGCACGGCCAGCGCGTCGTCGATCTCGCCAAGCGTTCCCAGGGCGCGCGCGGCATGATCGCCGGCGAAAAGCCATTTCCCTCGCAGCTCGCCGGCGACGATCCCTACGACGATTGGGATCACGCTTTCTGGTTCAGCCAGGCGGTCACCCTGGGCGTCGGCACGCAGGAGGTTCTGAAGAACGTCGTCGCCGAACGCATGCTCGGCTTGCCGCGCGACCTCGACCCGACGGCCAGGCAGCCTTGGTCGGAAGCCCGCCGCAAGCAGCAGATGGGATGAGCCATGAACTTTGCCCTCGCCGACGACCATCTCGTGCTGCGCCAGTCGGCACGCACTTTCCTCGAGAAGGAGATCTCGCTGGCCCGTGTGCTGGTGCCGGGCGCCACCGTCGACGACGCCGGTTACGAGGCGAACTGGAGCAAGATCGCCGCTATGGGCTGGCCCGGCCTGGTGATCGACGAAGCCTATGACGGCCTCGGGCTTTCCTGCATCGACCTCGCCATGATCCTGGGCGAGATGGGGCGGTCTCTGGCGCCGAGCCCGTTCCTCGGCACGCTGTTCGGTGCCTGGGCGCTGCAGCGCGGCGGCTCGGACACACAGAAGAAGAACCTGCTGCCCGGCATCGCCGCCGGCGCGGTGAAGTGTGCGCTCGCTGTTGCCGAATCGCATGGCGCCACCGATGGCCCTTGCCGCGAGGCCTCGGCACGCAAGCAGGGCGTCTCCTGGCGCCTCACTGGCGTGAAGTCGTTCGTGATCGATGCCGCCTCGGCCGATTGGCTGATCGTCGCAGCACACGACGAACAAGCCGGCAGCCGAGCGTTTTTCCTCGTCGAGGCCCATCAGCCCGGCGTGGAGGTGGATCTGCTGCCGTGGCGCGACGTGACACGCCAGGTGGCCGATCTGCGCCTGAAGAACGCCGTCGGCGAGAAGCTGGCGGCGGCCGATGCCGAGCTATGGCCGTGGCTGCGCGATCGCGTGCTGTTTGCCCTGGCGACGGAAAGCAGTGCGGGTGCCCAGCGCGTGATGGAGATGACGGTCGACTATGCGAAGGAGCGCACCGCCTTCGGCCGGCAGATCGGCTCCTATCAGGCGATCAAGCATTCGCTGGCCGACATGCTGGGCCAGGTCGAATGCTGCAATGCCGCCGTCCTCTATGCCGCCTGGGCGCTGTCCGAGGGCGATGCGCGCGGTCCGCTGGCGGCGGCGATGGCCAAGGCCTACACCAGCGACGCGTACATGGCGATCGCCCAGCGCAGCATCCAGATCTTCGGTGCCATCGGCTTCACCTGGGAGATGGCCAACCATCTCTATTTCAAGCGCGCCCGCGCCAATGCCGAGCTGTTCGGCAACGCCCGCACCCAGCGCGCCCGCGTCATCGACATGGTCGAGAAGAAGGCAGCCTGACGGGGGCGGGCCTTGCGGCGAGATCGCTTCGATCTGTAAGGACGCGGCAAGAAACTCTCCCGCATATTCCGGTGTTCGATGGGAAACGCTGGAGGGAGCAAGAGAATGGACCACGGAGAGGGCGATCCGAGCAGGCCCGATGAGCATTTCCTGTCGGCCAGCGCGGCGAAGAAGCAATTTGCCGTGCGACTCGTCGTTCTGGGCTTCGTCGCCCTGTTGTTTCCATCGCTCGCCCAGGCGCAGCAGCCGCCGGGCAAGGCGCAACGGGCCTGGGCCGAGTACCAGCTTTTCGCCCCACAGCGCGCCTTTGCCGTCTCTGCAGACGGCGAGGCCTCGCAATGGTGGGCGGCAGCCGGCGGTGAAGATCCCGGCAAGGCCGCCGAGCAGGCGCTGAGCCGCTGCACAGCGCAAGGCCGGTCAGCCTGCAGCCTGTGGGCCGTGAACAACATCGTGCTGGCGGGACGTGACTGGCGCAGCACTGCGCCGGTGGTGCTGCCACCGATCGGCAGGCTGCGCGCCCAGCCCTTCTGGCAGAACGCCGGCCCCCAGGCCGCCGCGGGCCTGATCGTCTGGAGCCACGGCTACATGGCCGGCAAGGACTCGACGCTGACGCCGCCACAAGCCTGGGTGGGCCAGTTCCTGGCCAGGGGATACGACCTCTACCGCTTCGACCGCGAGTGGATTCGCGACTGGCCGGGCGACGCGACGGCGCTGGCCGACGCCGTTCGCCAGGCCAAGGCGTTGGGGTATCGCCGCGTGATCCTGGCCGGTCAGTCGGCTGGCGCGTGGGTCTCGATGGCAGCCGCGCTGCGTGGCGCTCCGGCCGATGGCGTCATGGCGGTGTCGCCGGCACATCATGGCGAGGTCCGAAGCATGCGCGACAGCACGGTGGCACGCGCTGAATGGCAGCAGATCGTGCGCGGACTCAAACCAGGATCGCGCATCGTTGTGGCGTTCTTCGACGGCGACGATTACGACGTCGGCGGTCGGGGTGACGATGCCCGTGCGGCTTTCGCGCAGTCCGGCGTGCAGGCCGAGGTGATCGACCGCCCGCCGGGCTTCAAGGGACACTTCGGTGGCTCGGACTTTGCCTTCGCGCGGAGCTACGGCGCCTGTCTTTCGGCATTCGTCGAAAGCGGAGCCCGACAGGCACCCTGTGCCGGGCCCTGACCGACACCTCGTCCCGGCAATCGGGAAGCGTCAGGCCGCTTTCTCGACCACGCCGATATAGGGCAATCCGCGGAAACGATGCGCCCAGTCGAGGCCGTAGCCGACCAGGAATTCGTCGCCGGCCTGGAAGCCCACGAAATCGGCATCGAGCTTGGTGCGGCGCTTGCCCGGCTTGTCGAGCAGGGTGCAGACCGAAACCCGCTTGGCGCCGCGCTCGAGCAGGAGGTTCTTGGCGAAGCTCAGCGTGTATCCGGACTCGAGGATGTCGTCGACCAGCAGCACGTCGCGGTCGCGCACGTCGTCGATGATGTCGCGCACGACTTTCACGCTGCCGGTGGTTTCGGTGGCGGTGCCGTAGCTCGAGAGCGTGACGAAATCCATCGACCAGTCGGCGCCGGCGCGGCTGAGCGCGCGGATCAGGTCGGCGGCGAAGACAAAGCTGCCCTTCAGCACCGAGACCACCAAGGTGTCGGGCGCCAGCTTGCCTGCGAGCTCGGTCGCCATTTCGTCGACGCGGGTCGCGATCTCGGCGGCGGAAAAGCGGATGGAGACGGTCGGACGGTTCGGCATGGAAGGCTCGCTAGTCGATGGTCGGCACGATGTTGGTCGTGCCGGCGGGGGGATCGTCAAGCGGCAAGCTGAAGCGTGCCCGTGCGCCCGGCGCGATCGGGCCCTCCGCCAGCGGCACCGTGCGCTCGCCGACGACCTGCTCGCCGGCCCGAAAGGTGAGGCGCAGGCTGCGGGTCGAACCCGCTGCGGTGCCGTTGTTGACGATCTGGCCGGTCACGACGTAACGGCCGTCGACGAAGTCGATGCGGCTCGCCGCGAGATCGAGGGCGAGCTTGGCGCGGCCATTGAGACCCAGCCCCTCGAACCCCAACACCGTCCGCCATTGCGGCGGCAGCCGGTCGCGAAGTTCGCCGCGATAGACAAAGGCGACGGCCCCCAGCAGCACGATCAGGCTGGCGGCGAGACCGAACCAGGTGCCGGCGGAGAGATTGCCCAGCCTTTCCCGCAGTCTCCCCAGGAGCGGCTTGCGGCGCGGCGGCGCCGGCACCGGCAAGCCGGAGCCGGGCGTCGTGGGCTGGATCATGACATCGGGCGCCGGCTCGGGAACGACCTCGGGCGTCTCGGGCCGCGGGATCGGCGGCTCGATTTTCTGGAACCAGCGATGATTGCAGCGAGCGCATTGGACGGTGCGGCCGGTCGGGCCGATCGCCGTCGGATCGACGGCATACCGCGCGCCGCAGTTCGAACAGGAAACGTGCATGATGAGCGGGGAATTCCCCACCAGATGTGCTTGCGGGCGGACATTAGGCTACTAAAACTTGGGTTACAAGCAACACCACTTGCCGACAGACTCTTAATCGATGATTGGCCTCGGGCTGCGCTCCTTCCTCTTCAATGTCGGCTGGTATGCCGGCACCACGATCATCGCCATCGTGGGTGCTCCAATCCTGCTGTTGCCGCGGCGCTACGTCGTGGCGTGGTCGCTGTTCTGGATCGATTTCTGCCTGGGCTGGCTCAAGCTCACCTGTCGATTGACCCATCGCGTGAGCGGCCTGGAGAATCTGCCGGCCGGGCCGGTGATCATTGCCTGCAAGCACCAATCCTCGTGGGAGACCCTGGCCTTTTCACGGATCTTTCCAAGAAGCGCCACGGTGTTGAAACGCGAGCTCCTTTTCATCCCCGTCGTCGGCTGGGCGATGGCGCGCGTCGGCAACATCGCCGTCGAACGCGGCGAGGGCGCGACGGCGCTGCGTGGCCTGGTGCGCCAGGCCAAGCAGACCTTGGCCGAGGGCCGCTCGATCCTGATCTTTCCGGAAGGCACGCGGGTGGCGCCGGGTGCGGAGAGGCCCTACCAGGTCGGTACGGCCGCGCTCTATCGACAGCTCGGCGTGCCGGTCGTGCCGGTGGCACTCAATTCGGGGGTCTTCTGGGGCCGCCGCAGGTTCATCAAGTGGCCGGGCATCATCGACGTCGAGATGCTGCCGCCCATTCCGCCGGGGCTCGACCGCGAAACCTTCATGACGACGTTGCGTAGTCATATCGAAGAAGCCACGAATCGGCTGGTGAAGATGGCCCATCGAGATCGTGGCCAAGATCCTGCAGGATAAGAACAAATAAAGAACAATTTTGTTGATATCGAAGGGCGTGACGCCTACTTTTCGATGATGGAATGGGCTCCGGTCTCCCAGCGAATCTGGGACATGAAATACCGCTATCGCAATGTTTCGGGGCCGCTGGATGCCGACCTCGACGCGACCTGGTGGCGGGTTGCCCGCGCCTTGGCGGCGCCGGAGCGCGACCCCGAGCGCTGGGCCAAGCGCTTCCACGAGGCGCTGGCTGATTTCAAGTTCCTGCCGGCTGGCCGGGTGATCGCCGGCGCCGGCACCGGCCGCACCGTGACGCTGTTCAACTGCTTCGTCATGGGCGCCATCCCCGACGACATGTCGGGCATCTTCGAAAACCTGCGCGAGGCCGCCCTCACCATGCAGCAGGGCGGCGGCATCGGGCACGATTTCTCGACCCTGCGTCCGCAGGGCGCCCCGGTGAAGGGCGTCGGCGCCGACGCTTCCGGGCCGCTCTCCTTCATGGATGTGTGGGACGCCATGTGCCGCACCATCATGAGCGCCGGCTCGCGCCGCGGCGCCATGATGGCGACGATGCGCTGCGACCATCCCGACATCGAAGCCTTCATCGATGCCAAGCGCGACCCGAGACGGCTGCGCATGTTCAATGTCTCGGTGCTGGTCACCGATGCCTTCATGCAGGCAGTGAAGGACGATGCCGACTGGAACCTCGTCTTCGGCGGCCAGACCTTCAAGACAGTGAAGGCGCGCGCGCTGTGGGAGCGCATCATGCGCGCCACCTACGAAGTTGCCGAGCCCGGTGTGATCTTCATCGACCGGGTGAACCGCCGGAACAACCTGCATTACTGCGAGGACATCCAGGCTACGAATCCATGCGGCGAGCAGCCGTTGCCACCCTACGGCGCCTGCCTCCTGGGCTCGATCAATCTCGCCGCGCTGGTGAAGAACCCGTTCGCGGCCGACGCGCAACTCGATCTCGAGGCACTGGAGCGTCTGGTGCCGACGGCGGTGCGCATGCTCGACAATGTCATCGACGTGTCGCGCTTCCCGCTGCCGCAGCAGGAGAAGGAGGCCAAGGCCAAGCGCCGCATCGGGCTCGGCGTCACCGGCCTCGCCGATGCGCTGATCTTCTGCGGCGTGCGCTACGGTTCGCCCGACGCGGTGCGGCTGACCCGCGAATGGCTGGGGGCGGTGCAGCGTTTCTCCTATCTCGCCTCGGCCGACATCGCCGCCGAGAAGGGCTTCTTCCCGCTCTACGAACGCACGCGCTTCCTCTCGGGCGAGACCGTGCGGGGCCTGCCGGAGGAGGTGCGCACGGCGATCGGCCGCTACGGCATCCGCAACGCGCTGCTGAACTCGATCGCACCCACCGGCACGATCTCGCTGCTCGCCGACAATGTCTCCTCCGGCATCGAGCCGGTCTTCGCCTTCAGCCATGTCCGCCATGTGCTGCAGCCCGACGGCTCCAAGCGCGAGGAGAAGGTCGAGGATCACGCCTTCCGCACCTGGCGCGCCTTGCGTGGCAACGAGGCGCCGCCGGCCGAGGTGTTCGTCGATGCCCAGACGCTCACGCCCGCCGATCATCTGGCGATGCAGGCGGCGGCGCAGGCCTTCGTCGACAGCTCGATCTCCAAAACCATCAACCTGCCGCGCGACATCTCCTTCGAGGCCTTCAAGACGGTCTACGAGGAGGCCTACGCGCAGGGCTGCAAGGGCTGCACGACCTACCGGCCGAACGACGTGACCGGTGCAGTGCTCGAAGTGCGGCCGGCCGAAGCGGCTGTGCCGACCGAGCCGCGGGCCGCCACCTTGATCCCGGTGGACGAGGCACCCAAGGCGCTGGTGCCGGCACCGTCGCGCGATCCTGCCGTCGTCTATATCGCCCAGCCGCTCGATCGGCCGGAGGAACTGCCGGGCCGTACTTACAAGATCAAATGGCCGGGCAGCGACCATGCGATCTACATCACCGTCAACGACGTGATGCAGGATGGCCGCCGTAGGCCGTTCGAGATCTTCATCAACTCCAAGAACATGGAACACTACGCCTGGACCGTGGCGCTGACGCGCATGATCTCAGCCGTGTTCCGGCGCGGTGGCGACGTGTCGTTCGTGGTCGAGGAACTGAAGGCGGTGTTCGACCCGCGCGGCGGCCAGTGGATGGAAGGCCGCTACGTGCCGTCGCTGCTGGCGGCGATCGGTGGCGTGATCGAGCGCCACCTGATCGAGATCGGCTTCCTGACGCCGGCCGAATCTCCGCGCCTGACCGACGTCGTCGAGCAAAAAATGCGCCTCGCGGCCGGTACGCGCGAGGCGGCCGGTGGCGGTGAGGGTGCGGTGCCGACGGCGGCGATGGGGCAATGCCCCAACTGCGGCGCCGCGGCGCTCACGCACCAGGAAGGTTGCGACGTCTGCCTCAACTGCGGCTATTCCCGCTGCGGGTGAGATCATTGGACCGCGGAGCTGGAACTCCGCGGTCCAACGCCCCCTCAGCCCAACTCAAGCTCGATGCCGGCCGACTTGCTGACGCCGGCCCACAGCGTGGCGAAGTCGCCGACAAAGCGCGTGTAGTCGGCGGGAGTCATCGGCTCGTCGCCCGGCAGCAGAACGACTTCCTTGAAGCGCTCGATGATGTCGGGCGCCCTGTAGGCCTTCTGCAGTTCCTCATAGAGACGCGTCACGATTTCCGGGGACATGCCCTTGGGGCCGGAGACGCCGACCCAGGTCGACGTCGTCATCCTGGGAAAACCCTGCTCGGCGAAGGTCGGCGCATCGGGATACAGGTCGAGCCGCTTCTCCGAGCTGACCGCGAGCAGGCGCACCTTGCCGGAATTGATATGCGGCACGTTGGTGGTGATCGGGTCGAACATCGATGGAATGGCACCAGCCAGCATGTCCTGCAGGGACGGCGCCGAGCCGCGATAGGGGACATGCTTCAGGCGGATGCCGGCGAGGCTCGACAGCAGCTCGCCCATCAGATGGGTGTTGGAGCCGATGCCCGAGCTGCCGAACGCCACCTGGTCGGGCCGCGCCTTCGCGTCGGCGATGTAGTCGGCCAGGGTCTTGTAGGGGGCGGCCGCCGGGACGATCAGCACGTTGGGCGTATGGCCGATCAAGGTCACGTGGGTGAAGTCGGTCACGACGTTGTAGGGCAGCTTGGGATAGATGCCGGGCGCGATGCCCAGTGGCGAGGCGTGGGAGATCACCAGCGTGTAGCCGTCGGGCGCCGACTTGGCGGCGAGGTCCGAGCCGATCGTGCCGCCGGCGCCAGGCTTGTTCTCGACCACGACCTGGGTGCCGAGCGCTGCGGCGAGCTTGGGCGCCAGGATGCGCGAGATCGTGTCGGCGGTGCCGCCGGGCGGAAAGGTGGCGATCAGCTTGATCGGACCCTTGGCCGGCCAGCCGGGGCTTGCCTTCACGGCGGGTGCGGCAAGTGAGCCTCCCAGCAAGGCGGCCGAACCGGCGAGAACTGTGCGACGGGTGAGTTTCATGAGGCGCTCCGTTTCCTCGGGCGCGCCGCATTTCGAACGGTCCATTCTGGACCCGACGAGGGGCGCGTTCTGTCCGAAGCCCTGCAAGCGATATGCCAGCCGCGTGATTCGGCCCTTGATTTGCCATATGACTGACCGCAAATCCGGCCCAACTGAGGAGACGAGTGGATGATGCAGCGGGCAATGCGGCGGGTAGTCCTGGCGGCGGCTGTTCTCGGGAGCGGTGCGGCACTTGCCTATTCACCGGCGATTCTGGCGCAGCCGCTGCCCAGCTCGCGGGCAGATCTCGCTTATTCCTATGCGCCGCTGGTCAAGCGCGTGTCGCCAGCCGTGGTCAACATCTACACGACCACCACGGCGCGCGTGCAGCGCCGCCTGACATTCCCGTTTCCGGGCATGCCGGTTCCGCCGCAGGCCGGCGAGCGGCTACAGAACTCGCTGGGGTCGGGCGTGCTGGTGAAGGCCGACGGGCTGATCGTGACCAACGCCCATGTCGTGCGTGGCGCCGACGAGATCCGGGTCGTGCTGGCCGATCGCCGCGAGTTCGAGGCCAAGCTGGTGACGCAGGACGAGCGCTTCGACCTCGCCCTGCTGCGCATCGAGGGCGACAGTGAGAAGTTCCCCTATCTCGAGCTGCGCGATTCCGATTCGATCGAGGTCGGCGATATGGTGCTGGCGATCGGTAATCCCTTCGGCCTCAACCAGACGGTGACCAGCGGCATCGTTTCGGCGGTGGCCCGCAGCGCTGGCGGCGTGAACGATTCCAACTTCTTCCTGCAGACCGACGCGGCCATCAATCCCGGTAATTCGGGTGGCGCGCTGGTCAGTCTCGACGGCCGCCTGATCGGCATCAACACGGCGATCTACTCGCAGACCGGCGGTTCGGTCGGCATCGGCTTCGCCACGCCCTCGAACATCGTCGAGCGCATGATCGCCACCGGCACGCAGGGCGGCCGCATCGTCCGGCCATGGCTCGGCGTCAGCATGCAGCGCGTGACGCCCGACCTTGCCGCCGGGTTCGGCCTGTCGCGGCCGGCCGGCCTGATCATCAAGGAAGTCTTCTCGAACGGTCCGGGCGCGGAGGGCGGCCTGAAGCGCAACGACGTCATCATCGGCATCCGCGAGCAGGTGATCGACGACGAGGCCGGGCTGCGCTTCCGCCTCTCGACCCTCAATGCCGGCGTGACGGTGCCGGTGAAGGTGGTGCGCGCCGGCAAGGAGGTCGTCGTCAACGTCAAGCTCGCTTCCCCGCCCGAGGACCCGGTGCGTGACAAGGCGCTCCTCGAGGGCCGCCAGCCGCTGTCCGGCGCCACGGTCGTCAACATGTCGCCGGCAGTCGCCGAGGAGATGGGGCTGGCTGAATGGCGACCGGGCGTCGTCATCACCGAGGTCAAGCCCGGCGCCTATGCCGGCCGCTTTGTGCGCCAGGGCGACATGATCCTGGGCATCAACGGCCAGGACGTGAAGAACGTCGCCGAGCTCAAGAAGCGCCTCGAGGCGGGGCCGGTCGGCAGCGTCAGCATCGGCCGCGACGGCATGGTTTCCACCGTTCAGTTCCGCTGACACTATGCTGACGATGCCGACAGGGCCGGTCATGCTAGCCTCGTCCCATGCCGGCTGAACTCTTCGCCTCGCTCGCCCCGACGCCGCTTGCCGAGCGCCTGCGGCCCAAGGTGCTGGGCGAGATCCTGGGACAGGATCATCTTTTGGGGGCGGAAGGGCCGCTCGGCCGCATGCTGGCCGCCCGCAAGCTCGGCTCGCTGATCCTGTGGGGGCCGCCGGGCTGCGGCAAGACGACGATCGCCCGCCTGCTCGCGGAAGCGACCGACCTGCATTTCGAGCCTCTTTCGGCGGTTTTCTCCGGCGTTGCCGATCTGCGGCGCGTCTTCGAGGCGGCCCGCCAGCGGCGCAAGGACGGCAAGGGGACCCTGCTGTTCGTCGACGAGATCCATCGGTTCAACCGCGCCCAGCAGGACGGCTTCCTGCCTTATGTCGAGGACGGTACCGTCACCCTGATCGGCGCCACCACCGAGAACCCGTCCTTCGAGCTGAACGCCGCGCTCCTGTCGCGCTGTCAGGTCCTGGTCCTGCGCCGCCTCGACGAGGGGGCACTCGGCGCGCTGCTCGATCGTGTCGAGGCAGCGCTTGGCCGGCCGCTCCCGGTCGACCGGGCCGGCCGCGAGGCGCTGTTCGCAATGGCCGACGGCGACGGTCGCTACCTGATCGGCATCGCCGAGCAGCTGGCGCAGCTCAAGGAGAAGGGGCCGCTGCCGCCGGCGCGACTTGCCACCCTGCTGCAGAAGCGTGCGCCGCTCTACGACAAAGGGCAGGAAGCGCACTACAACCTGATCAGCGCGCTGCACAAGTCGCTGCGCGGATCGGATGTCGATGCCGCGCTCTACTGGTTCGCACGCATGCTGGATGGCGGCGAGGATCCGAAATACATCGCCCGCCGGCTGGTTCGTTTCGCGGTCGAGGATATCGGCATGGCCGACCCGCAGGCGCTCAGCCAGACGCTTTCCGCCTGGGAGACCTACGATCGGCTGGGCTCACCCGAAGGCGAGCTCGCGATCGCCCAAGCTGTGATCTATCTCGGCACGGCGCCGAAATCGAACGCAGGCTACATGGCCTTCAGCGCCGCCAAGCGCGCCGCCAAGACCCATGGCTCGCTGACGCCGCCCATGCACATCCTCAATGCGCCGACCAAGCTCATGAAGGAGATCGGCTACGGCAAGGGCTACGAGTACGACCACAGCGCAGCCGACGGCTTCTCCGGGCAGAACTACTTTCCCGACGGCATGGCGCGCGAGGAATTCTATCAGCCGGTCGAGCGCGGCTTCGAGCGCGAGATCCTGAAGCGCCTCGACTACTGGAAGAAGCTCAGGGAGAAGAAGCGGTCTTAGGTTTCTTGGACCGCGGGCCTCAAAGCGCGGGGGTTACCCCGCGCGGAGCCCGCTCATGAATGCGGGTCTGGAGACCCGCGGTCCAATGATTAGGGAGCCAAAGACTAAGGCTTCGCCATCGCCTTCACGACGCGGCGGTCGCGGCCGTAGACGTCGTCGCGGAACGTCGGCACGCCGTCGGCACTGGCCGTCACGGTGCGGTAGGTCACGTAGAGCGTGACCGGCTCGGGGAAGGTGTAGTGCGCCTGCTGGCCGGCCTGAATGACGGCCTGCACGCGGTCCTTGCTGAAGTTGCTCTTGCCGTTGAACACCTTCTCCACGAAGTCGAGCGGGTTCTGCAGCCGGATGCAGCCATGGCTGAAGTTGCGGCTACCCTCGGTGAACAGCCAGCGGCTCGCCGTGTCGTGCATGTAGATGCCGTACTTGTTGGCGAACGGGAAGAAGATGTAGCCCAGCGCATTGGCTGCCCCTGGCTCCTGGCGGATGCGGTAGGGGAAGGCCTTGGGATGCACCGAGTTCCAGTCGACCGTGTTGGGGTCGAGCTCGGTATCGTCCGACCAGTTTTCGAAGATCTTGAACCCGCTGCCGGCCAGTGCATTAGGGTCGCGGCGCAGGAGCGGCAGGTACTCCTCGCCGGAAATCGAGGTCGGCACCGTCCAGTAGGGGTTGGTCTGGAAGCCGCGCATCACCGACTGGATCTCGGGCGTCGGATCCTTGGGCGTGCCGACGATCACCAGGCTCTGGAAGGCGAGCTTGCCCTGATCGACGAAGACCATCGAGTAGTCGCCGGTGTTCACGTAGACGTAGCGGCTGCCGAGATCTTCCGGCAGCCAGCGCCGGCGCTCGAGGTTGGCGACGATCTGCTCGATGCGCTCGTCGACCGTGGTGTTGAGCGAGCGAATGGTCTTGGCGCCGATCACGCCGTCGACCGAGAGGCCCTTGGTCTCCTGGTAGGACTTGATCAGTGCGACCAGGGCATCGTCGTAGAGATCGGGCGAGGTGCCGGCGGTGGGCTCGGGCACGGAGAAATCGAGCTCGACGAGGCGCTTGCGCAGCAGGCCGACGCGCGGGTCGGTCATGCCCGGCTTCAGCGCGGCACCGTCGGGAATTGCGGTATGGCCGATCTTGCCGCGCTTGTCGCGCCAGTTCGCCAGGGCCTTCTGCAATGCCGGGTAGTCCCCCTTGGGCGGCAGCGACTCGAGATAGGCGGCGAAATCAGGGGCCTCGGCGGCCGCTTTCAGCAGATCGGCCTTGTCGACCTTGCGCTGCTGGATGTCGATGTCCTTGTCGACCCTGTTGGCGCGGACACGGCCTGTCGAGACGTCGCTGGCATAGGCGGTGAAGGCGGCCCCGAGCAGCGCTTCGGCGGCGGTCGGATCGGCCCCTGGCACCAGCGCTTTCTCGACCTCGGCGACGTTGTACCAGGCGGGGTCGAGGCCGTGATCGCCCGAGGCTCGCAATGCCTTGAGCAGCGCTTCGGCGCGCGCCGTTGCGACACTCGATCCGGTCCATAGCTGGCCGGTTGCATGGCTGGGAGAGGCTCCCCAAAGGGAGGATAGGAGCGCCAGAGCGATGGCGAGAAAGTACGTGCGGATCACACCCAAGGTATAGCCGTACGTCGCCGATTCGTCTATCAGCCCACGAAGTCGTGACTCCGCAAAAAGCCAATGAAATCAGCACTTGCGCGTTGCTTCAGCGCCACAGTCCCGCCGCCGGCGCGGGCACCCCGGGTGACGCAATTGAGGCGCGCCCAGGCCTGGAATTCCGGCTCGCTCAGCGCCAGGCCGAGGGCCGGCACGAAGTGGCGCCCGTCATCCTCTATGAGGTTGCGGCAGCACGACCAGTTCTCGGCATCTTTGATGTCGAAGACCGGCCCGATCGACTCCCAGCCGTGATGGGCGGCGCCGTAGACCTTCACCTTGATGCGCTCGTTGCCCGCGAGCCTCATGCGATTTGCATACTCGACCGCCAGCTCGGCCGGCGTGTAGTCGTCCCGGGCGGCCAGCATCAGGAACATCGGCCGACCATGCGTGGTCGGGTCGCGATGCTGGGCCGTGGCGCCGGGGCAGATCGCGACATGCAGGTCGAAGAGGTGCGGAAAGCCGTCACGCCAGCGCTGACGCACGGCGATGGCGGCGTTCAATGTCGCCACACCGCCCTTGGAGACACCCATGACGCCTATCCGCGTCGGATCGAGGCGCGCGTCGCGGCGCAGCAGGGCGAGAGCGGCAAAGGCATCGCCTTCCATCTGCGCGGCCGAGACCAAGGTCTGGTCGGCGACGGTACGTCGCACGCCGCGTCCGGTGAAGCTGTCGACGATCAGCGCGGCGACGCCTGCCTGCGTGAGCAGGTCGGCATAGTAGTGCTCGCGGTGTCGCTGCACGCCCGCACTGCTGGTGAGGATCACCATGCAGGGCGCCGGGCCGTTCGATTGCACGGGAAGATGCAGGCTCGCCGTCACGGTCGCCGGCCGGCTCGCGGCCGGGTGATCGAAGGTCAGCGTGGCGAACGACACCGATTCCATGGACCCTGTGTAGCTTGTCCCGTGGTGCGATTTCCAATCAAGAGGAACCGACTTGTCATGGATATCTCCGCCTTGGGCATCGCGCCTTCGAGCGGTTCCAGTCGACGGCGCGATGCTCTAGGTTGCGCGCCATGAGCGATCCCCCCATCTCCGGCGGCACCCGTGGCCAGGTCCAGCTTCGCGCCGTCTCCGAGGATGAGGCGGGGCTGAGGCTCGACCGTTGGTTCCAGAAGCATTTCCCCGATCTCAGCCACGGCGCCCTGCAGAAGCTGCTGCGCACCGGACAGGTGCGCATCGACGGCAAGCGCGCCGAGGGCAAGGATCGCGTCGAGCCCGGCCAGACGATCCGTCTGCCGCCCGGCGTTTCGGCCGCGCCGCCGTCCCCGTCGCGCACCAAGCCGCGGGCTGCGCCGGCCGTGTCGGAACGCGATGCGGCCGAGATCCAGCGCATGGTGATCCATCGCGACGATCATGTGATCGTGCTCAACAAGCCGCCGGGGCTTGCGGTCCAGGGCGGCAGCGGGACGGAGAAGCATGTCGACGGCATGCTCGATGCGCTCCGTTTCGGCTACGAGGACCGGCCGCGCCTGGTCCATCGGCTCGACAAGGATACCAGCGGCCTGCTGCTGATTGCCCGCACGGGGCAGGCAGCCAAGCGGCTGGCCGAGTCGTTCCGCGACCGCGAGACCGAGAAACTCTACTGGGCCGTGGTGGTCGGCGTGCCGCCGCGCCGGGAAGGCACGATCGACCTGCCGCTCGCCAAGCGGCCGGGCGCGCGCGACCGCGAGCTGATGCAGGTGGACCACGAGAATGGCCAGAAGGCGCTGACGCATTTCCGCGAGATCGACCGGATCGGCAAGCGGGCGGCGCTGCTGGCAATGTGGCCGCGCACCGGGCGCACCCATCAGCTGCGCGTTCACTGTGCGGAGATCGGCTGTCCCATCTTGGGTGACCGCAAGTATGGCGGTGAGGAAGCGCTGCTCTCGGCGGTCACCGACGCGCGTCGCCTGCATCTTCATGCCCGCCGGCTGACCCTGCCGCATCCGTCGGGGCGCGGTGAGCTCAAGGCCGAGGCCGAGTTGCCACCTCACTTCCGCCGCACCGTTGAGGCATTGGGCTTCTCTACGGACGGTGTTTGAGCGAGAATCGGTCAGCATGCGGATTCCCTGGAGGCGGCTGGCCTTGATTGCGGCAGCGGCGGTTCCCATCGCCGCGATCGGCGGCGTGGCCTGGATCGCCACGCGCGACCTCTCGCGTTACCAGGCGAAGCTCACCGACCAGATTCGCAAGGTGACCGGGCGCGAGCTGGCCGCGCGCGTGCCGCTCAGCATCAAGCTGGGCAGCGAACCTGCCATGGTGGCGGAAGGCGTCACGCTCTCGAACGCCTCCTGGGGATCGCGCCCCGACCTTGCCCGCGTGCAGCGGGTCACCCTTTATCTCGATCCGTTCTCCCTGCTGCTGGGCGAGATCAAGATCGGCCGCGTCGTGCTGGAAGGGGCCGACATCCTGGTCGAGCGCAACGACGTCGGCGACACCAACCTCGAAATGCTGCCGCCGCCCGACGGTTCGGGGCCGCATCCCGGTGAGAACCGCTCGTTGCGCATGCGCACGGCACCGATCTTCCCGTGGATCAATCTAGTCGATGTAAAGGACTCGGTTCTCACGATCAGTGACGGCGGCGGCCGGCCGCCGGTGGTGGTCGAGATCGCGAAGGCCACTTTCAAGGCACCAGCGCCCAATCAGACCTTGCAGATCGAGGGTCGTTTTGCGGCACCCCAAGCGGTGCCGCTCGAGCTCACCGGCAACGCCGGCTCATTCGACGGCTGGATGCGCGGACTGCCGGGCAACATCGACCTGCAGGGTGAATTTGGCGGTGGAAAGATTGCCATCAAGGGCGGCGTTGGTGTCAAAGGCACCACGCTTCAGGTCACAGCGGACGGGCCCGACGTCTCGGTCCTGGGCCCTTATGTACGGCTGCCGGTGCCCGCCGGCGGACCCTATTCGCTGAACGCCAAGGGCTCGACCCAGCGCAACGGCTTCAAGGTCGAGGTCCCGGCGCTCAAGGTCGGCTCGAGCGAGCTGTCCGGCGAGGCGTTGTTCCGTGTCGACCGCAAAGGCACGGCGACCATCGCCGTGAATGCCGATATCAGCCGCCTCGACGTTTCCGAGCTGCGTGCGCCGCCGTCGGCGGCACCGGCCCAGCCGGCGACGTCACCTGCCCAGCAGCGCCTCGTCCCCGCGATGCCGTTCTCGGCGAGCTGGTTCGGCCGCTCGGCGCTTTCGGTATCGGTTCGCCTGGGCGAAGTGGTGGGGCTCGGCGCCAAGATGCAGAACGCGTCGGTGACCTTGTCGTCGGGCGAGCAGCGCTTCACGTTCCGGGCTGCAGGCAGCGTCGGCGGCGGCTCGGCCGGCATCGATCTCATTTACGATCCGACGGGCCGGCTGGGCCAGACGACGCTGACAGCGACGGCCAACCGCGTGTCGCTCGGCGAGCTGTCGACCTTGCTGGGCCTCGATCTTGGCCTGCGCGACGCCGTGGCCGACATCGACCTGCGCCTGCGCGGCAGTGGCCGGACGACGCGCGACGCGCTGAACTCGGCCAGTGGCGCCGTCGATATCGGCATCGCGAAGGGGGTTTGGCCGAACAGCCAGCTCGTGAACTGGCCGGCCGAGACCCAGCGGCTGCTGGGCGCGTCGGACGCCGGCGTGCCGTTCAACTGCATCGCCGGCCGCTTCGAGGTGAGCAGTGGCGTCGCCAACCTGCGGCGGATCGTTGTCGACACGCCGCGGGCCGTCCTGATCGGTGGCGGCTTCGTCCATATGCGCACCGAGGGCTGGGAATTCATCGTCGCGCCGGAAGCCCGCGACGCCCACGGTGCGGCGCTTGCCTCGCCGATGCGTATCAAGGGCGGAGCAGGGCGCCAGACCGCCAGCGCCCTCGACCCCAACCTGTCTAAACTGCTGGTCGGCGGCGGCCCGATTCCCAGCCTGGTCGCCCAGATCACGCAGGCAGGCCGCCAGGCAGGAGCGAATGCCTGCACGGTGGTTGCATCTCGGATCGAGGCACTGCGACCCGGGCTGCGTGCCCAGCTCCCAGTCCCTGCAGTTGACGTGCGGCAACGCGGCGGCCGGCCGGCGCACAGCCAGACGCCCGGCCCGCAACGCAGTCCACGCTGACGCCCGGCCGGCGTTCCTCGCCGGCTTTCGGCGTTCGGCCCCTTGTCGTCGACGGGCACAGACGTGTAATGCCGTCGCCACGTGCGGGCCGGTGCAACGGGATTTCGCACCGTGGCCCCCTCTTGTGGCCACCTCCTCATGGCCATTGCGAGCTGAACAAAGCCTGGCGGATGAAGCGCTTTTATAAAGAAACGGCGGTTGACGCCGCCGAGGGCGGCTTTCGCGTGCTGCTCGACGGCAGGCCGATGCGCACGCCGGCGAAGGCTGTGCTGCTCGTGCCGACCGAAGCGCTGGCGGCCGCCATTGCTACCGAATGGGGGGCAGTGCCCGAGAAGGAAGAGATCAAGACCGGCCTGCTGCCGCTCACGCGGCTGGCCGCCACCGGCCTCGACCGCGTGCCGGGACAGCGCGAGCAGGTGATCGAGGACACCGCGAAATATGCCGGCTCCGATCTCCTCTGCTACCGCGCGAACAATCCGATCAGCCTGGTCGAACGCCAGACGGCGACCTGGCAGCCGCTGCTCGACTGGGCAGCCGAGCGCTACGGCGCGCCGCTCCTTGTTGTGCAGGGCATGGCCTTCGTCACCCAGCCTGCCCAGTCGCTCGCCCGCCTGCGCGCGGCAGTGGCGGCGCATGGCGACTTGGCATTGTCCTCGCTCTACAACCTCACCCATATCGCCGGTTCGCTGATCGTGGCACTCGCCGTCACCGAACGGCATCTGACGGCAGAGCAGGCGTTTCAGGCGGCCCAGCTCGACGATCTCTATCAGATCGAGCGCTGGGGCGACGACCCGCTGGCCATCGAGCGACGGGACGGCGTGTGCCGCGACATCGCCGCGGCGGCGCGGTTTCTCGAGCTGCTGGGAGACGCGCGGCTGCGCGATGCTGCCGGCCACAATGAAGGCAAGGGGGAAGCATGACGCCAGGCAGGAAATTCCGCGACGTGCTTGCAGCCAAAGGCCTGGTCGAAGCCATGGCCTCGCACAGTCCGCTCTCCGCCATGCTCGCCGCCGAAGCGGGCTTCGATGCGATCTGGGCCAGCGGTTTCGAGCTCTCGGCGATGTATGGCGTGCCGGACGTCAGCATCGTGTCGATGACCCAGCATCTCGACATGACGCGCGCCATGGCCGACCGGTCGGGCCTGCCGGTCGTGGCCGACATCGACACCGGCTTCGGCAACGCCATCAACGTGCTCTATGCGATCGAGCAGTACGAACGGGCCGGCGCCGCGGCGATCGTGATGGAGGACAAGAGCTTCCCCAAGGTCACCAGCCTGATCGCCGGTGGCCGCCAGGACATGGTCCGCATCGAGGAGTTCCAGGGCAAGATCGAAGCGGCGCGGTCGGCACGACGCGATGCCGACCTGGTGATCGTGGCGCGCACCGAGGCGCTGATTGCAGGCCTCGGGCAGGACGAGGCGCTGAAGCGGGCGCGCGCCTACGAAGCGGCTGGCGCCGACATGATCCTGGTGCACTCCAAGCAGAAGACCCCGGACGAGATCGAGGCGTTCGTGCGTGCCTGGGACGGCAAGGCGCCGATTGCCCTGGTGCCGACCGCCTATCCGCAGATGACGGTGGCGCGCGTGCGCGAGCTCAAGAAGGTCGGCCTCCTGATCTGGGGCAATCACGCGATCCGTGCGTCGGTCGGTGCCATGCGGGCGACCTTCGCGCAGATCCGCAAGGACGGCGGCATCCATGGTGTCGAGAGCAGCATCGCCACCGTCGAGGACGTGTTCGATTTGCAGGGAATGCCTGCGGTCAAGGACAACGAGAAGCGTTTCCTCCGCTAGACGCGGTGGCGATATTGGCCGAAAACTGCTGGCAAGGGGCCGGAGATACGAATGCAGAAGATGTTGGAAGAGCTCGAACTGAGGCGCGCGGCAGCACGCAAGGGTGGTGGCGAGCGCCGCGTCGAGGCGCAGCACGCCAAGGGCAAGCTGACGGCGCGCGAACGCATCGATGCTTTGCTCGATCCGGGATCGTTCGAGGAATACGACATGTTCGTCGAGCATCGCTCGATCGACTTCGGCATGGAGGCGCAGAAGATCCCCGGTGACGGCGTCGTCACCGGCCAGGGCACGATCAACGGCCGCCTGGTCTATGTCTTCAGCCAGGACTTCACCGTGTTCGGCGGCGCGCTGTCGGGCATGCACGCCGCCAAGATCTGCAAGATCATGGACATGGCCATGAAGGTGGGCGCCCCCGTGCTCGGCCTCAACGATTCCGGCGGCGCACGCATCCAGGAGGGCGTCGATTCGCTTGCGGGATATGCCGACGTGTTCCAACGCAACGTGCTGGCCTCGGGCGTCATCCCGCAGATCTCGATGGTCATGGGCCCCTGCGCCGGCGGTGCGGTCTATTCGCCGGCCATGACCGACTTCATCTTCATGGTGAAGGACAGCTCCTACATGTTCGTCACCGGTCCCGACGTGGTGAAGACCGTGACGCACGAGACGGTGACCCAGGAGGAGCTGGGTGGGGCGCTGACCCATACGCAGAAGTCGGGCGTCGCCGATCTCGCCTACGAGAACGACGTCGAGGCGCTGCTCCAGTTGCGCCGCTTCGTCGACTTCCTGCCGTCGAACAACCGCGAGAAGGCGCCGGCCCGGGTCACCCACGACCCGGTGGATCGTGACGATCTCTCGCTCGACACGCTGGTGCCCGACAATCCCAACAAGCCCTACGACATCAAGGAACTGATCCTGAAGGTCGTCGACGAGGGCGACTTCTTCGAGCTGTCGCCGGAATGGGCCGGCAACATCGTGGTCGGCTTCGGCCGCATGGCCGGCAAGACGGTGGGCTTCGTCGCCAACCAGCCGATGGTGCTGGCCGGCTGCCTCGACATCGACAGCTCGCGCAAGGGCGCGCGCTTCGTGCGCTTCTGCGACGCCTTCAGTATTCCGATCGTGACCTTCGTCGACGTGCCGGGCTTCCTGCCGGGCACGACGCAGGAATATGGCGGCATCATCAAGCACGGCGCCAAGCTGCTCTATGCCTATGCCGAAGCCACGGTGCCGAAGGTCACCGTGATCACCCGCAAGGCCTATGGCGGCGCCTACGACGTGATGGCGTCCAAGCACCTGCGTGGCGACCTGAACTACGCCTGGCCGGCGGCGGAGATCGCCGTGATGGGCGCCAAGGGTGCGGTGGAGATCATCTTCCGCTCCGATATCGGCGATGCCGAAAAGATCGCCAAGCGCACCGACGAGTATCGCGAGAAGTTCGCCAACCCGTTCGTCGCCGCCAGCCGCGGCTTCATCGACGACGTGATCATGCCGCACGGCACGCGTCGGCGCATCTGCCGGGCGCTCGCCACCCTCGAGACCAAGAAGCTCGAGAATCCGTGGCGCAAGCACGGCAACGTTCCCCTGTGACGGCTGCCATGGCTTTGTCGGCGGAAGAGCGGGTGAGGCGAGGACGGATCGTGCGGCTGCACGTGATCGTGGCGCTGCTCACCCTGCTGGTGCTGATCGCCGTCAACGCCTTCGTCTCGCCGAGCTATCCGTGGTGGCTTTGGGTGCTTATCGCCTGGATGCCCCTGGTCGCGGCCCACACCGCCTGGTCGATGGGCCTGTTTGAACGCAATAAAGAAGGATCCTGAGAATGGCCGCCAAGAAGAAGGTCGCCAAAGCCGCGCCCAAGGCTGCGAAGAAGCCGGCGGCGAAGGCTGCAAAGGCGCCAGCGGTGAAGACGGCCGTGGCGAAGGCTGCGGCAGAGAAGGTCACGGCGCCTCAGGCGAGCAATCCCAAGATGACCGGGGCCAAGCCGCTGTTCGACAAGATCCTGATTGCCAATCGCGGCGAGATCGCCTGCCGCGTCATCCGCACCTGCAAGCGGCTCGGCATCAAGACCGTCGCGGTCTACTCCGAGGCCGACGCCGACGCGCTGCATGTGCGCGAGGCCGACGAGAAGGTTCTGATCGGGCCGCCGCCCTCAGCGCAGTCCTATCTGTTGATCGACAAGATCATCGAGGCCTGCAAGCAGACCGGCGCCCAGGCGGTCCATCCGGGCTACGGCTTCCTCTCCGAGAAGGAGGCCTTCCAGACCGCACTCGCCAAGGCCGGCATCACCTTCATCGGTCCCGACGCGCACGCGATCTACGCCATGGGCGACAAGATCGAGTCAAAGAAGCTCGCACAGAAGGCCGGCGTCAGCACGGTGCCCGGCCATCTCGCGGCGATCCCCAATGCCGACGAGGCGGTGAAGATCGCGCAGAAGATCGGCTATCCGGTGATGATCAAGGCGTCGGCCGGCGGCGGCGGCAAGGGCATGCGCATCGCCTACAACGATGCCGAGGCCCATGAAGGGTTCGGCTCGGCAACCAACGAGGCCAAGGCTTCGTTCGCCGACGACCGCGTGTTCGTCGAGAAGTACGTCGAGGAACCGCGCCACATCGAGATCCAGCTGATCGCCGACGGCCATGGCAACTGCATCTATCTCTGGGAGCGCGAGTGCTCGATCCAGCGCCGCCATCAGAAGGTGATCGAGGAGGCGCCGAGTCCGTTCCTCGACGCCAAGACGCGCAAGGCGATGGGCGAGCAGGCCGTGGCCCTGGCCAAGGCCGTGAAATACAAGAGCGCCGGCACCGTCGAGTTCATCGTCGACAAGAACCGCAATTTCTACTTCCTCGAGATGAACACCCGCCTGCAGGTCGAGCATCCGGTGACCGAGCTGATCACCGGCCTCGATCTCGTCGAGCTGATGATCCGCGTCGCGGCCGGCGAGAAGCTGCCGTTCCAGCAGAAGGACGTGAAGCTGAACGGCTGGGCCGTGGAAGCCCGCCTCTATGCCGAGGACCCGTTCCGCAACTTCCTGCCCTCGACCGGCCGCCTGGTGAAGTACCGCGAGCCTGAGCCCGGTCCCGACGTGCGCGTCGATACCGGCGTCTATGAGGGCGGCGAGATCTCGATGTTCTACGATCCGATGATCGCCAAGCTCTGCACCTACGGCAAGACGCGCAACGACGCGATCGACCGCATGCGCCGCGCGCTCGACGAGTTCTATGTCCGCGGCGTGTCGCACAACGTGCCATTCCTGGCGGCGCTGATGGCGCATCCGCGGTTCGTCGCGGGCAAGCTCACCACCAACTTCATTGCCGAGGAATTCAAGGGTGGCTTCACGGCAGCGCATTTGCCGCCGCGCGATCCGGCGATGCTGGCCGGCGTGGCGGCCGTGGTCGACCGCATCCAGAGCCATCGGGCCGGCTCGGTCGAGGACGGCCGCGTCGTGATGCTGAACCGCGAGCCGGTCGCCGTGCGCATCACCGGGCAGGGCACGGCTTTCTCGGTCGAGGCCGGCGATCGCACGATCGCGATCGAAGCCGACTGGGTGCCGGGCGATCCGCTGCTGCATGCCACGGTCGATGGCCGGCATATCGTGGTCCAGGTCGATGCCGTGGGGTCGGGCTGGCGCCTGGTCCACGAGGGCGGCCAGGCCGAGGTGCTGGTGCTGACACCGCGCCAGGCCGAGCTCTATGCCCTGATGCCGGTGAAGGCGGCGCCCGATACGTCCAAGTTCCTGCTCTCGCCCATGCCGGGTCTGCTCGCGTCGGTCGCGGTGGCCGAGGGGCAGGACGTGAAGGCCGGCGAGGCGCTGGCCGTGGTCGAGGCGATGAAGATGGAGAACGTGCTGCGCGCCGTGCGCGACGGCACGGTGAAGACGCTGCATGCCAAGGCCGGCGACAGCCTGCGCGTCGACCAGAAGATCATCGAGTTCGCCTAAACCGATGGTGCTGCAGGCACGCCTGACCATCACCGGCAGGGTGCAGGGCGTGGGCTACCGCGACTGGGCGGTGGCTACCGGGCAGAGCCTCGGGCTCACGGGCTGGGTGCGCAACCGCCGCGACGGCGCCGTCGAGGCGCTGATCGTGGGCGACGAGACGGCAGTCGGCCGCATGATCGACGCCTGCCGCAGCGGGCCAGCGCTGGCGCGGGTCGACGAGATCGACGTCGATCCGGTCGATCTCGATATTCTGCCGGAAGGTTTTACGCGGCTGCCGACGGTCTGACGCTGGCGGTCGATGCGCCGCCGAACACCTCCTCGAAGGTGGTCGCCAGGGCGCCATCGAGGTCGGCCAGGGTCACCGGCAGGCCGAGATCGACCAGCGACGTCACGCCATGGTCGGCGATGCCGCAGGGAACGATTCCCGCATAGTGCGACAGGTCGGGCTCGACATTGATCGAGATGCCGTGGAACGACACCCAGTGGCGGATGCGCACACCGATGGCACCGATCTTGTCTTCACGTGGACTGCCATCGGGCAGGCGCGGCTTGTCGGGGCGGGCGACCCAGACGCCGACCCGGCCTTGCCGGCGCTCGGCGCGCACGTTGAAGCGGGCCAGTGTGCGAATCGTCCAGTCCTCGAGGTCGGAAACATAGCGGCGCACGTCCTGGCGGCGCGCTCGGAGGTCGAGCATGACATAGGCCACGCGCTGGCCTGGCCCATGATAGGTGTACTGGCCGCCACGGCCCGCGACATGGACGGGAAAGCGCGTGGGCTGCAGCAGGTCGTGCGCCTTGGCGCTGGTGCCGGCCGTATAGAGCGGCGGGTGCTCCAGCAGCCACACCATTTCGCCGGCGCGGCCGGCACGAATGTCGGCAACGCGTGCTTCCATGGCCGCCAGGGCCTCGTCGTAGGGTACGGCGCCATCGGAAATGCGCCATTCGGGGCTGTCCATTGTGGCAAAATCGGTACTTATCGCCGCTTGTGCAAGCCCGCCTTGCCACTGCTGAAGCGATTTGGTATCCCCCGCGCCATCGAACCGGCGCGGCCATGGCGGAATTGGTAGACGCGCTAGCTTGAGGTGCTAGTGCCGCGAGGCGTGGAAGTTCGAGTCTTCTTGGCCGCACCAAACTCGCCGGTTCGATCGAAAAGGTAGCTTCAGGCCGCCGCCTGTTGGAAACTCCAACGGGCGGCCCTTTTTGTTTGGAGTGGGGGAAACGAGCTTGGCGGACGAACTTACCGACGGCGCGCTCCGTTATCACCGTATCCCGCGACCCGGCAAAATCGAGGTCGTCCCCACCAAGCCCCTCGCCACCCAGCGCGACCTTTCCCTGGCCTACTCACCGGGCGTGGCGGCCGCCTGCAACGAGATCGTGCGCGACCCGGCGACCGCCGCCGAGCTGACGGCGCGGGCGAACCTGGTGGCTGTCGTCACCAACGGCACCGCGGTACTGGGCCTCGGCGCCATCGGACCGCTGGCGGCCAAGCCGGTGATGGAGGGCAAGGGCGTCCTCTTCAAGAAGTTCGCCGGCATCGATGTGTTCGACCTGGAGCTGGCCGAACTCGACCAGGAACGGCTGGTCGACATCGTCGCCGCGCTCGAGCCGACCTTCGGCGGCATCAATCTCGAGGACATCAAGGCGCCGGAGTGCTTCTACGTCGAGCAGAAGCTGCGCGAGCGCATGGCGATCCCGGTGTTCCACGACGACCAGCATGGCACCGCCATCATCGTCGGTGCGGCGCTGCTCAACGCCCTGTCGCTGGTCGGCAAGGATATCACCAAGGTGAAGCTGGTCGTCTCGGGAGCCGGGGCGGCGGCATTGTCCTGCCTCGGCGTGCTGGAGAAGCTCGGCCTGCCGCGCGAGAACATGTGGGTCACCGACATCGCCGGTGTGGTCTGGAAGGGCCGCAACGAGCTGATGGATCCCTGGAAGGAGCGTTACGCCCGCGAGACCGGCGCTCGTACCCTGGGCGAAGTGATCGGTGATGCCGACGTCTTCCTGGGGCTTTCCGCGGCCGGCGTCCTGAAGAAGGACATGGTGGCGCGCATGGCGGCCAAGCCGCTGATCTTCGCCCTGGCCAATCCCAATCCCGAGATCACGCCGGAAGACGTCGCCGCGGTGCGTGACGATGCGATCATGGCGACGGGGCGCAGCGACTATCCCAACCAGGTCAACAACGTCCTCTGCTTCCCCTACATCTTCCGCGGCGCGCTCGACGCCGGGGCGACCACCGTCAACGACGAGATGAAGATCGCCTGTGTGCGGGCGCTGGCGGCGCTGGCGCGCAAGGAGCCGTCGGAGGTTGTGGCGCGGGCCTTCGGCGAGCAGGCCGGTGGCTTCGGGCCCAACCAGATCATCCCCAAGCCCTTTGATCCGCGCCTGATCGTCGAGCTGGCGCCGGCCGTTGCCAAGGCGGCAATGGACAGCGGCGTCGCCACGCGGCCGATCGCCGATTTCGAGGCCTATCGCGACCAGCTCAGCCAGTTCGTCTTCAAGTCCGGCCTGATCATGCGGCCGGTGTTCGAGCAGGCTCGCAGTGCGCCCAAGCGGGTGATCTTCAGCGCCGGCGAGGACGATCGCGTCCTGCGCGCAGTCCAGATCATCCTCGACGAGGGAATCGCCCAGCCGATCCTGATCGGCCGGCCCGAAGTGGTGCGCCGCCGTGCCGAGCGTCTGGGGCTGCGCTTCCTGCCGGGCGTCGATGTCGAGCTGATCAATCCCTCGCAGGATTCGCGCTACGACAAGTACTGGGGCGCCTACCACGAGCTGATGGAGCGGCGCGGCGTCACCGAGCCCACGGCGCGGAACCTGGTGCGCTCCAGCCCGACCCTGATCGCCGCTCTGGCCGTCCGGCTGGGCGATGCCGACGCGATGATCGCCGGCGCCTACGGCCGCTTCCGCACGCACTTCAACCATGTGCGCGACGTCATCGGCCTCAAGGAGGGTGTCAAGAACATGGCGGCGCTCAGCCTGCTGGTGATGCCCACGCGCTCGCTGTTCATCGCCGACACCTACGTCAACTACGACCCCGACCCCGAGACCCTGGCCGAGATCACCCTGCTGGCGGCCGACGAAGTGCTGCGTTTCGGCATTCAGCCCAAGGTCGCGCTGATTTCCCACTCGAGCTTCGGCAGCTCCGATCATCCCTCGGCCCGCAAGATGGCCGCGGCGGTCAAGATCCTGCACGCTCGCGCGCCCAGCCTGGAAGTCGACGGCGAGATGCACGGCGACGCCGCCCTCGACGTCGACGTCCGCAACAATGTCTTCCCGCGCTCCAAGCTCAAGGAAGCGGCGAACCTGGTGATCTGCCCGTCGCTCGATTCCGCCAATATCGCCTTCAACCTCCTGAAGAACGGCGCGGACGGGCTGCATATCGGGCCGATGTTGCTCGGTACCGATCTGCCGGCCCATGTGCTGACGCCGTCGGTGACGGCGCGCGGCATTCTCAACATGACGGCGCTCTCGGTCGTCGAGGCGCAGCGTCTCGCCGAGGCGCGTGGATGAGTGCGGAAGCCGATTTCCTCGACGAGGTGACGCCGGAGTTCGTCCGGCGTGTCGAGGCGGCGCTCGCAGAAAACAGGGCGGAGGAGGTCAGGGCGCTCCTGGCCGACCTCAGCGCCACTGGCCAGGCCTCGATCATCGAGCAGGTCAGCGAAGACGAGCGCGACCGGCTGGTCGGCATCCTCAAGCGCGACCTCGATCCCGAGACCCTGACCGAGCTCGACGAGGAGGTCCTCGAGGACGTCCTCGAACAGCTCGACAGCAAGGAGATCGCCGCGGCGGCGCGCGAGCTCGAAGCCGACGACGCCGCCACCATCCTCGAGGATCTGCCCGAACAGGAACGGCAGGAGGTTCTGGCCGAGCTGCCGGCCGAGGATCGCGCTGAGATCGAGCAGGCGCTCGCCTATCCCGACGGCACGGCCGGGCGTCTCATGCAGCGCTCGCTGGTCAAGGTGCCCGACGGCTGGACGGTCGGCCAGGTCATCGACTATTGCCGCGAGGCGTCCAACCTGCCCGACGACGTCTACGACATCTTCGTCGTCGACCCCGAGGGCCGCCTGCGCGGCTCGGTGCCGCTCGGCCGCATGCTGCGCACCAAGCGGCCGGTGCGGATCCTCGACATCGCCGACCCGGACATCGCCTCCGTACCGGTCGCCGCCGACCAGGCCGAGGTTGCGCATCTCTTCCGCGACCAGAACCTGGTCTCCTGTCCCGTGGTCGACGAGGATACACGGCTGCTCGGGGTGATCATGGTCGACGACGTGGTCGACGTGATCGACGAGGAAGCCGAAGAGGACATGCTGAAGATGGGCGGCGTCGGCACCGACGACATGCATGCGGCACCGGTGCGCACCGTCCGCCTGCGCGCGCCCTGGCTGCTGGTCAATGTCGCGACGGCCCTGGTGGCATCCTTCGTGATCGGCCAGTTCGAGGGCACGATCGAGAAGATCGTGATCCTGGCCGCGCTCATGCCGATCGTGGCGTCGATGGGCGGCAATGCCGGCATCCAGACCGTGACCGTGACCGTCCGTGCGCTCGCCATGGGCGAGCTGACCGCAGCCAACGCGTTTCGCTTCATCGCCAAGGAGGCGGTGGTGGGCAGCATGAACGGCGTGATCTTCGCGACGCTCCTGGCGGCCGGCGTCGTCGGCCTGTTCGGCGACTGGCGGCTGGGCGGCGTCATCGGCACGGCGATGATCTGCAATCTCCTGGCGGCCGCGCTCGCCGGCTCGCTGATTCCGCTCGGCCTGCAGAAGTTCGGCGTCGATCCCGCCGTTTCCTCGACCGTGTTCCTGACGATGGTGACCGACGTGATCGGCTTCCTCACCTTCCTCGGCCTGGCGACGATCTTCCTTCTCTAATTATCGCGCGAAGGCGAGCCGGGCATCGCCGGCGCGGCGACCCGGCCAGGGATGGGCGAGAGCGGTCTCACGCAGGGTCTGGACCAGATCGCCGTCGGCATCGGCGCGCCAGGCCAGCACGACACGGCGCTCGAGCGCGACGTCGCGGATCTCGGCCGCGACCAGGCCCGGACGCAGCAGCGATCGTGGCATCAGGCAGACGCCGAGGCCTGCCGCTACGGCAGCGCCGCAGCGCTCCTCATCGGCGGAACTCAGCACGGTGCGCGGGCGCACGCCTTCGGCCGCGAACAGGCGCTCGAGGTCATCCTGTGCCTCGCAGGCCGCCCGCAGCACGAAGGGGGTAGCGGCGAGCTCCTTGACCGACCAGCGGTCGCGCGTGGCCACCCGATGGCCGGTTGCGGCCGCCAGAACGTAAGGCTCGCGCCATAGCGCGACGAGCTCGGCCTGGTCGATCGGCCGACGCACCGGGAAGAGGGCGGCGTCGCAGCGGCCGCGCCGCCAGCGGTCGGCGACGGCGTCGGCCGTCCCCTCGGAGATCTCGATGTCGAAACCGGCACGCTGTTGTGCCGATGCCACCCACGAGAGTGCAGCAGGGATCGGAAGGGTCGAGGCGATGGCCAGACGCAGCAGCCTCGCTCGCCGCGTCGAGCGCGATTCCGTGCGCGCGAGCTGCCAGGCCTCGACCATCGTGCGCGCATGCGGCAACAGGCGGTGCCCCGCTTCCGTCAGCTCGGCGCGTCGGGCCCGATCGAACAGGCGGGCGCCGATTTCGCCCTCGAGACGGGCGATACCCGCCGAAAGCGTGGGCTGCGTGACGCGGCAGCGCTCGGCCGCGGCAGTGAAGCTCGCCGTCTCGGCGACCGCCAGGAAGTAGCGGATGAAGGCCAGGTTCATCGGGATAGAGACTATCGATGGACGATAATGAAACAATCGATTTCCTCTATATTCTCAGTGCGCCTAGGGTGGGAGCCATGTCGCATCTCAAATGGACCCTGGAGGACGACGGCATCGCCCTCGTCACGTTCGCCCGGCCGCCCATGAACGCCATGGACGCCGCCCTGCTCGAAGAAACCGCTGCGCTGTTCGATCAGCTGGCCGTCGATTCCCGTGTCCGGGCCGCCGTGCTGACCGGGGAGGGCCGGGCCTTCTCCGCCGGCCTCGATCTCAAGCAACTCCCTGCGCTCGATACCGCCCAGCAGCATCGGCTGATCGCAGCGATGAATGACGGGTTCGGCACGCTCTATGCGTGGCCCAAGCCGCTGGTCACGGCGATCAACGGCCATGCCATCGCCGGCGGCATGGTGGTGGCGTTGTGCGGCGACTGGCGCATCGTCGCCGACGTGCCGCTGAAGGCGAGCTTCGCCGAGGTGAAGGTCGGGGTGCGCTACCCGGTGGCGGCGCTCGACGTGGCACGCAGTGAGCTCACACCGACGATGGCGCGCCGCATGGTCCTGTTCGCCGAAGATCTCGATGCCGCCAGTGCGGTCGCACTGCAGGTCTTCGACGAGTGCGTGGCGGCCGACAGGCTGCTGCCGCGAGCCCTCGAACGGGCCCGCGAGGATGCCGCCCTGCCGCCGGAAGCGTTCGCGAGCATCAAGCGCGAACTGCGGTCGGCCGCGCTGGCACGCATCGCCGCGGCCCGCAGCGGTCAGGCCGAGCCGCGCTACGCCGGATGGCTCAGTGACGAAACCCGCAAGGCCGCTGCAGCGGCTTTGGGCAGCAAGACGTGAGAACGTGAACGTCGTCCAGCTTCGTTTCGTCCAGCTTCGTTTTGGGCGGTGGCCGCGCTATCGTCCGGCCACGGAGGCCATCGATGCGGACGATCGCTGTTGTTCTGGGCGTTTGGGCATTCTTGCTGACGGCGTTGCCGGCGGCCGCACAGAACAAGGTCCCTCCCGATCGGCCGCTCGAGGCGCTGGTCAAGGCGACGCTGCTTACCTTCAACGACGCCAATGTGACGGGCAACTACGAGGTCTTTCACGCCAAGGCGGCCCGGCCGTTTCGCGATCAGTTCACGCCGGAGAAGCTCAAGACGACGTTCGGCGAATTCAGCAAGAACCGCATAGACTTCGACATCGTTGCGGCCATGACGCCGGTCTACGTCCCCAAGCCGGTCGTCGACAGCGACGGCAAGCTCGTGGTGAAAGGCTATTTCCCGACCGAACCGTCGCGCGTCAACTTCGAGTTGGAGTTCATCCCGTCGGATGGCGAATGGAAGATGATCCGCATCTATGTGAAGACCGAGCCGCGGGCCGAGCCGAAAAACGAAAAGAACTGAAACGAAGAACGATCAGCGACCATAGGCGAGTGAAATCATGATCCCCAATGCCATGCCTCCCTTCGACTTCGGGCTCGGCGAGACGGCCGATGCGCTGCGCGAACAGGTCCAGCGCTTCGCGGCGGCGGAAGTCGCCCCGCTCGCTGCCGAGCTCGACAAGACCGACCGGTTCCCGCGCGAACTCTGGCCCAAGATGGGTGACCTCGGCCTGCACGGCATCACGGTCGAGGAGGAGTATGGCGGCGCAGGCCTCGGCTATCTCGAACATGCCCTGGCGGTCGAGGAGCTGAGCCGCGCGTCGGCTGCGGTGGGCTTGAGCTACGGTGCGCACTCCAATCTCTGCATCAACCAGCTTCGCCGCAACGGCAACGAGGAGCAGAAGCGCCGCTTCCTGCCCAAGCTGATCTCCGGCGAGCATGTCGGCAGCCTGGCGATGAGCGAGACGGGGGCGGGTTCGGACGTCGTCTCCATGAAGCTGCGGGCCGACAAGAAGGGCGATCGCTACGTCCTGAACGGCACCAAGATGTGGATCACCAACAGCCCCGATGCGCAGGTGATCGTGGTCTATGCCAAGACCGATCCCGCCGCCGGACCGCGCGGCATCACCACCTTCATCGTCGAGACCGATCGCAAGGGCTTCAAGGTCGCCCAGAAACTCGACAAGATGGGCATGCGCGGCTCGTCGACCGGCGAGCTGGTTTTCGAGGATTGCGAGATCCCCGAGGAGAATGTGCTGGGCGCCGTCGGCAAGGGCGTCAATGTGCTGATGAGCGGCCTCGACTACGAACGCGCCGTGCTCGCCGCCGGGCCGCTCGGCATCATGCAGTCGGCGATGGACATCGTGATGCCTTATGTCCACGAGCGTCAGCAGTTCGGCCAGCCGATCGGCACCTTCCAGCTCGTGCAGGGCAAGCTCGCCGACATGTACACGACCATGAATGCCTGCAAGGCCTATGTGTATTCGGTGGCCCGGGCCTGCGATCGCGGCCAGACAACGCGCAAGGACGCCGCCGGCGCCATCCTCTATGCCGCCGAGAAGGCGACCTTGGTGGCGCTCGACGCCATCCAGCTTCTGGGCGGCAACGGCTACATCAACGACTATCCGACCGGCCGCCTGCTGCGCGACGCCAAGCTCTACGAGATCGGTGCCGGCACCAGCGAGATCCGCCGCATGCTGATCGGCCGCGAGCTCTTCGCCGAGACCGCCTGACGAACCCGAGTCAGCTGGTTGTTTGACGGCTGGGGTGCTTTTTCGTACACAGTGTGTATGGAAAGAACCCCATGCCGCGCTATCTGACCGAGAAGGATATCGCGGACTTCCGCGCCGAGCTGTGCCGTGTCGCCACCGAGCGGTTCGCCCGCTTCGGCTACGAAGGCGTCACCATGCGTCAGCTCGCCGAGGCGCTGGGCTGCAGCCCCAAGACTCCCTATCGCTATTTCAAGGACAAGGCCGACATCCTGGCGACTGTGCGGGCGCAAGCCTTTGCGCGTTTCGCCGATACGCTGGAAGCGGCGGCCAAGAAAGGGACGACGGTCCAGGATCGCGGCCGGAAGGTCGGCGAGGCCTATCTGCGCTTTGCGACAGATCATCCGCACGCCTACCGGATCATGTTCGAGATCGGCCAGCCGATCGACAAGGAACATCCCGATCTCGCCCACGAAGCCCAGCGAGCACATGGCTTCATCACCCGCCAGGCCAAGGAGATGGCCGAGGCGGACCTGATCGAGGTGGATCCCATCCTGTATGGCTGGTCGCTATGGGCGGCCATGCACGGGCTGGTGATGCTGAGGCAGGCGGGTATGCTCGAGTACGGTCCCGATTTCGCGTCGCTGGCGAATTTTCAGGGGGCGCTCATGTTCAAAGGTGCCGTGAAGGCACCGGCCAAGACGGGAAGGAAACAATGACGAAGCCAGCGGGTATGGCGCCGGGCGTAACAGCCGGCGATCGTTTCAGGTCCTGGGCCGATATCCAGGCCAACGCGGCGCGCGCCGCGAGCGGCCTGGCCGCGCTGGGTGTCGGCGAGGACAGCAGCGTGGCGCTGATGCTGCGCAACGACTTCCCGACCTTCGAAGCCAACATGGCGGCAAGCCAGCTCGGCGCCTATCCGGTGCCGATCAACTGGCACTACACACCGGAAGAAGCCGGCTACATCCTGCGCGACTGCGACGCCAAGGTGCTGGTGGTGCATGCCGACCTGCTGGCGCAGATCGCCGAGGGCGTTCCCAACAACGTGAAGGTTCTCGTCGTGCCGACGCCGCCGGAAATCGCCGCCGCCTACGGCGTCCCGCCGGAGAAGGCCAACGCGCCGGCCGGCATCGAGCTGTGGCAGGACTTCGTCGCGGCAGCGCCGCCGCGCACCGACCCGCCGAAGCTGGCGCGCGGCAGCATGATCTACACGTCCGGTACGACGGGCCGTCCCAAGGGCGTGCGTCGCAAGCCGAGCACGCCCGAGCAGCAGGCCGCTTCGGCCGCGGATGCTTCGACCTTCTGGGGGCTGAAGCCCGACCCCGAGGCCGTCGCGCTCATGAATGGGCCGATGTATCACTCGGCGCCGGCCGCCTACGGCATGGCGAGCGCGCGGCTCGGCCTGCACATGGTCCTGCAGGCGCGTTTCGAGGCCGAGGACATGCTGCGCCTGATCCACAAGCACCGGATCAGCCACATGCACATCGTGCCGACCATGTTCGTCCGCCTGCTGCGCCTGCCGCAGGAGGTCCGCCAGCGCTACGACGTCTCCTCGCTGCGCTTCATTACGCATGGCGCGGCGCCTTGTGCGCCGGCCGTGAAGCGCCAGATGATCGAATGGTGGGGACCGGTGATCAACGAGTACTACGGCGCTACCGAAACGGGCGTCGTGGTGTGGCATGGCTCCGAGGATGCCCTGCGCAAGCCCGGGACGGTCGGCCGTCTGGTGCCCGGCGGCATCCTGCGCATCGTCGACGAGGAGGGGCGGGACGTGAAGCCGGGCGAGGTCGGCGAGATCTATGTGCGCGGCCCCAATCTCTCCGAGTTCACTTACAACAAGGACGACGCCAAGCGCAGCGAAGTCGGGCTGGGCGATCTCGTTACCGTGGGCGACGTGGGCTACCTGGATGCCGACGGGTACCTGTTCCTGTGCGACCGCAAGCGCGACATGATCATTTCCGGCGGCGTAAACATCTACCCAGCCGAGATCGAGGGCACCTTGATCCAGATGCCGGGGGTGCGCGACTGTGCCGTATTCGGCATCCCCGACGAGGAGTTCGGCGAGCAGATCTGCGCTCATATCGAGGCCCAGCCCGAGGCGGGCCTGGACGCCAGCCAGGTCCGGGCCTGGCTCGGCGAGCACCTGGCGCGCTACAAGGTGCCCAGGGTCGTGGAGTTCAGCGCTGCCCTGCCGCGCGAGGATTCGGGCAAGATCTTCAAGCGCAAGCTCCGCGCCCCATATTGGGAGAAGGCAGGCCGCAGCATCTGAGGGAGCCCATGGCCGACGACGTCACCCTGTTCGGCAAGCTCAAGAGCAAGCTGATCGACAGCAAGCAGAAATGGGCCGAGGACGGCCGGCTGCTGACCGGCAAGACCGCGGCCCACTCGCAGCGCCTGCCGCCGGGCCAGCGCAAGGTCGACAATTGGCCCGTCCTCGATCTCGGCATTCAGCCCGAGATTCCGACCCATGCGTGGCGCCTGTTCGTCGACGGTGAAGTCGAAGCGCCGCAGAACTGGAAATGGGGCGAGTTCACCGACCTGCCCCAGACCCGGATCACGACCGATATCCATTGCGTCACGGCCTGGTCGCGTTACGACAACCTCTGGGAAGGGGTGAGCGCGCGCGACCTGCTGGCACTGGTGAAGCCCAAAGCGTCGGCGCAGCATGTCATCTTCCACTCCTACGATACTTACACCACCAATGTGCCGCTGGCCGACTTCTCGGCGGACGACGTGATGCTGGCCTGGAGCTGGAACGGCGAGCCGATCAGCCGCGAGCATGGCGGCCCGCTTAGGATCGTGATCCCCAAGCTCTACTTCTGGAAGAGCGCCAAGTGGATCAAGCGGATCGAGTTCTCGGTGTTCGACAAGCCGGGCTTCTGGGAACTGCGCGGCTACCACAATTACGGCGATCCCTGGCTGGAACAACGCTACGACGAGGAGCCCTGACATGTCGGCCCACGATTTCAACTTCACCACGATCGACGGCAAGCCGTTGGAGATGAAGAGCCTGGCCGGGAAACCGGTCCTCCTGGTGAACGTCGCCTCCTATTGCGGGTTTACACCGCAATACACCGACCTGCAGAAGCTGCACGACACTTACGGAGTGCGCGGTCTGGTCGTGCTCGGCGTGCCGTCGAACGATTTCGGCGCGCAGGAGCCGCGTACCGAGCCCGAAATCGCCAAGTTCTGCGAATCGATGTACGGCGTTTCCTTTCCGCTCACTGCCAAGCAGAAGGTGATCGGTGCCGACGCGCATGCCCTCTACCAGTGGATTGCCGCGCAAGCGGGGGAGGGCGCGGCGCCGAAGTGGAACTTCCACAAGTACCTGATCGGCAAGGACGGCACCTTGCTCGGTGCCTGGCCCAGCCGCGTGCGCCCGGGCTCCAGCGAGATCACCCAGGCGATCGAAGCGGCGTTGAAGTAGTCCAGACCGCGGTCCGGCGCTACGTCGAAGCCCGCTCGAGGTTCGCGCGAGCGGCGGCCTCGAAGCGGTCACGGAAGTCGGCAGTCGCGAACAGATGCGGCTTCTTCAGCATGTCGCGATAGAAGGCGCGCCGCGCCGTCCAGAAGGCCTCGTCGCTGCCGACGAGGTGAAGGTACTCGTGCCGCACGCCGTCGGCGTGACGCTCGAAGTCCGGCCAGGGGGCAGCGAGGCGCCAGAGGTCTAGATCGCAGAGGCGCGCGGCCTCCGCCGGCGGCTCCCGATCGTGCGTCGTCGCTTCGATGATCGTCGCGGCCTTTTGCAGCTCCCCTTCGGTGAGGCCGGCGAGCAGTCGGTCGGTGCGGCCAAGAGCGGCGATCGTCGCCCGCATGAGGCGGGCCGACAGCGCCTCGTTGAGGCCATGCCCGGCGCCCGGTACGTAGACGGCGTCGTGGAAGAGAAGGGCGAGCTGCTCGGCGGTGTCCAGGTCGGGCGTGTAGCGCCGCGCCAGTGCGATCAGCTCGTCGAGATGCTCCTGATTGTGATAGCCGCGATGGGGTTGCCGATAGTGCAGGCGTGCGGCCTCGAGCAACGGCAGGTGATCCAGGAGAAGCATCAGTCCTCCAGCGTGCGGCGCACTCCGTCGAAGACCTGGTGGAACATGTCGGTCGTGAGGCGGCCAGTGTTCGTGTTGTAGCGCGAGCAGTGGTAGCTGTCGGCCAGGACGAGGCCCGTCGGCAGCGTGTGCAGACGACCATGGATGAAGGGATAGGCACCGGCCGGGCGTACCGTGAGGGCGCGCAGGATCTGGTCGTGGGCGCCCTTGCCGAGCGCCACCAGCAGCCTGAGGCGGGGCATCACCGCCAGTTCGGCCTGCAGGAACGGCCGGCAGGCAGTGAATTCGACAGGCAGCGGCTTGTTTTCCGGCGGCAGGCAGCGCACCGCGTTGGCGATGCGGCAATCGACCAGCCGCAGGCCGTCCTGGGGATCGGCACGGTAGGTGCCCTGCGCAAAGCCGAACTTGAGCAGGGTCGAGTAGAGCAGGTCGCCGGCATAGTCGCCGGTGAACGGCCGACCCGTCCGATTGGCGCCCCGCATGCCGGGCGCCAGGCCGACGATCAGCAGGCGTGCGTCCAGCCCGCCAAACGAGCGAACCGGCGCATTCTTCCAGTCAGGATGAAGGCCCTGCAGCTCCTGCCGGAATCCCACGAGCCTGGGACAGCGCGGGCAGTCGAGCGGCGGCTCTTCGAACGGCGACGCAGCCACAGGGACCCAGCCTGGAAAATCGGGCCTAGGCCGAGCGCATCAGCGATTCGGAGGGGCTTTCGTCATAGTCGGATCCCGGGTCACGGCCAGCGGCGGCGGCCGGCCGCGGGGCGCGCTCCGACTGGGTGCGGGCGATCAGCGGCGCAAGCTCGCTCAGCTCGATGAACTCGTCGGCCTGGCGGCGCAGCTCGTCGGCCACCATCGGCGGTGACGACTTGATGGTGCTGACGACCGAGACACGCAGGCCACGGCGCTGCACGGCCTCGACCAGGCGGCGAAAATCGCCATCACCGGAGAACAGGATCACATGGTCCAGGTGCTCAGCCATTTCGAGCACGTCGATGGCCAGCTCGATGTCCATGTTGCCCTTGATCTTGCGGCGCCCCATGGCATCGGTGAATTCCTTGGTCGGCTTGGTGACCATGGTGTAGCCGTTGTAGTCCAGCCAATCGACCAGCGGCCGGATCGGCGAATACTCCTGATCCTCCACCAGGGCGGTGTAGTAATAGGCGCGGACCAGCCGGCCCTTGTCCCGAAACACCTTCAGGAGGCGGCGATAGTCGATGTCGAAACCCAGCGACCGGGCAGCGGAATAGAGATTGGCGCCGTCGATGAAAAGCGCGACACGCTCGTTTTCGTAAAAATGGCCCTTCATGGCGGCTATCCCTTTGAAGAATATGCGCAGGGAGAGAAATAAAATTTATGTAGCCGATGGAGCTGAATAACCCATACCCCTCCCACGGCGACTGAAGATTAGGTCATTATCCTATAGTTCACAAGGGGTTGGAGGTATTTGTTGGTGGACAAAGCAGGCTGTCGGACAATCTTCGTTGGTGCCGGAGCCAACGTCGCGCACCCCAATTACGGCTCGCCACGCGAGACCCTGGTGGCTGCGCTGCTGGAACTGGGACGGCGGAATGTCGAGGTGTTGCGGCACTCGCCCTGGTACCGCACGGCTCCGGTCCCAATCTCCGACCAGCCCTGGTACGTGAACATCGTGGCCGAGGTGGCCACCGGCCTGTCGGCCGACGATTTGCTGCTGAATCTGCACGCCATCGAGGACTTGTTTGGCCGGGTGCGCACGGTGCCGAACGCCCCGCGACTGATCGACCTGGATTTACTCGATTATCGTGGGGAAATAGCAGCCCCGGCGGACGGAAAAGCCACCCTGCCGCATCCCCGGATGGCCGACCGGGCCTTCGTGCTGCGACCTCTCTTCGACTTGGCGCCGGAATGGCGCCACCCCACATCTGGGGTGCCGATCAAGGACCTGCTGGCCGCCTTGCCACCGGAGCAGGAGGCCTACCGTTTCTAGTGAAAAGGCCGCAATCAGTTGATTTTTAGCGGGGGACGTCTATAACCCGCGGCTCCCGGGAATTCAGAGGTCCGCCATGGCGCGTGTCACCGTCGAAGACTGCATCCTGCAGGTGCCGAACCGTTTCGAGCTCGTCATGTTCGCCGCCCAGCGCGCGCGCGACATCTCGGCCGGTGCGCAGATCACCCTCGACCGTGATCGCGACAAGAACCCGGTCGTGGCGCTGCGCGAGATTGCCGAGCTGAAGCTGGATCACGGCCAGCTCAAGGACTCGCTGATCTCCGGCATGCAGAAGCATGCCGACGTCGACAAGCCCGAGGAGGTCAACGAGATGGCCGAGCTCGAGCAGGAGCTGGCGGCCGCCCTGGCGCAGGGCGGTGCCGAGGCGGCGCAGCCCAAGGCGTTGCCGATGGCCGAGGAAGACGACGTCACCGAGTAGCACCAAGGCGGGGTCGAGCCCTGCTATTTGTGCAAACGTCGTGGAGTGAACGCAATCGTCCCCATATAATGGGCGATTGCCATGATCCGTCAGTTTGAACTTGTCGAACGCGTACAGGCCTACGATCCGGATGCGGACGAGGACGTCCTCAACCGCGCCTACGTCTATGGCCTGAAAAAACACGGCAACCAGCTACGCGCCTCCGGCGACCCCTATTTTTCCCATCCGGTGGAGGTGGCGGGCATCCTGGCCGAGATGCGCCTGGACACTGCCTCGATCGTGACCGGGCTGCTGCACGATACACTGGAGGACACCGACGCCACCCGGGACGAGATCGCCGGCATGTTCGGCGAGGAGATCGCCCGGCTGGTCGATGGCGTCACCAAGCTCAGTCGCCTGGAAATCCAGTCCGAAAGCACCAAGGAAGCCGAGAACCTGCGCAAGCTGGTGCTGGCGATGTCCTCGGACATCCGGGTGCTGCTGGTGAAGCTTGCCGACCGTCTGCACAACATGCGGACCCTGCACCACATCAAGGAAGACCACCGCCGCAAGCGCATCGCGCGCGAGACCATGGACCTCTACGCGCCGCTCGCCTCGCGCATCGGCATGGAGAAGGTGAAGCGGGAGCTCGAAGAGCTGGCCTTCGCCGAGCTCAATCCCGACGGCCGCGCCTCCGTCCTGGCGCGACAGGGCTACCTGCGCGAGCGTGGCGACAAGCTGGTGCCGCAGATCGAGGCCGAGCTGATCAAGACGCTGAAGGAGGGCGGCCTCGAGGCGCAAGTCTCGGGGCGGGAGAAAACGCCCTATTCGATCTGGCGCAAGATGCAGAAGAAGAACGTGTCGTTCGAGCAGCTTGCCGACATCATGGCCTTCCGCATCATCGTCGCCGACATCGCCCAGTGCTATCAGGCGCTCGGCCTGCTGCACGGCAGCTACCAGGTGCTGCCGCAGCGCTTCAAGGACTACATCTCCGTTCCCAAGCCCAACGGCTATCGCTCGCTGCATACCGGCGTGATCGGTCCGCTGGGACAACGCATCGAGATCCAGATCCGCACCAGCGAGATGCAGGACCAGGCCGAGCGTGGCGTCGCCGCGCACTGGATCTACAAGCAGGGCGAGACGTCGACCGACGCGCCGCAATATGCCTGGCTGCGCAGCCTGATCGATATTCTCGACAAGGCGCCCAACGCCGAGGAATTCCTCGAGCACACCAAGCTCGAGATGTTCCAGGACCAGGTCTTCTGCTTCACGCCCAAGGGCAAGCTGATCGCCCTGCCGCGCGGCGCGACGCCGATCGACTTCGCCTATGCCGTTCACAGTCAGGTGGGCGACATCTGCGTCGGCGCCAAGATCAACGGCCGCATGCAGCCGCTCCGGACGCAGCTCGCGAACGGCGATCAGGTCGAGATCGTCACGTCCAAGGCACAGACGCCGTCGCCGACCTGGGAGCGCTTCGTCGTCACCGGCAAAGCCAAGGCCGCGATCCGCCGCTTCATCCGCGTGCGTCAGCGCGAGCAATACATCCAGCTCGGCCGGTCGCTTCTCGACAAGGCATTCCACGAGGAAGGCTACGAAGTCACCGAGAAGGGCCTCGACGGGGTGCGCGCCAACTTCAAGCAGGCGACGACCGACGATTTGGTGGCGGCGGTCGGCGCCGGCCTGACCGGCGCCCGCGAAGTGCTGACCGCCGTCTATCCGGGCCTCAAGCAAAATCGCAAAAGCGGCGCCGATGTCGTGCCGATCTCGCGCGCCCGCGCCAAGGCCGGCAAAGGCGGCAAGGCCGATGCACCGCGCGCCCGCGGCGAGCAGGGCCAGATCGCCATCCGCGGTCTGATCCCCGGCATGGCAGTGCATTTCGCCCGCTGTTGCCATCCGCTGCCGGGCGACCGCATCGTCGGCATCATCACCACCGGCAAGGGCGTCACCATCCATACGATCGACTGCGCCACGCTCGAGAGCTTCTCGGAGTCGCCCGAACGCTGGATCGATGTCGGCTGGGACTCGGTCGGCGAGGGCGAGGGCGGCGTCTATACCGGCCGGCTCAAGATCACGGTCGCCAACCAGCCGGGCAGCCTGTCGAGCCTGTCCACCGTGATCGCCCGCCATGAAGGCAACATATCGAACCTGCGCATCGTCAACCGGTCGATGGACTTCTTCGACATGGTGATCGATGTCGAGGTCTCGGACGTGAAGCATCTCGCGGACATCACCGCGGCGTTGCGCGCCACGCCCGCGATCAACGCTGTCGAACGCGCCCGCAATTGACGGCCTTCTCCCCGATCCTCTTCTCGCGAAAGTAGAGTATGCCTGCGCCTCATCCCTTGCGTCTCGGCGTCAATATCGACCATGTCGCCACCGTGCGTAACGCCCGCGGCGGCCATCTGCCCGATCCGCTGCGCGCCGCCCGGCTCGCCGAGGCGGCCGGCGCCGACGGAATCACCGCCCATCTGCGCGAGGACCGTCGGCATATCGTCGACACCGACATCGAAGGGCTGATGCGCGAACTCAAGGTGCCGCTCAACTTCGAGATGGCGGCGACGCAGGAGATGGTCGACATCGCACTGCGCCATCGGCCGCACGCGGCCTGCATCGTGCCGGAGAAGCGCGAGGAGCGGACGACCGAGGGTGGCCTCGACGCTGCCGGCCAGCACAACCACCTGAAGCCGATGGTTGCTCGGCTGCGCGATGCCGGCATTCGGGTGTCGCTGTTCATCGAGGCCGACCCACGCCAGCTCGAGGCGGCGGTCACCTTGGGCGCCCCGGTGGTCGAATTGCACACCGGCCGCTATTGCGAGATCGAGGGGACGGCCAAGCAGGCGGAGCTCGAGCGGATCGTGAGAGCGGCGGCACTCTGCGGCAAACTCGGCCTCGAATGCCATGCCGGCCATGGTCTCAGCTATTCCGATGTCGGGCCGATCGCCGCCATCCCGGAAGTCCGTGAACTCAATATCGGGCACTTCCTGGTGGGGGAGGCGATCTTCATCGGCCTGGAGCCGGCGATCCGCGAAATGCGCCGGATCATGGATGCGGCCCGCGCCGGAGGGACGCCGGCGTGATCCTGGGCATCGGCAACGACCTCTGCGATATCAGGCGTATCGAGAAATCGCTGGAGCGGTTCGGCGATCGGTTCGTGCAGCGAATCTTCACTGAGACCGAACAAAAGCGATCGGAAGGCCGCGTGACCCGCGCGGCAAGCTATGCCAAGCGATTTGCCGCCAAGGAAGCCTGCTCCAAGGCCCTGGGAACGGGCTTGCGCCGAGGCGTGTTCTGGCGTGACATGGGCGTCATCAACCAGCGTAGTGGCCGTCCCACCATGGCGCTGACCGGTGGGGCTCTGGTACGGCTCCAGGAAATGACGCCGGCCGGAATGTCGCCGCAAATCGACCTGACTTTGACCGACGAATATCCATTGGCTCAGGCAATCGTCATCATTTCGGCGGTACCGCAGACATGAATTACAACGCGAACCGCCGAAACGGCAGCGCAGATGCCTCAACCGGGGCGGGAGACACGGCCGTCGGGCCCTGCTATAGCCGCGGCTCCATCAAACTGGAATGGCGATGACAGACGTGGCTGAGCGTCGGAAGCGGGGACAGGAGAAGGCTGGCGGCTGGGGCGAGACCGTCCGTACGGTCGTCTACGCCGTGCTGATCGCACTGGTCGTGCGAACCTTCGCCATCGAACCCTTCAACATTCCGAGCGGATCGATGATCCCGACCCTGCTGGTCGGCGACTATCTCTTCGTCTCGAAGTATTCCTACGGCTACAGCAAGCACTCCTTCCCGTTCTCGATGGGTATCTTCTCGGGGCGCATCTTCGATTCGCCGCCGCAGCGTGGGGACGTTGCCGTCTTCAAGTATCCCGGCGACCAGGGGCAGGGCGTCAACCGCACCGACTACATCAAGCGTATCGTCGGCATGCCGGGCGATCGCATCCAGGTGACGAACGGCGTGCTGCACATCAACGGCACGGCGGTCCCGCGGCTGCTGATCGGCGATTATGTGAAGAGCAACAACGGTCACTATCAGGCGGGCAAGCTTTATCGCGAGACCCTGCCCAACGGCCGCAGCTACACCGTGCTCGAGTACATGGACAACGGCATGGCCGATAACACGCCGGAGTTCCTGGTGCCGGCGGGCAACTATTTCGTCATGGGCGATAATCGCGACGATTCGCTCGACAGCCGCACGCGCCTGATGCTGCGCGACTTCTCCGGCTCGACGCGTGATCGCGACCAGCTCGGCTGGTACGTGCCTTCGGAGAATCTTGTCGGCCGAGCGGAATTCATCTTCTTCTCGCACGATCCTTCGGCCGCAGGCTGGCTGGAGCCGTGGAAATGGCCCGAGGCCATACGTTGGAACCGTTTCTTCATGGCCATCCACTGACGCCGACAGACGTCGATCTGGCGGCGCTGTCGGAAGGTCTGGGGCACGTCTTCGCGCGAACCGAGTTCGCCGCCGAGGCGTTGACGCATCGCAGCGCGCTCGACCGCCGGCCCGAATTGAAGGCCGCCTTCCCGCAGGCCAACGAACGGCTCGAATTCCTCGGCGACCGCATCCTGTCGCTGGCCATGGCGGATCTGCTCCTGAAGCGCTTTCCGCACGAGCGCGAGGGCGGGCTGGCGCGCCGGCACGCCGCCCTGGTGCGGGCCGAAACGCTGGTCGAGATCGCCACCGCGATCGACCTCGGGCCCTACCTGCGGCTGGGCGATTCCGAGCGCGCGCATGGCGGCAGCATTCAGCCCAATATCCTGGCCGATGCCATGGAGGCCCTGCTGGGCGCCGTCTATCTCGATGCCGGCTTCGAGCGTGCGGCGGCCTGTGTGGAGAGGCTCTGGGGCGACCGGCTCGACCGGCAGGGCAGTGCGCCGCCGCGCGATCCCAAGACGTCGCTGCAGGAATGGGCCCAGGCACGGCGTCTGCCGTTGCCCAGCTATCGCGAAGTCGAACGCGAAGGGCCGGCCCATGCGCCGGTGTTCGTCGTCGACGTGGTGATCAAGGGCCATGAGCCGGCACGCGGCCGCGGCGGCAGCAAGCGCGAGGCCGAGCGGCTGGCCGCGGCGGCTTTCCTCGAACGACTGGACTGATGATGAACGACCCCCTTACCCGCGCCGGCTTCGTCGCCGTCGTCGGCGCGCCCAATGCCGGCAAATCGACCCTGGTGAACGGCCTCGTCGGCTCCAAGGTGAGCATCGTCTCGCCCAAGGTGCAGACCACGCGCATGCGGGTGATCGGCATCGCCATGACCGACCTGGCCGACGGCGGCCGCGCCCAGGTCGTGCTGGTCGACACGCCCGGCATCTTCCGCGTCGCCAAGCGCCGCCTCGAGCGCGCCATGGTCGCGGCCGCCTGGCGAGGGGCCGACGATGCCGATCTCGTGGCCCTGGTCGTCGATGCCGAACGCGGCGTCGGGGCGGAGACCGAGGCCATCATCGAGCGGCTGAAGGAGCAACGGGCGCCGCGCTATCTGGTGCTGAACAAGATCGATTTGGTGCAGCGCGAAAAGCTGCTGGCCCTGACGGCCGAGCTCAATGCCCGCCTGCCGTTCGAGCGCACCTTCATGGTGAGCGCGCTCAAGGCCGACGGCATTGGCGATCTCTTGAAGACCCTGGCCGCTGCCCTGCCGGCCGGACCTTTCCTCTACCCCGAGGATCAGGCGGCCGATCTGCCGATGCGTCTGCTCGCCGCCGAAGTGACGCGCGAGCAGGTCTTCCTGCAACTTCATCAGGAGTTGCCCTACGAAGCCGCGGTCGAAACCGACAAGTGGGAGGATCGCGCCGACGGCAGCGTCCGGATCGAGCAGACGATCCATGTCCAGCGCGAAGGCCAGCGCGCGATTTTCCTCGGCAAGGGCGGCGCCCGCATCAAGCAGATCGGCGCCCGCGCCCGCCACGAACTCGGCCAGATGCTGGAGCGCCCGGTGCATCTCTTCCTGCATGTGAAGGTGAGCGAGCGCTGGGCCGACACGCCGGCGCACTACCGCACGATCGGGCTGGACTACGAGCCTTAGTTTTTTCCTCCCCCGTCATCGGGGGAGGTGTCAGCGTCTGACGCTGACGGAGGGGTCATGAGCGGTGGAAATCGTGCAGTTCATGACCCCTCCGCCCGCGACTACGCGGGCACCTCCCCATTTGAATGGGGAGGTGGGAGACGTCACTCCGGCATCAGTTCGAGCTTGTGCAGGACATTGCCCGACGCGTCGCGGTGGCTGACCGACATGAGGCCGCTGCGCCCTTCGATCGCGACATGGCCGAAATGGCAGGAACCTTCGAGCGGCGACAGGTCGATCCTGGCCGGTGGCTTCTGGAAGACGATCTCGGGGCCGAAGGTGCGGTCGAGCGCGTTGGGCCCGAAGCCGCCGGCACATAGCGGTCCGGAGACGAACTCGTAGAAGGGGGCGAAGCCCTGGAAGATCGCGCGCTCCGGATCGTAGCGGTGCGTTGCCGGATAGTGCACATCGGCAGTGATCCAGTGGACGTTGCGGATGTCCTCGCGCTTGATGAAGCCGAGCAGGTCGGCGATCTCGGCCTCGCGGCCGAGCGGCGGGCCGTCGTCGCCATTGGCTACACCGTCGGCGCCGGTCTTGGCGCGCCAGTCGTCGTAGACGACGAGGCCGATCGGCATACCGGCCGCGATGATCTTCCAGGTCGCTTTCGATTCCTTCAGTGCCTGCTTCAGCCAGGCGAGCTGCGCCGTGCCGAGATAGGCCGTGTTCAGCGGCGTCACGTTGTTGGGGCCGCGGAAGCTCCGCATGTCGAGTCTGAACAGGTCGAGCCGTGGCCCTAAGGAGAAGCTGCGGAACAGATGCAGAGGGCCGTCGAGGCCGTCGGTCAGTGGCATGTATTCGCGGAAGGCGCGCTCCGAGCGGGTCGCGAGCGTGCGCACCACCTTCTCGGCATAGCGGGTATCGGCGTCGAGGCGTTTCTCCCAGGTCCAGTTGTCGACCACCTCGTGATCGTCCCACAGCGCCACGGTCGGAACCTCGGCGTTGAAGCGGCGCAGATTGTCGTCGAGGAAATTGTAGAGATGGTTGCCGCGGAATTCGGCCAGGCTTTCGGCGACCTTCGACTTCGCCTCGGTGACCAGGTTCTTCCAGACGCGACCGTCGGGCAGCTTCTTCTCGGCGGCGAGCGGATTGTCGGCGTAGATCGTGTCGCCGCAATGGACGAAAAAGTCGGGCGCGAGCCGGCGCATCGTCTCGTAGATCGTCATGCCGCCGCTCTCGGGGTTGATCCCCCAGCCCTGGCCCACCGTGTCGGCCGACCAGACGAAGCTCACGTCCGAGGCGTTCGTGACGGGTGGCGTGCGGAAGCGGCCGGCGACGGGCGCGCTCACCGTCTTGAGATCGCCGAGGTCGAGGTAGCTCACCCGGTAGAAAACCGTCTGGCCCGGAGGCAGATCGCGCAGGCGGACGCGCGATGTGAAGTCGGTGGTGTCGAGCGCCGACGGACCCTCGATGCGCCAGGCATCGGCAAAGCTCTCGGTCGTTGCATACTCGACGATCATGCGGGCCGGCCGGTCTGCCCGGCTCCAGATGGTCGCGCTGCCGGCGCCGACATCACCCGCCTGCACGCCCTGCGCCAGGCGGGGCCGGTTCCTCGTTGCTGTCGACGGTGCCGTTTGGGCAAAGAGGCGGGCGGGGAAGGCAGCCAGCGCACCTGCCCCCAGGAGCGAACGCCGTCTCAGTCTGGTCATGCACAAACCTAGCGCGATTTCGCCAAACGCGGCATACACGCGCCATGGATTGGAGCGACGAAGCGATCGTCCTGTCGGCACGGCCTCATGGCGAAAGCGGTCTCGTCGTGTCGCTGCTGACACGCGAGCATGGGCGTCATGCGGGCTTCGTGCCGGGCGGCATATCGCGCCGGGCCCGTCCGGTCTGGCAGTCGGGCAATCTGGTCGAAGTCGCGTGGCGGGCGCGGCTTTCCGAGCAGCTCGGCAACTATACGGGCGAGCTGCGTCAGGCCTATGCCGCCCAGGTGCTCGACAATGCAGTCGAGCTGTCGGGACTGGCCGCCGGCTGCGCCCTGATCGACGCCGCACTGCCCGAGCGCGAACCGCATCCGCCGATATTCGACGGTTTCCGGGCCTTCCTGGGCGTGCTGGGCCATCCCGGCTGGGCCGCGATCTATGTCCGGCTGGAGCTCGGTCTGCTGCAGGAACTGGGCTTCGGCCTCGATCTGGAGAAATGCGCAGCCACCGGGGCCACCGAGGACCTGGCCTACGTCTCGCCCCGGACGGGGCGGGCGGTGTCGCGGGCTGCCGCCGGGCCCTACAAGGAGAAGCTCCTGCCGCTGCCCGGCTTTCTATCCACCGGCGGGTTACCGGACGATGACGAGGCGCTGCGCCAGGGCCTCGAGCTGACGGGGTATTTCCTCGAGCGGCACGTCTTTTGGCCACAGAACAAGCCCTTGCCTCCCGCGCGGTCGAGATTTATGGAATCGCTCCAACGCTAGAATAACGAGGCCGTGGCGAGAATCGCGGCCGCTTCCCCTCACGTCCGGTAAATGGCAAAGCGCAACAACGTCGTACCGCTCGCGTCGATCAAGCCGGTGCAATTCGGGCAAGCGCTCCAGGAGCGCTACCTGTCCTATGCGCTGTCGACCATCATGTCGCGGTCGCTGCCCGATGTGCGCGATGGGCTGAAGCCGGTGCACCGCCGGCTGCTCTACGCCATGCGCCAGTTGCGGCTCGATCCCAACAGCGCCTTCAAGAAGAGTGCGCGCGTGGTCGGCGACGTGATCGGCCAGTATCATCCGCACGGCGACCAGTCGATCTACGACGCCCTGGTGCGCCTGGCGCAGGATTTCGCGGCGCGCTATCCGCTGATCGAAGGGCAGGGCAACTTCGGCAATATCGACGGCGATAACCCGGCGGCGATGCGTTACACCGAGGCCCGCCTGACGGCGGTGGCCGAGGCGCTGCTGGCGGGGATCGACGAGAACGCGGTCGACTTCCGGCCCAACTACGACGGTTCGACGGAAGAGCCGATCGTGCTGCCGGGCGGCTTTCCCAATCTGCTGGCCAACGGCGCGGCCGGCATCGCCGTCGGCATGGCGACCTCGATCCCGCCGCACAATGCCGGCGAGCTGTGCGACGCGTTGCTGCATCTCATCAAGACGCCGAATTCGCGCATCGAGACCCTGGTCGATCTGGTCAAGGGACCGGACTTCCCGACCGGCGGCATCCTGGTCGAGCCGCGTGAGTCGATCGTCGAGGCCTATAGGACCGGTCGCGGTGCGTTCCGGCTGCGCGCCAAGTGGGAAGTCGAGCAGCTGCCGCGCGGCCAGTACCGGATCATCGTCACCGAGATCCCCTACCAGGTCCAGAAGGGCAGGCTGATCGAGCGCATCGCCGAGATCATCAATGCCAAGAAGCTGCCGATCCTGGAGGATGTGCGCGACGAGTCGGCCGACGACGTGCGCATCGTCCTGGAGCCGCGCACCGGCAACGTGCCGGCCGAGCTGCTGATGGAACAGCTCTTCAAGCTCAGCGACCTCGAGATCCGCTTCCCGTTGAACCTCAACGTCCTCGACAAGGACAACACGCCGCGCGTGATGAACCTGCGCGAGGCGCTGCAGGCTTTCCTCGATCATCGCCGCGAAGTGCTGGTGCGCCGCTCGACCTTCCGCCTGGCCGAGATCGAGCGCCGGCTGGAGATCCTCGACGGCTACCTGATCGCCTATCTGAACCTCGACAAGCTGATCAAGATCATCCGCGAGGAGGACGAGCCCAAGCCTAAGATGATCAAGGCGTTCGGGCTCACCGACCTGCAGGCCGAAGCCATCCTGAACATGCGGCTGCGCGCGCTGCGCCGGCTCGAGGAATTCGAGATTCGCGGCGAGCACAAGAAGCTCACGGCCGAGCGCAAGACCCTCAAGGACCTGCTGAAGAGCGACGACCTGCAGTGGAAGGCGATCGCCGAAGAGGTCCAGGAGACCAAGAAGAAGTTCGGCGGCAAGACCGAGCTCGGCCGTCGCCGTACCGAGCTCGCCGACGCGCCGGCCGAGATCGAGCATGCGATCGAGGACTTCGTCGAGCGCGAGCCGGTCACGGTGATCCTGTCGGAGAAAGGCTGGATCCGCGCCGCCAAAGGCCATCTCGACGAGAAGGCCGCCGCCGACCTCAAGTTCAAGGAAGGCGATGGGCCGCGCTTTACGCTTCATGCCCAGTCGACCGACAAGGTGCTGGTGTTCGGCACCAACGGCCGCTTCTACACCTTGGGCTGCGATCGGCTGCCCGGTGCGCGTGGTCATGGCGAGCCGATCCGCCTGATGATCGAGCTCGGCAACGACCAGGACATCGTGCAGCTCGAAGTGATGAAGGGCGGGCGCAAGTTCCTGGTGGCGTCGGACGCCTGCCGCGGTTTCGTCGTGCCGGAAGACGATGTCGTGGCGCAGACCAAGAACGGCAAGCAGGTGCTGAACGTCGCCGACAAGGAGAAGGCCCAGGCCTTCTCGATCGTGCCCGAAGGTGCGGATTCGGTGGCTGCCCTCAGCGAGGGCCGCAAGCTCCTGATCTTCCCGCTCGATCAGATTCCCGAGATGGGCCGCGGCCGCGGCGTGCTGCTGCAAAAATCCAAGAACGACCGGCTGGCCGACGCGCAGGCTTTCAAGCTCGCCGATGGACTGTCTTGGGGCAATCGGACCATCCCGGCCAGCGAGCTGAAGTTCTGGCGTGGCGAGCGCGCCCAGGCGGGCCACATGCCCGAGAAGGGCTGGCCGCGAGCCAAACGGTTCAAGGACTGAACATATGGACCTGACGCTGATCTGGAAGGCGCTGCTGATCGGCGTCGTCGAGGGCCTGACCGAGTTCCTGCCCGTCTCCTCGACCGGCCATATCATCCTGGCCGAAGTGGTGCTGGACTTCCAGGGGCCGCCCGGCAAGGTCTTCGAGATCGTGATCCAGCTCGGTGCGATCCTCGCCGTCTGTTTCCTCTATCGCCGCAAGATCCTGACCACGGCCACCGGCGTGATCGAGCGCCAGAAGCCTGCGCTGCGCTTTGCCGCCGCCATCGTGGTGGCGTTCCTGCCGGCGGCGATAGTGGGCGTGTTCGCCCACAAGTACATCAAGTCGGTGCTGTTCGATCCGATGGTCGTGGCAATCGCCCTGATCGTGGGCGGCATTGCCATCCTGATCATCGAGCGCTTTGCGCAGCGCCCGCGCATGAAATCGCTCGACGATGTCGATCTCAAGACTGCGCTGCTGATCGGGCTTTGCCAGTGCCTGGCTATGATTCCAGGCGTCAGCCGCGCCGGTGCCACGATCATGGGGGCACGGGTTTTCCGCGTGGACCGCGCAACGGCAGCGGAGTTCTCCTTCTTCCTGGCGATGCCCACGATGCTCGGCGCCACGGTCTACGACCTCTACAAGAACTGGTCGAGCCTGAGCTGGGACCACGGCGGCATCATTGCCCTGGGCTTCGGAGCGGCCTTCGTCTCGGCCCTGCTGGTGGTCGGCGCCTTCGTGCGTTTCATCAGCCGGCACGGCTTCACTGTGTTTGCCTGGTATCGCATTGCAATCGGCGCATTGGCGCTCGCGCTATTGCTCATGCGTTGAACCTTCCGTTGGCAGCCATGCGCATGTCATAAGCTGCGCAACTCGAACGGCAGTCCATGCCGTTCCTCGAAATGGTCGGGAGTCCCAGGTTCATGCAACGTCGTAAGTTTATCCGCACGGCCGCTGTCGGCGGTGCCTCCGTCGCGGCTGCCGGCACTTTGGCGGCGCCGGCGATCGCGCAGTCCGCGCCCGAGCTGAAGTGGCGTATGGCCTCGAGCTTCCCGAAGTCGCTCGACACGATCTTCGGCTCGGCCGAGATCTTCACCAAGTACGTTTCCGAAGCGACCGACGGCAAGTTCCAGATCCGCCTGTTCGCCGCCGGCGAAATCGTCCCGGGCCTGCAGGTGGCGGACGCCGTGCAGAACGGCACGGTCGAAATGGGCCACACCGCGTCCTACTATTATGTCGGCAAGGACCTGACCTTCGCGCTCGATTGCGCGGTGCCGTTCGGCTTGAACGCGCGCCAGCAGGACGCCTGGATGAACTGGGGCGGCGGCCGCCAGCTCATGAACGACTTCTTCAAGGACTACAACATCCACTCGATGCCCTGCGGTAACACCGGCGGGCAGATGGGCGGCTGGTTCCGCAAGGAGATCAAGACCGTCGACGACCTCAAGGGCCTGAAGTTCCGCGTCAGCGGCTTCGCGGGTGAAGTGCTGACCAAGCTCGGCGTGGTGCCGCAGCAGCTCGCCGGCGGCGACATCTACCCGGCGCTGGAGAAGGGCACGATCGACGCCGCCGAATGGGTCGGCCCCTACGATGACCAGAAGCTCGGCTTCAACAAGGTCGCCCAGTACTACTACTACCCCGGCTGGTGGGAAGCCGGCCCGCAGCTCTCGGCCTACGTGAACACCACGAAGTGGGCCGAGCTGCCGAAGTCCTACCAGGCGATCATCGAGGCCGCGGCCGCCAAGGCACATACCTCGATGCTGTCCAAGTACGACGCCCAGAACCCCAAGGCGGTTCGCGAGCTGGTGGCCTCGGGCACCAAGCTGATGCCGTTCTCGCAGCCGATCATGGAAGCCTGCTACAACGCGACCAACGAGCTGTTCGCGGCGCTGAACGAGAAGAACCCGAAGTTCAAGAAGGTCTTCGAATCGTGGAAGCCGTTCCGCGCCGAGGAGACGCTGTGGTTCCGCGTCGTCGAGAACACCATGGACAATTTCATGGCTCGCCTGTCGGCGGCCAACAAGCTCTGACCGACGGATCGTCGGGACGACAGGAGAAACCCCGCTTCGGCGGGGTTTCTTTTTGCGCTCGTTGCGCGGTGCGATAACATTCCTGCCAGAAAACAAGACTGAAGCAGGGAGGATCGTTTCGATGCAACGTCGCAAATTCTTGCGTGCCGCCGCGTCTGGCGGCGCCGTCGTCGCCGCCGCCGGCACGCTCGCCGCACCGGCCGTCGCTCAATCCATGCCCGAAGTGAAATGGCGCATGGCGTCGAGCTTTCCGAAGTCGCTCGACGCGATCTACGGCGCCGGCGAGTACTTCGCCAAGCGTGTCGCCATCCTGACCGACAACAAATTCCAGATCCGCTCGTTCGCAGCCGGCGAGATCGTGCCCGGTCTGCAGGTCCTCGATGCCGTGCAGAACGAGACCGTCGAATGCGGCCATACCGGCGCCTATTACTATGTCGGCAAGGATCCGACCTTCGCCTTCGACACCGCGCTGCCCTTCGGCCTGAACACGCGCCAGCACAATGCCTGGGTCTATCACGGCGGTGGGCTCGAGCTGATGCGCGACTTCTACAAGGACTACAAGCTGACCTCCTTCCTGGTCGGGCATACCGGCGCGCAGATGGGCGGCTGGTTCCGCAAGGAGATCAAGTCGCTGGACGACCTGAAGGGCTTGAAGTTTCGGGTCGGCGGTTTCGCCGGCCAAGTGCTGGCGAGGCTCGGCGTGGTCCCGCAGCAGATCGCCGCCGGCGACATCTATCCGGCGCTGGAGAAGGGCACGATCGACGCCGCCGAATGGGTCGGCCCTTACGACGATCTGAAGCTCGGCTTCTACAAGGTGGCGCCGTACTACTACTACCCGGGCTGGTGGGAAGGCAGCACGGCGGTGTCGCTTTATTGCGGCGACAAGGCCTATGCGGCGTTGCCGGCGATGTACAAGGAAGCGATTGCGGTCGCGGCCGGCGACACGGTGGGCTGGTCGCTCGCCAAATACGATGCGCAGAATCCGAGGTCACTGCGCGAGCTGATTGCCGGCGGCGCCAAGGTGCTGCCGTTTCCGCAGGCGATGATGGAAGCCGCCTTCACCGCCGCCAACGACATCTACAACGAGACGGCTGCCAAGAACCCGAAGTTCAAGAAAGTCTATGACTCCTGGAAGCCGTTCCGCGCCGAGGAAGTGCTGTGGTTCCGCGTGGTGGAGAACACCTTCGACAACTTCATGGCGCGCCTGTCGGCGGCCGATAAGCTCTGACGGCAGCCTTCCGGCCAAGTCTTTGAAAAATAGACGCAAAGCCCCGAATCTTCGGGGCTTTTTCTTTTGTCTTCATGATGTCGGCAACAAGCTTTTCATCGCCGTTGCGCTATGCGATAACCGCGCGCCGCCGAACGCGGTTCGCGTTGCAAAAGGCGCGTTCAAAGTAAAAGAGCTTTAGGGAGACATTCTGAGATGCAACGTCGCAAGTTTCTGCGCACCGCCGGTGTCGGTGGCGCTTCGGTCGCGGCTGTCAGCGCGCTCGCGGCGCCCGCCGTCGCGCAGTCCATGCCCGAAGTGAAGTGGCGCCTGGCCTCCAGCTTTCCGAAGTCGCTCGATACCATCTACGGCGCCGGCGAGTTCTTCGCCAAGCGCGTTGCGGCGCTGACCGACAACAAGTTCCAGATTCGAGTGTTCGCCGCCGGCGAAATCGTGCCCGGCCTGCAGGTCGTCGATGCCGTGCAGAACGAGACCGTCGAGTGCGGCCACACCGCCTCCTACTACTACGTCGGCAAGGATCCGACCTTCGCCTTCGACACCGCACTGCCGTTCGGTCTGAACACCCGCCAGCACAACGCCTGGGTCTATCATGGCGGCGGCCTCGAGCTGATGCGCGAGTTCTACAAGGAGTACAAAATGGTCTCCTTCCTGATGAGCCACACCGGCGCCCAGATGGGCGGCTGGTGGCGCAAGGAGATCAAGACGCCCGAGGATATGAAGGGCGTGAAGATGCGCATCGGCGGTTTCGCCGGCCAGGTGATGAGCAAGCTCGGCGTGGTCCCGCAGCAGATCGCGGGCGGCGACATCTACCCGGCGCTGGAGAAGGGCACGATCGACGCCGCCGAATGGGTCGGCCCCTATGACGACCAGAAGCTCGGCTTCAACAAGGTCGCCCAGTACTACTACTACCCCGGCTGGTGGGAAGGCTGCGCCGCCCTCTCGCTCTATTGCGGCGAGAAAGCCTATGAGGCGCTGCCGGCGCCGTACAAGGAAGCGATCGCAGTCGCTTCGGGCGATACGGTGAGCTGGTCGGTTGCCAAGTACGACGCCCAGAACCCGAAGGCCTTGCGTGAGCTGGTCGCGGCCGGGACGAAGTTCCTGCCGTTCCCGCAGCCGGTGATGGAAGCCTGCTTCAATGCAGCCAACGAGCTCTACGCCGAGACCATCGCCAAGAATCCGAAGTTCAAGAAGGTCTATGATTCGTGGAAGCCGTTCCGGAACGAGGAAGTGCTGTGGTTCCGCGTGGTCGAGAACACCTTCGACAACTTCATGGCGCGCCAGTCGGCGGCCAACAAGCTGTAGGCCGGATTGATCCGTCCAGTCGAAAGAAGGCCCCGCTTCGGCGGGGCCTTTTACGTTTGTCGGCTTTGCCAGCGGCCGTCTCTCATGGCAGGGTTGTTTCGCTGAATGGAATCAGCGCAATAACCATCAAGTCCTGTGGGAGGGACATCCATGCAACGTCGTAAGTTCATGAAAACCGCCGGTGTTGGCGGCGCAACGGCCGTGGCTGCAAGCGCGGTTGCGGCGCCGGCCATCGCGCAATCGATGCCGGAGGTGAAATGGCGCCTGGCCTCGAGCTTTCCGAAGTCGCTCGACACGCTCTACGGCGCGGCCGAGGCCTTCGCCAAATACTGCGCCGAAGTAACCGACAACAAGCTGCAAGTCCGCGTCTTTGCCGCCGGTGAAATCGTGCCCGGCCTGCAGGTCGCCGACGCGGTGCAGAACGGCACCGTCGAGATGGGCCATACGGCATCCTACTACTATATCGGCAAGGATCCGACCTTTGCCTTCGACACGGCGCTGCCGTTTGGCTTGAACGCGCGCCAGCAGGACGCCTGGATGAACTGGGGCGGCGGCCGGCAGGCGGTGAACGACTTCCTCAAGGACTACAACATCGTTGCCATTCCCTGCGGCAATACCGGCTGCCAGATGGGCGGCTGGTTCCGCAAGGAGATCAAGACGGTCGACGACCTCAAGGGGCTGAAGTTCCGCATCGGTGGCTTTGCTGGCCAGGTGCTGACGCCGCTCGGTGTCGTGCCGCAGCAGATCGCCGGCGGCGACATCTATCCGGCCCTGGAGAAGGGCACGATCGACGCCGCCGAATGGGTCGGGCCTTACGACGATCAGAAGCTCGGCTTCAACAAGGTGGCGCCGCACTACTACTATCCGGGCTGGTGGGAGGGCGGCCCGCAGCTCTCCAATTTCATCAACCTCGCGAAGTGGAACGAGCTGCCGGCGATCTACCGCTCGGTGATGGAGGTGGCATCGGCCAAGGCGCACACCCAGATGCTGGCCAAGTACGATGCACTCAATCCCAAGGCGCTGCGCGAGCTGGTGGCGGCCGGCACCAAGCTGGCGGCCTTCCCGCAGCCGGTGATGGAGGCCAGCCTCGCCTCGGCCAACAAGCTCTACGAGGAGACTTCGGCCAAGAACCCCAAGTTCAAGAAGGTCTACGACCAATGGCGGCAGTTCCGGAACGAGGAGGTGCTGTGGTTCCGGGTGGCCGAGAACACCTTCGACAACTTCATGGCGCGCCAGTCGGCGACCAACAAGCTTTAGGGTTTCGCGACCCCATCGACATTTCGAGAAGGCCCCGCTTCTGCGGGGTCTTTTTGTGACCGGCTTCGGTGGCGGGAGAGGCCGGGCATATCTTCGACCCTCAACCCATCGGAATTCACTCCTGCTTGGGGTCTTTTGCCCGCCGCGAGGTTGCAGAGATTTATAGGAACTCGCAGGGTTCGGGCGCTTTCCAAAGAGAATTCCGCATGTCAGTCTCGCCCCGCTGAGGAAGGCCATGAGGGCTTTCCCTTGGGAGGTAAAAAGAGATGAAACGCAGAAAGTTCATCGGGACCGCGGGTGTGGGAGCCGCGGGCGTTGTTGCTGCGACCACTGTCGCCGCACCGGCCATTGCGCAGAGCATGCCGGAAGTGAAATGGCGTCTGACATCGAGTTTCCCGAAATCGCTCGATACGCTCTACGGTGGCTCCGAACTCTTCGCCAAGATCGTCGGCGAGATGTCCGACGGCAAGTTCCAGGTACGGCCCTTCGCCGCCGGCGAAATCGTCCCGGGCCTGCAGGTTGCCGATGCGGTACAGAACGGCACCGTCGAAGCCGGCCAGACTGCGGCCTACTACTATTTCGGCAAGCATCCCAACTTCGTGTTCGAGACCGGCCTGCCGTTCTCGATGAACCAGCGGCAGTACTATGCCTGGCTGGAATTCGGCGGTGGCCACGAGCTGATCAACGACTTCTACAAGGAGTACAACTTCCGCTCCTTCATCTTCGGCGGCACGGGCTGCCAGATGGGCGGCTGGTTCCGCAAGGAAATCAAGTCGATGGAGGATATGAAGGGCCTGAAGTTCCGCGTCGGCGGCTTCGCCGGCCTGATCCTCACGCGCCTCGGCGTGGTGCCGCAGCAGATCGCGGGCGGCGACATCTATCCGGCCCTGGAGAAGGGCACGATCGACGCCTGCGAATGGGTCGGTCCCTATGACGACGAGAAGCTCGGCTTCAACAAGGTCGCCAAATACTACTACTATCCCGGTTGGTGGGAGGGCGCTTCGGTCGGGTCGCTCTACATCAACAACAAGGCCTGGGACGAGCTGCCCAAGCCCTACAAGGCGATGGTTGAGGTCGCTTCGGGCCGGGTCACGTCCTGGATGGTGCCGAAGTACGATGCCGGCAATCCGCCGGCGCTGCGCCGGCTGGTGGCGGCCGGCACCGAGTTGCGGCCGTTCCCGCGCTCGGTCCTCGAGCCGTGTTTCCTCGAGGCCTACAAATACTACGACGAACTCGCGGCCAAGGATCCGAAGTTCAAGAAGATCTACGACAGCCTGAAGGCTTTCCGCACAGACGAGAATCTCTGGTTCCGCGTCGCCGAGAACACCTTCGACAACTTCAATTTCTCCATGTCGGCGCAAGGACGATAAGCACGCCGCTGACGCCACAAGCGCCAAAGAAAGAAGCCCCGCCTGCAAAGGCGGGGCTTTTTTCGTGGCAGCAGGGGCTCAGTTCTTCGGCGGTGGAGCGCCGAAGACCGGGGGCGCGGCATCGTCCGAAGGTGGCGCCTGGAGCTCGATCTTCACCTTGCTGGGATCGACGCCGCTCGGCTTGTCGAGGAAGTAGGTCACCGATTGCGGGAGGGCAATCACGATCGCCACCATGATGAGCTGCAGCAGCACCCAGGGGATCGACCCCCAGTAGATGTCCGAGCTCTTCACTTCCTTGGGCGCCACGCTGCGCAGGTAGAAGAGAGCGAAGCCGAACGGCGGGTGCATGAACGAGGTCTGCATGTTCACGCAGAGCATGACGCCGAACCAGATCAGCGCGGCGTCGGCACCGACGACGGGGGCCAGGAGCTTCTGGGCCACCGGCGCCAGCATCGGAACGATGATGAAGGCGATCTCGAAGAAATCGAGGAAGAAGGCCAGGAAGAAGACGAACAGGTTGACGACGATCAGGAAGCCCCAGACGCCGCCCGGCAGGTTCGACATCAGGTGCTCGACCCACTGGTTGCCGTCGACGCCCTGGAAGGTGATCGAGAAGCAGGTCGCGCCGACCAGGATGAAGGCCACCATCGCGGTGATGCGCATGGTCGCCTGGAAGGCCTGCACGATCAGGTCACGCAGGTCCTTCACCTGCCAGGCCCGCCAGCACAGCCAGATGATGGCCGCGAACATGACGGTGAAGGCCGCCTTGAAGGCCAGCGACTTGAAGGCAACCATGCCGATCAGGGCGCCGATGATCGCGGCGGCGCAACCGCCAAGGAACATGATCCGGTCGAACTTGGTGAGCGGCGCATTGCGCACCACCGCCAGCACGATGGCACCGATGGCGCCCATGGCGCCGGCTTCGGTGGGGGTCGCCAGGCCCATCATGATGGTGCCCAGCACCAGGAAGATCAGCACTGCCGCGGGAATGATGCCCCAGGCGCACTTGATCAACAGGGCCTTGCCGAACAGGGTGCGCGGCACCGGCGGCAGGGCTTCGGGCTTCACCGTCGCAAGATAGAAAGTGTAGCCTGCGAACAGGGCAATCTGCAGCAGCGACGGGCCCCAGGCGCCGAGATACATGTCGCCGACCGAGCGGCCGAGCTGGTCGGCCAGCACGATCAGCACCAGCGAGGGGGGCACGAGCTGGGTGATGGTGCCCGACGCGGCCAGCACGCCGGTCGCGTAGCGCATGTCGTACTTGTAGCGCAGCATGACCGGCAGGGTGATCAGCGCCATGGCGATGACCTGCGCCGCCACCGTGCCGGTGATGGCGCCCAGGATGAAGCCGACGATGATGGTCGAGTAGCCCAGCCCGCCCTTGATGGGGCCGAAGAGCTGGCCCATCGATTCGAGCATGTCCTCCGCGAGACCGCATTTCTCGAGGATGGCGCCCATGAAGGTGAAGAAGGGGATGGCCAGCAGCAGCTCGTTCGACAGGATGCTGCCGAACACGCGTCCGGGGATGGCCTGCATGAAGGCCATCGTGAAGTAGCCCATCTCGATCGACAGGAACCCGAAGAAGAAGCCGACCGCGCACAGCGAGAAGGCGACCGGATAGCCGATGATCATGAACACGACGAGGCCGCCGAACATCAGCGGCGGCATCCACTCCAAGGGGATCATTGCGTCGGCCTCTCGTAGTGGGCTTCAAGACTGTCGACGGCATGCCCGTTGAGGAAGGCCACGCGCTTGATGAGTTCGGAGAGGCCCTGCAGGGCGACGAGAGCGAAGCCGACCGGCAGCACCAGCTTGATCGGCCAGCGCAGCAGACCGCCCGCGTTCGAAGAGTGCTCGTTCACGTTGAAGGACTGTATGAAGAAGGGCCAGCTCAGCCAGGCCAGGATGGCGCAGGTCGGCAGGAGGAAGATCAGCGTGCCGAGGATGTCGATCCAGAGCTGCCCGCGGCGGCTCAGCGTCATGTAGAAGAGGTCGACGCGGACATGTTCATTGCGCTTCAACGTGTACGAGGCGCCGAACATCACGATGACGGCGAACATGTACCACTGGACTTCCAGCCAGGCGTTGGAGCTGGTGTCGTACGCGTAACGCACCATCGCATTGCCGGCGCTGACGACGCAGGCCAACAACACGAGCCAATTGCAAATAACGCCTATCTTTTCGTTTAACGCGTCGATCAGCGCGCTGAACTGCAGCAACAAGCGCATCCGTCTCCGTCCCCCTGCATGCGAGTTATTTGATTTTCAGCCACACCCGTTCTCGCTTACGGATGTTTTCTTAGCTCGGTCCGCTGGGCGATGCCAGCGCCGGCCGCTTGTCGACTTTTCGTGCCGGTGCGTCAAGATGCGCCACCACCATTGCACTGCCTATGCCGTGGGCAACTCCATCCAGCCCTCGGGCCCGAAAAACTCCAGCGGCCGGAACGCCCGCTTGTAGGCCATCTTGCTCGAATCGGCGATCCAGTAGCCGAGGTAAACATAGGGCAAGCCGCGCTTGGCCGCGGCGTTGGCCAGCCACAGGATCATGTGCGTACCCAGCCCGCGGCGCGGGTCCTGGGGATCGAAGAAGCTGTAGACGGCGGAAACGCCGTTCGACAGCCAGTCGACGAGGCAGGCGCCGACCAGTCGGCCGTCCGCCGAATCGTCCCGGAACTCGATGATTGCCGTCTCGACCGGGCTTTCCTCGACCATGGCGCGGTAGTCGTCGAAATCCATGTCCGCCATGTCGCCGTCGCGATGACGGGTCAGCACGTAGCGCGAAAACAGCGAATACTGCTCGCCGGTCGCCAGGGCCTGGACCTCGGTCGCATGGACGTGCTCGTTGCGGCGCTGGATACGACGTTGGGCACGACTCGGCTCGAAGTCGCGAACCCGGATACGCACTGGCACGCAGGCACGGCAGCCGTCGCACAAGGGCTTGTAGACGAAATGGTGGGAGCGCCGGAAACCGGCGTCGGTCAGGGTGTCGTGCTGGGAGATGGCGTCCGGGCCGCTCAGCTCGGTGACGAGCTTCGTCTCCAGCCGATGCGGCAGATACGGGCACCGCATCGCCGGCGTCGTGCGAAAGAACCGCAGGGTCTGGATGTTCTGGCGGATGAACATGATACCGATCGAGAGTTTACGCTTCGCGCCGACGAAGGAAAGCGGCAGTTGTTCCGCCAAAGGTCGATCTCGAGGCGGCCGTCAAGATCCCGCCCGGCCGCGCGCCAGGCGGCGGAACGGCGTCAGGGCCAGCCTGATCAGTCGAGGCAGCAGCCAGATCAGGACGATCACGAAGAGAGCAAGTAGGCACAGAAAAGTGATCGGGTGAGCAATTGCGAGCGCCAAGCCGCCGATCACCGTCACGTCCTCGCCGACCGAAGCGGCGATGTTGCTGAACGGTTCCGGTGACGTATTGATCAAAGCCCGCGATCCGGTCTTGGCGACGTGCGTGCCGACTGCGAGCGTTCCGCCCAGCAGGCCGGCAATCACGGCAATCTCGGGGCTGAGGCCAGTGGCGGCGGCGTAGGCGAGCAGGAAGCCCGCAGGAACGCGCACGAAGGTCTGCAACGCGTCGTTGATGCTGTCGACGTAAGGAATCTTGTCGGCAAAAAAGTTGAGGGCGAACAGCAGGGCCGCGACGCCCATCACCCAGGGGGAGGCCAGGACCTGGAGGTCGGCGGGCAGGGCAACGAACCCCAACCGCTGCGCGACGCCCAGGACCAGGACGACGGCGTAGGTATTCAGTCCGCTTGCCCAGCCGGCGCCGAGCGCGACGGCGATGGCGGCCAGGGTTTCGGCGCTCATCGTGTCTCGACACTCATCGCCGGCCGGTCACAAGGCTCGCCGCGCCTTCAGCGCGGTGGCGAGTGTGCCATCGTCCAGCCAGTCGAGCTCGCCGCCGACCGGCACGCCATGCGCCAGGCGGGTCAAGGGCACATTCAACTCGCCGAGCCGCTCCGCCAGATAGTGTGCCGTGGTCTGGCCGTCGACGGTGGCATTGGTCGCCATGATGACCTCGCGCACGCCGCCTCCGGCCACGCGCTTCACCAGAGCCGCGATGTTGAGCTCGTCAGGTCCGATGCCGTCGAGGGCGGAAAGCGATCCGCCCAGCACATGGTAGCGACCCTGGAAGATCTTGCCGCGCTCCATGGCCCACAGGTCGCCGACATCCTCGACGACGCAGATCAGTCCGGCATCGCGCCGCGGATCGGCACATATCGAGCAGGGATCGACGGTGTCGAGGTTGCCGCAGACGGTGCAGGCGCGGATGGCGCGCGCGGCATCGCCCAGCGCCGTCGCCAGCGGCTGCATCAGCACTTCGCGCTTCTTCAGGAGATGCAGCGCCACACGGCGCGCCGAGCGCGGGCCGAGGCCGGGCAGGCGGCCCAGGAGCTGGATCAGCCGCTCGATCTCAGGGCCATTCATCTGTCGCCGCCCATCTGAGGGAAGGCGTCAGATCTTGAAGCCCGGCGGCAAGGGCAGGCCGCCGGTGATATCGCGCATCTGTTCCTGCACCGTCTGCTCGACCTTGCTGCGGGCGTCGTTGGCGGCGGCCACGATCAGGTCTTCGACCACACCTTTGTCCTCGGGCTTGAACAGGGAGGCGTCGATCTCGATCCGGCGCGTCTCGTTCTTGCCGTTGACGGTGACTTTCACCAGCCCGGCGCCGGAAGAGCCCACGATCTCCAGGCGTTCCAGCGCCGCCTGCAGCTCCTGCATCTTCTGCTGCATCTGCTGGGCCTGCTGCATCAGGCCGCCGAGATCCTTCAATTTGTCGAACATCAGTACTCGCTTTCGGGAATGTCGTCGTCGGCCGGATACTCCTCGGCAGGCGGCGGCTCTTCGCCGACGACCTCGCCGAGGCCTGCGACCAGGGACGTCTGATCGCCCTTGCGCCGTACCGTTTCCAGCTTGGCGCCCGGGAATGTCTTGAAGATCGCCTGCACGATCGCGTTGTTCTCCGCCGAGGTGCGCAGGTCGTCGGCCTTGGCGGCCTTCTGGTCGATCAAGGTCGGCTTGCCCTGCGCATTGGAGACCGAAGCGAGCCAGCGTCGGCCGGTCCATTGCGTCAGGAGCTCGCCCAGGCGCGCGGCGAGATCCGTCGGCGCCTTGGGCTCGGGTCGGAATTCGATCACGCCGGGCTCGCACCGCACCTCGTGCACGTAGTGCATCAGGCTGTGCACCAGCCGGGCTTCGCGCCTGCTTTCGAACAGCGCGACGACTTCGGTGAATGTGCGCGGCGCCGGCAGGGCCTGTGCCGGTTGCGCGGCCACGGCCATGGCGGGCTGCGTGGCGAGCCGGGCCACGGCAGCTCCACCACCGCCACCGCCGCGCGGGGCCGGAGCAGCGGCGCCGTTCGTCGTCGCCGCGCCGTTCTGCAGCGCCTTGATCGCATCGGACGGCGAGGGCAGGTCGGCGACGTAGCACAGCCGGATCAGCGCCATCTCGGCGGCGCGCTGCGGCGAGGGCGCAGCCAGCGTCTCCTGCAGGCCCTTCAGCAGAAGGGTCCAGGCGCGCGTCAGCGATGCCATCGAGAGCTTGCCGGCCATGGCGAGCCCCTGTGCGCGCTCGCTGTCGGCCGAAGCGGCGGCGGCTTCCGGCGAAATCTTGAGGCGGGTCACCCAGTGCGTGAGCTCGAGCAGGTCCTGCAGCACGACCACCGGATCGGCGCCGGCATCGTGCATCTCACCGAGGGCGCCGAGCACGGCCGGCGCGTCGCCGCGCATCGTCTTCTCGAACAGCTCGAGCACGCGGCTGCGGTCGGCCAGTCCCAGCATGTCGCGGACCTGCGCGGCATCGACCACGCCACCGCCATGCGCGATCGCCTGGTCGAGCATCGACAGCCCGTCGCGCACCGAGCCGTCGGCGGCGCGCGCCAGCAGGGTGAGCGCTTCGGGCGAGATCTCGACCTTCTCTTCCTGGGCAATGCGGCCGAAGTGCTCGACCAGGGTTTCCTGCGGCACGCGCTTCAGGTCGAAGCGCTGGCAGCGCGACAGCACCGTCACCGGCACCTTGCGGATCTCGGTGGTGGCGAACAGGAACTTCACATGCGGCGGCGGCTCTTCCAGCGTCTTCAACAGCGCGTTGAAGGCCTTCTCCGACAGCATGTGCACTTCGTCGATGATGTAGACCTTGTAGCGCGCCGAGACCGGGCGATAGCGCACGCCTTCGATCAGCTCGCGCACGTCGTCGATGCCGGTCCGCGAGGCAGCGTCCATTTCGATGACGTCGACGTGGCGGTCCTCGGTGATCGCCGTGCAGTTGTCGCAGACGCCGCAGGGATCGACCGTCGGGCCGCCCTTGCCGTCGGGGCCGACGCAGTTCAACGCGCGGGCGATGATGCGTGCGGTGGTGGTCTTGCCGACGCCACGGACGCCGGTGAGCATGAAGGCGTGGGCGATGCGGCCGGTGGCGATGGCGTTGCGCAGGGTGCGCACCATCGCCTCCTGGCCGACCAGGGTGGTGAAATCGACAGGGCGATATTTGCGGGCGAGGACGCGGTAGGGGAGGGCGGGAGCCGCAGCGTCCTTGGTCCCATCATCGGTACCAGTGCCTTTGGAGGCTTTCGCCATGGCGGTCCTACCCGGTGGTGCGCCGTGGCCCCTTAGGCCCGGCGGTCATCGCGCCTGGGCGGCCCGGCTCCCGCGGCGGCGCGCGCAAAAGCACGGGTGAGAGACCGGCATGACCCGAAGCGAATTCGTTACGGCTGCTTCCTTCCGGATCTGACCGGGTTGGCGACTGCTTCGCCCACACCGGCCCCTCGGGGCCGTTATATCAGGAGTCGCAGCGCCTCGCGCAAGGCCTGAAGTGATCCCTTTGTGGAAGTCATGTAACGCTATGATTTCGTGAAGGAATCGGCCTTATCAGAAGGTCGGCGATGCACGACGAAGCAAACTCACTTGCCGCGCAGGTTGGCCGTCCGCTAGAAGCGATTGCGAATTGTTCGCAATTGGGGGTGCGGTGTCTGAAGGCGAGCGGGGCGTTTTGCGCATCTACAGAATGCATCGCTCGGCGTTGGTCGCCTATGCCAGTGCCATTGCGGGCGGCCGAGCACAGGCCGAGGACGTCGTGCAGGAGGCGTGGTTCAGGCTCTCTCGGGCGGATGACCTCGCGCTGATCCAGGAACCCGTCGCCTATCTCTACCGCCTTGTCCGCAACCTCGCGATCGACGCACGCCGGACCCTGTCTCGCGAAACGGCCCGGCTCGCCTTCGAGATCGATGCCGTGACCCTGGCGGATGAGCAACCGTCGCCGGAACGCGCGACCCTGGCGCGCGACGAACTTCGAGCGGTTCTAGATGCCCTGGCGGAACTGCCTGAACGGACCCGAACGGCGGTACGGATGAACCGCATCGAGGGGCGCAAGCTCCGCGAGGTCGCCGATCATCTCGGCCTCTCTATCACGCGAACGCATGCCCTGATCGTCGAGGGCATTGCTCATTGTGACCGGTTGCGCGGAAAAAAGGCCCACGCGACAACGTCTTCGTCTCATGGACACTGACGCCGACCGTGCCCGTCGGGAAGCCGCAAGCTGGTTGATCCTCCTCGATGAGGATCCCGGCGATGAGGCCTGCCTGACCAGATTTCGAGCCTGGCTCGACGCTGCGCCGGCGAACGCCGTCGCTTGGCGGAGCGTGGCCCGCACAGGCGATCTGCTGGCGATGGCAGGCAACGACCAGACGGCAGCTCCTACGCTGCATCGGCCGGGTTTGCTCGGAGGATGGCGTCCGGTGGCGGCGGTGCTGGCGATTGCCGCCTGCCTCCTGATGATTTTGGGGCCGACCCTGACCGTGCGCTTCCAGGCCGATCATCTGACCGCTACGGCCGAAATCGAGACGTTGCAACTCGACGATGGCAGCACGGTGCGGCTCGGACCCGACAGCGCAATCCGCCTGGCCTTTGTCGGCGGCGAGCGCAAGGTCGAGCTTCTGGCAGGCGAGGCGTTGTTCGATGTCGCGCCTGACAAGGCGCGGCCGTTTCGCGTCGTCGCGGGCGACACGACGGTGACGGTGCTGGGAACACGGTTCGATGTTTCAAGGCGCGGCGACGGCACGTCGATCGCGGTAGGCAGCGGTCATGTCCGGGTCGACTCCGGGAAAGCCGAGGTCTTCGACCTGCGGGCCGGTGACTGGGTGCGCATCGGAACCGGCGGTACCGTCGAGAAGGGCGCCGATCTGCCCGACTTCCTGGTGGTCGGGCCCGATGTTCGGATTGCTGCTCGCAATCGGCCGGTCTCTGAGGTTGTCGACCGGATTCGCCCTTGGTTCGGCGGCCGCATCGTCATCGCCGACGGCAGCGTCGGGCGTCAGCCCGTGACGGGCGTATTCGATGCCAGCGATCCGGTACGGGCGCTGGAGGCGCTGGTCGTTCCCCAAGGGGGGCGCGTCATCAAGGTCACGCCCTGGCTGCTGGTCGTTGCAAAGGGATAGGCATCGGCGCGCTGCTGAGACTTTTTTCGGAAAAACACCTCGCCTCATCTCGTCAATGCCGCAAGGAGCCTGGAGCGGTTGAGAAGCAATCGCCACTGGCAGCTCGGTCTCCTCAGTTTCGTGTTGGGGAGATCGCAGGTGAATGGGGACGACGAAGGGGTGAAGGGGCCGGCGGTATCGCGGGCCCGGCGCATCGGTGTGTCGCTGCTGGCTGCGGCCGTTGCTTTCTGCAGCACCGCCGTGATCGTCCCGCTCGCGATGGGCACGGCCTTTGCGCAGCAGGCGCGGTCTTTCAACATTCCTGCGCAGTCGCTTGCCGATGCGCTTGTTCAGTTCGGCTACCAATCCGGCCTGCAGGTTGTCGCCGAGGGTACGCTCACGGCCGCGCTGAGAAGCCCTGGGGTTATCGGCAGCCTGCCACCGGGCGAGGCGCTGGCGCGTCTCCTGTCCGGCACCGGTCTGGTGTTCCGGTTCACGAATGCCACCACGGTGGCGCTCGAGCGACCGGGAGCCAGCGGTTTGCCTGGCGCGGTCCATCTCGATCCCGTCCAGGTGCAGGGCTATTCCGTCCCCTCGCAGGCGCTGATCGACAATGTACCGCCGCCCTATGCCGGCGGGCAGGTGGCCAAGGGCGGTCAGCTCGGGTTGCTGGGCAACCGCGAGGTGATGGATACGCCGTTCAATCAGACGAATTTTACAGCTGAGAAAGTTCAGAATCAGCAGGCGAAGACGATCCGGGACGTTCTGATCGACGATCCCTCGGTGCGCTCCTATTTCCCCGATGGCGGCCCCGGAACCGATACCGTGCGCATTCGTGGCTTCCCGGTGGGCAGCGCGACCACGGCCTATGGCGGCCTCTACGGCGTGCTGCCAACCAGCTCGATCATGGCGGAACTGGCTGATCGCGTCGAAGTGCTGAAGGGCCCCACCGCGATGATCTACGGCATGCCGCCGGGTGGCGGCGTCGGCGGCACCATCAATCTCGTGCCCAAGCGCGCGCCAGATCAGGGTCTGACGCAGTTGACGGCCGGCTATGCCTCGGCGGGCCAGGTCAGCGGACATCTGGATGTCGCACGTCGGTTCGGCGACGAGAAGCAGATCGGTGTCCGCTTCAACAGTGTCGCCCGCGCCGGCCAAACGGCCATCGAGGGAAACTCCGATCAGCGCTTCCTGAACATCGTGGGACTCGACTATCGCGGCGAGCGGGTCCGTGTCGCGGCCGATCTCGGATACCAGTATCGCTATATCGGCGGCTTGATCCCCTATCTTGGCGTCGGCGCCAATGTGGCGTTGCCCTATGCGCCGAACGCTCGGAAGAATCCGGGACAGCCGTGGAACTATCAGGATCACAAGGATCTCTTCGGCGTGCTGCGTGCCGAGGTCGATCTCACCGAGACCGTGACGGCTTACGCGACCATAGGTGCGCACGACTACCGTGCGCAGCGACTGGCCGGGAGCACCAACCTCACTGTCTCCAACTTCAACGGCAACGCCACAGTGACGGCCAGCACGTTCAGCCAGTACCAGACTTATCAGACTAGCGAGGCCGGTCTGCGCGCCAGGGTCCGCACCGGGCCGATCGACCATGAATTCGCCTTTGCCGCTACGGCCTTTCGTCAGGAGACCGGTGCGGTGACGGTCAATGGAGCGACCTACAACACCAACATCTACAACCCGAACGTCATCGCGCGACCCAACATTCCGATCGGGGCGGCCAACAAGACGAGCATCGAGACGCTGTCGAGCCTCGCCCTTGCCGATACACTGTCGGCCGCCGACAATCGCATCCAGCTCACCGTCGGTGCGCGCCTGCAGCGGGTGACGGCCACCAACTACAATCCGACGACCGGTTTGGAGGCCGACAGCTACGACCAGAGTGCGCTCACGCCCGCCGTGGCTCTGGTCTTCAAGCCCTGGAAGAATGTCTCGTTCTACGGCAATTTCATCCAGGGGCTTCGTCCAGGCACGATCGTCGGATCGACTTTTGCCAATGCCGGCGAGGTCTTCCCACCCTTCAAGTCGACACAGTGGGAGACCGGCGTGAAAGTCGACTGGGGGCGTTTCACCACGACCCTCAGCCTGTTCCAGATCACGCAGCCGAGCACGATCACCGACGTGGCGACCAACAAGCTCATGCTGTCCGGAGAGCAACGCAATCAGGGCCTGGAGTTCAATGTCTTCGGTGAACCGATGGAAGGAGTGCGCCTCCTGGGTGGCTTCATGCTGCTCGATGGCGTGCTCACCAAGACGCAGGGTGGTCTGACCGACGGCTGGGTCGCGCCCTTTTCGCCGACCTTCCAGCTCAACCTTGCGGGCGAATGGGATACGCCGTTCGTCCGCGGCCTCACGCTGACCGGGCGCGCCGTCTATACCAGCTCGCAATATATCGACACTACCTGGCCGCGGCGCAGCCTGCCGGACTGGACGCGCCTCGACGTTGGGTTGCGCTATGCCTTCGAGCCGGTGCGCAGCCCGACCGGCAAGCCGATCGTTGCCCGGTTCTCCGTCGAGAACCTCCTCGATGCCAATTACTGGGAGACCGGATCCGCAGCGTCCACCTTGAGCCTCGGTGCGCCGCGCACCTTCCGCCTGTCGCTGACGGCCGATTTCTGAGCATCGAATATGGAGCCGGCGTTCCGGGCGTCGATGAACTGGGTCCATACCTGGGCGGGCGTCGTACTGGGGAGCCTGCTGTTCGCGATCTTCTGGACGGGCACGCTTTCGGTTTTCGACCGCGAGATCGACCGCTGGATGATGCCGGAGCTGCGTCTCGCCCTGCCGCGAGACCCGCCGACCCTGGATGTCCTCCGCCCGTCTATTGCCGATGCCGGACGTGCCCGGTCGTCCTTTGTCGCGATCATCCTGCCGAGCGAGCGGCAGCCGGTGTTCCGGCTGGCCTGGCGCGATCGATCAGGCCTGGTCGTACGCTACCTCGATCCGGCGACGGGGGCGACATTGCCGGATTCCGGCACGCGGGCGGCATCGGGCTTCATCTATCCCTTCCACTACATGCTGCATGTCCGCGGCTGGGACATCGGCGTTTGGATCGTCGGCCTCGCATCAATGGCGATGCTGCTGCTCTGTGTGTCCGGCGTCGTTGTCCATCGCAAGTTCTTTGCCGACTTCTTCACATTCAGGGCCGACCGGCAGCCGCGCCGCGCGATCCTCGATCTGCACAATGTCGCCGGTGTCCTGGCGTTGCCGTTTCACATCGCTATCACGCTTTCCGGCCTGATCTTCTTTTATTCGATCTATTTTCAGAGCAGCTGGCGGATGTTCTACCCGGACCGCCGTACCTTCGTGACCGAGGAGATCGGAGATTTCTCCCGGCCACGACTGAACAAGCCCGGTGAACTGGGGTCGCTCGACGCCATGGTGTCGGAAGCCCGCAGCCGGTGGGGCGGGGAGCTGCCGCGCGCCGTCGTCGTGCGTCTGCCGGGTGATGCCGCGGCCTACGTGCAGGTGAGCCGCCCTTTCGAAGACAGGGTCAGCCTGTCGGGTGATCTGATCTACTTCGACGGTACGACGGGCGCGTCCCTGCATCAGCGTACCGAAATGCAGCCAGTCGCCGCGATCCAGCGCTTCATTGTCGGCTTTCATCTCATCAGGTTTCGTCACTGGTCGCTGCGCTGGCTCTACTTCGGCCTAGGTCTCGCCGGATGCGTCACCATCGCAACCGGCTACCTTTTCTGGCTCGAATCGCGTCGCAAGCGGTTCATGCGATACGGCTTGTCGGGCTTCCGGTTCGTCGAAGGCATGACGGTGGGGAGCGTGAGCGGCATCGTGATCGCCACGCTGGTCTTCTTCATCGCCAATCGTCTCTTGCCGATGGACGCGACGTGGTTAGGGCAGGACCGCAGCGCGCTCGAGATCTGGGCGTTCCTTCTCGCCTGGCTTGCGAGCTTCGGCCATGCCTGGTCGAGGCCGGCCCAGGCCTGGCGCGAGCAATGCCGGGCGATCGGCGTGCTTGCGATTGCTGCGGTCGGCTTGAACTGGATCACCACGGGCGACCATCTCGGCCGCAGCCTGGTGCATTCCCATCTTTGGCCGGTCGGCGGCACGGACGTTCTGCTGCTGCTGGGCGCCGCTGTTGCCATCGTAACGGCGTCGCGCCTGTCGAAGAACCGACGAGACGCCGTTCAGTGATCCGTGAACTGGGGCCTGGCCTTCCTCGTCAGGCCGAGATGGTCACGCAACGTCGTGCCCGTATAATCGGCCCGAAACAGGCCTCGTTCCTGCAGGATCGGTACCACGAGATCAACGAAAGCGTCGAATTGGCCGGGAAAGAACGGCGGCATCAGGTTGAAGCCGTCGGCGGCGCCCGCCTCGAACCAGCGCTCCAGCAGATCGGCGATCTGGACCGGTGTGCCGACCGGCAGCAGGTGGCCGCGCGCCGCGGCAACCCGGTAGAAGAGGTCGCGCAAGGTGAGATTCTCGCGTCGGGCCATCTGGATCAGGAGAGCGGCACGACTCTTGAGATGCTCGGTCTCCGGCACATCAGGCACGGGGCCATCGAGTGGATGGGGCGACATGTCGGCCCCCAGGCGTTCGGAGAGGACCGTGAAGGCCTGCGCCGTGTCGATGTTGCGGTTGAGCTCGGCGAAGATTTCCCGGGCTTCCTGCTCGGTGCGTCCGATGACCGGCATGACGCCCGGCATGACGAGCGCCGACTGGGCGCTGCGCCCTTGCCGGATGAGCTGGGCCTTCATGCCATCGTAGAAGGCGCGGGCTTCGGCCAGGTCGTTCTGCGCGGTGAAGACGACGTCGGCGATGCGGGCGGCCAGGGCCTGGCCGGGGCCGGACGACCCGGCCTGGATCAGCACCGGATGGCCCTGCGGCGAACGCGGCACGTTGAGCGCGCCTTCGACAGCGAAATAGCGGCCCTTGAAGCTCGGAATACGAAGGCTGCCCGGGCGCACGAACCGGCCGGCCGTCTTGTCGCCGATGAAGGCGTCGTCGTCCCAGCTGTCCCACAGCAGGCGGCAGGCTTCGACGAATTCCTCGGCGATCGCGTAGCGCTCGGCATGCGGCGGATGCTGTCGGCCGAACACGGCGCTCGACTTGGCATAGGCCGTCGTCACCACGTTCCAGGCCGCCCGGCCGCCTGAGATATGGTCGAGCGACGCGAAACCGCGCGCCACATGGTAAGGCTCGGCGTAGGTCGTCGAGGCGGTGGCGGCGAGGCCGATCCTGCTCGTGCCCATGGCGAGTGCGGCGAGCAGCGTGAGCGGCTCGAACTTGCCGATGGTCGAGGGATGCTCGTCGTAGCCGGTGGCGAAGCCATCGCCCAGGAAGAACATGTCGAACTTGCCGCGCTCGGCCGCGGCCGCGATGTGCTGCATCAGCGACAGGTTGGGCCAGCCCTCGACCGTGGCGTCAGGATGCCGCCAGCCGCCGACATGGTGTCCGGGCGCCTGGACGAAGACGCCGAGGCGCATCTGGCGGCGGGAGGGTGGTTCGGCCTCTTGGGTCATTCGTTGTCCTGATGGCGCTGGTGCTGATGGTCGGCGGCCGACCTTACACCGTCTCAAAGTATGACGGGCTGTCCGTCGGCGAGTGCGCGCTGGGTCGCCAGGGACAGGTGGAGCGCCTCGATCGCGCGATCGGCGTCGAGCAGCGCCAGGTCGCCGCTGCCGACGATGCAGTCGATGAAATGGCGAAGTTCGACGTCGTAGGGATCACGTGGCGTCAGAGCGACAGCGGTTGCCGCGGCATCGACTGTCGCCACGGTGAAGGCGCTACGTGGCGGGATCTGGTCGAAAGTGGTTTCCAGCCTGAAGACAGCACGCTCGAACAAGGCTCGGAAACCCACCGTGAAGGGCGACCCAGGCGGCATCAGTCCGCTCGCCATGATGGTCGCCTGTCCGCCGTCGGCGTAGCCGAGCAATGCGGTGACGGTGCCTCCGCCCAGCGCCTGCAGCCGGGCCGGCCTGCCCATGAGCCACAGGGCGACGTCGAAGTCGAAGGTCATCAACTCGGTCGTAGGATCGCCGTAATGGGTCTTATGGTCGGGGGCATTGGGATGCAGGTAGGAACCGAGGCGCCAGGCCGAAAGACCGAGAAGGCGCCCGTGCCGACCCGACTCCGCGGCGGCTTTCACATGAGCGTAGGCATCGACCGAGCGCATGAGGAGCCCGACCTGCAGCAGGCGACCGGCCTGTCGCGCGGCGTCGCGCATGCTTTCGGCCTCGGCCAGGCTCAGCGCCATCGGTGTTTCGCAGAGGACATGCTTGCCATGCTGGAGGGCCGAGATCGCAAAGGCTGGGTGCAGGGCGCTTGGAAGGCAGATGTCGATGGCATCGAGGTCCGGCGCCCTGATCAGGGCGTCCGCCCCATCGACCGGCGAGGCACCGCAGGTCGCCGCCACAGCACGGGCGCGTCCGGGGGTGCGGCCAAACACGCCGACAACTTCGATATCGGACATGCGCGCATAGGCAGCTGCATGGACGGCGGCCATCGTTCCAGCCCCCAGGATGCCGATCCGGATCATCGGGTCAGCTTAGCGTATTTTGGCCACTCACCGATCGTGCCGCGCTCGCCCGTTGACCGCTCCCGATGCGGCATGGGCAATAGGAAAATATCCGCGCCAAGTTGTGCAAGAAGTGGCAAGGTCCAGGCGGAACCACTGTGCGGGGGAGAGGTCGCCGGCCGTCGGCCGGAGATCTTTCGATCGGGACGATGCATCTCTATCGTCGAATTGCAACGACCAGCGAAGAGGAGTTGGGCCAGGCCGTACCGGGCGCCAGCTGCCAGCTGGTTGCCGACTCGGGGCCATCATTCGGCGGGCGATTTCGCTACCTCGTGCTCGATGGGGTCGTTCTGACACGCCTGGAAGTCGATCAAGCGAGCGTCTTGACGCTCAGTGAGCGGACCCGCGACTTCAGCATCTGGCACATCTTCAGCTCGCACTGCTCCGTCAACGGCAACGACATCGACGGCGACGATCTCGCGATGGTGCGGCAAGGGGAGGGCGCCACGATGCACAGCGCCGCCGCGGCAGATGTCCAGTCCTTTGCTCTTCAGCCGACCTTGCTCGTCGACGCATCGGAGCTGGATCTGCCCTTCAGGTCCTCGACCGCGGCTCGGGCGGGACGATGGCGTGTCGCCTCGAGTGCTGCACGGCATCGCTTCATCGCGCAGCATCAGACGATATTGG
>MKRV01000285.1 GCA_001897995.1 Alphaproteobacteria bacterium 65-37 | reverse complement strand
TCGTCGAGCTGGGTGATGTTCATGGCCCCGGCGGCCACGCCCAAGGAGATCGTCGACAAGCTGGGCGCCGAAGTCGCCAAGGCCGTGAAGGACGATGCGCTGCGCAAGCGGCTGGCAGAACAGGCCGTCATTCCGGTCGGCGCCACGCCGGCCGAGACGGTGAAGTTCCTGAACGACGAAGTCGAGAAGTGGCGGAAGGTGATCACCACCGCCGGCGTCAAGGTCGAGGGCTGATCGCCCGGTAGATACGGCGGCAGCGTCGGGAGACCGGCGCTGCCGCCTTTCGTTCAGTTCGCGGCGAAGCAGTAGAGCAGACCGGCGCCGCCGGTCGCCACCAGCGAAGCCGCGTCGCAGGCCCGCGACGGGTGCGATGTGTTCCACGACTTGGAAGGCTCGTCGTCGCGCAGGCCCATGCGGTCGGCATGGCCGACCATGGCGTTCCCTTCGCCGCTCTTCGTCCAGTTGCCGCAGGTCATGTCCTTGTCCGGCGGAAAGGCCGTGCCGTCGGTCTGGGTGCCGGTCAGGATGTCGTGCTGGTTGACGGTGTAGAGCCGACTGGGGATCAGCCGCCCGGTCTCCGCGACGATGGTTTCGGCGCTGATCTTGTTGTTGGGCGAATGCAGGTCCGCGACGCTGGCGGCGATCTGCACCCCTCTGGCATTGACCCACGGGCCCTTGCCGATGCGGTCGCGGGCGTTGATCGCGGTCGCACCGCCTACTGCCTGAGTGCTGAGATAGGCCCGCCAGGTCTTGCCGCCGGCACCCGCCTTGGCGGCCAGCGTCTGGCAATGGCGGTCGGCGCCTTCGAGGCCACCGTAGTTGGCGCCCTGCGGACCGCCGATGCTGGTCACGAAGAAGGTCATCTCGGGAAACTGCGGCGGCGTCTGCTGGGCATTTGCGGCGGTCGACAGCAACATGGCGGCACCGGCCAGTCCTGCGAGGACATGCCTTGGGGTCATCATCGTTCTCTCCCTGGTTTCTTGCTTGTTGAACGCCGCCATCCTCGCGTCGCGCGGGGCCAAAGCCCAAGTCACATTCCCGTGGGCGGCCGGGTGGGGAGCAGGCTCGCTTTGTGCTAGTCAGGAACCAATGGCAGAGGAGACGTCGAGTATGCGGGAATTGTTGCGTCGTCGTTTGATTGCCGGCATGGCCATGCTGGCGACCGCGTGGCCCCTGGCGGCAGTGGCCCAGGGTACCCCCACGGGCGCTCCCACGACATTGCGAGCGTCGATGCATTCGGATCTCAAGGTGATCGATCCGATCTGGGTGTCGGCGCAGATCGCCCGCACCCACGGCTATCTGGTCTACGACACGCTGTTTGCCCTCGATGCCGACCTCAATCCGAAGCCGCAGATGGTCGACAGCTACAAGGTCAGCGATGACGGCCTGACCTATACTTTCGTCCTGCGCGACGGCCTGCAATGGCATGACGGCAAGCCGGTGCAGGCTGCCGACTGCGTCCAGTCGATCAAGCGCTGGGCAGAGCGCGACGGCATCGGGCAGCGCCTGATGCAGAACACCAAGGACATCGAAGTCGTCGACGACAAGACGTTCCGCCTGATCCTGAAGGCGCCTTACGGGCTGGTGATCTCGTCGCTGGCCAAGCCAGGCAGCACGGCACCGTTCATGATGCCCAAGCGCATCGCCGACACGCCGGGCACGCAGCAGATCCGTGATGCCACGGGATCGGGACCGTTCATCTTCAAGGCCGACGAATGGAAGCCGGGCGAGAAGGTCGTCTATGTGCGCAACCCGAACTACAAGCCGCGCGCGGAGCCGCCCTCCGGCCTGGCCGGCGGCAAGGTCGCCAAGGTCGACCGCATCGAATGGCTGGTCCTGCCCGACATGCAGACGGCGGTGAGCGCCCTGCAGGCCGGCGAGATCGACCTGATCGAAGGCATCCCGCCCGATCTGATGCCCATGCTGAAAGGCGACAAGGCGCTGGTGACCGAACGCGGCCGGTATCCCGGGCAGTTCACCCTGCGCCTCAACTGGCTGCATCCGCCGTTCGACAATCCGAAGATCCGCGAGGCTGTCGGCTACGCCGTAACGCAGCAGCCCTTCCTCGACGCCCAGGTCGGCAACCCGGACCTCGCCAAGCCCTGCAAGACCTACTTCATCTGCGGCACCCGTCTGGCGACCGATGCCGGCATGGAAGGGCGCCTCGACGGCAATGTCGCCAAGGCGCGTGAGATGCTGAAGGAAGCCGGCTACGACGGCACGCCGATCGTGGTCCTGCATCCCACCGACCTGGCATTCCTGGCCAATCTCGCGCCGGTCGCCAAGGCCCAGCTCGAGCGGGCCGGCTTCAAGGTCGACATGCAGACGACGGACTGGCAGACCGCGGTTGCCCGCACCAACAAGCGCGATCCGTTGGCCAACGGCGGCTGGAGCGTCTTCCTCACGAGCTGGGGGGCGCTCGATTCGAACGATCCGGTGATCTCCCAGAACCTCAATGCTTCCTGCGAGAAGGCGACGCCGGGCTGGCCGTGCGACAAGAAGATCGAGGAGCTGCGCGATCAGTTCGCGGCCGCAACCGATCCGGAACAGCAGAAGAAGATCGCCGCCGAGATCCAGGTCCGGGCAGCGACGCTCGGCACGCACTATCCTCTGGGCGAGTGGTACGGCATGAGCGTCCGGCGCAGCAATGTGAAGGGCCTGATGCCGCCCATGACCGCGGCAATCTTCTGGAACGTGGAGAAGACCGGAAAGTAGTCGACGGTCCCTTGCCGCAGACAATCGACGAGCGCCCGGCCTTGAAGGTCGGGCGCTTTGTCTTTGGAGGAGCGATCAGCCCAGATAGGCCTTCACCAGCCGCTCGTCGGTCAGGAAGGATTGCCATTCGCCGGCGCCGATCTCGTGCACGATCCGGCCGACGGCCATAACGTAGGCTCGATCGGTGATCTCCGAGGCGATGCCGACATTCTGCTCGATCAGCAGCAGGCCCATGCCGCGCTCGCGCAGCGCCTTGATGACCAGCAGGATGTCCTTCACGACCTTGGGCGCCAGTCCCGTCGAGGGCTCGTCCATGATCAGCAGGTCCGGCTGCAGGAGGAGTGCGCGGGCGATTGCCACCATCTGCTGCTGGCCGCCGCTCAGGAGTTCGACGGCGGAATCGAGCCGTTCCTTGACCATGGGAAAGAGCTCCGTCACCTCGTCCCAGGTGAAGCGTAGCTTGCCGCCGCGTGCCTTGCGGCCGACGGTCTCGGCCAGCACCAGGTTCTCGCGCACCGAGAGTTCGCCGAACAGGCGGCGATTTTCCAGGACGACGGCCAGTCCGTGGCGCGCGAGGTCGTGGGGCGGTGCTGCGGTGATGTCGCTGCCGTTCTTGGCGATGCGGCCGCTGCGGGCGCGCAGCAGGCCGCAGATGGTGCGGACGAGGGTCGTCTTGCCGGCGCCGTTGGCGCCGACCAGCGCGACCGCCTCGCCGTCGCCGACGCGGAGCGACACGTCGTCGAGGACGGTGAGTGCCCCGTAGCCGGCGGAGATCGAGGTCACTTCCAGCACGGGTCAGACTCCGAGATAGACTTCGCGAACGCGGGCATCGCGTTGGATCGCCGCCATGTCGCCGCTGGCGATGATCTCGCCGAAGTAAAGCGTGTGGACGGTGTGGGCCACGGTCATCAGGCCCATGTCGTGCGATACCAGCAGCACGGTGATGCCCTCTTCGTTGAGACGCACGATCCAGTCGCGCAGGTTCTCGATCTCCTGGGCGTTCAGGCCGGACGACGGCTCGTCGAGCAGCAGCAGCCGTGGTTCGCCGACGACGGCGCGGGCGATCTCCAGGATGCGGCGCTGGCCCGCCGTCAGGCTGGCGGCCGGCAGGTCGGCGAGCGCGCCGAGACGGAAGCGCTCGCAGGCGGCTTCGGCGCGCCGGCGGATCTCCTGCATCTGGGCGCGGGCTGCCGGCGTGCGCAGCAGGTCCTGCAGCATGTTGGTGCGGGTGAGCTTGGTGCAGCCCACCATGATGTTCTCCAGCACCGTCATCTGCTCGAAGACCTGCGGCGTCTGGAACGTGCGGACCAGACCGGCCAGGCCGCGCTGCTGGATCGAGCTGCCGGCGATCGAGGCGCCGCGATAGTCGATCGTGCCGGCGAGCGGGCGGATGTAGCCGCTCACGATGTTGAAGAGCGTGGTCTTGCCCGAGCCGTTGGGACCGATCAGGCCGACGATGCCGCCCTCCGGGACGTCGAAGGTGACGGACCGCAGGACGGCCAGACCGCCGAAGGAATGGCCGACTTGCCTCAGGGCGAGGAGGGGATCAGTGGTCATGACCGCTCCGCCGCGGGGCCAGCCGCCTCTGCAGCCGGCCGTAGGCGCCCATCAGGCCGTCGGGCAGCAGGACCACGACACCGACCAGGGCAAGCCCGAACAGGATCTGATGGATGTCGCCCAGCTTGCTCAGCAGCTCAGGCAGGAAGGTGACGAAGAGGGCGCCGGCCACGATGCCCGGGATCGAGGTCGCGCCGCCGATCACCGGGATCAGCAGGAAGCTGATCGAGCGGTCGACCGTGAAGCTCTGGGTGCTGACGAACGAGGCATGGTGGGCGAACAGGCTGCCGGCGAGGCTGCCGAACAGGGCGCAGACCACGAAGACCTGCGTGCGCAGCGCCTGCAGGTCGACGGACAGCGAAGCGGCGGCCGTGCTGGAATCGCGCATCGAGCGCAGCATCAGCCCGGTGCGGCTGCCGACCAGATTGTGGGCGACGGCCATGCAGGTGAAGGCCACGATCCAGACGAAGAAGTAATAGCGCGACGGTCGGTCGAGCACGAAGCCGAACAGGTCGAGCTTCGGGATGCCGCCAATGCCCAGCGTGCCACCGGTCAGCCAATCCCATTCGAAGAACAGCGCACTGGCGATGGCGCCGAGCGCCAGCGTCGCCAGGGCCAGGAAGTAGCCGGTGAGCCGCAGGATCGGCCGGCCGATCAGATAGGCCAGTGCCATGCTGATCACGGCGCCGACCACGAAGCCTGCGATGCTGGGTAACCCCAGCATCACGGTGCAATAGGCGCTGGAGTAGGCCCCGAGGCCGTAGAAGGTGGCCTGTGCCAGGTTGACGATGCCGCAATGGCCGAGCAGCAGGCCGATGCCGAGCCCGGCGATCGTGTAGATGCCGGTGAAGACCAGGAGGTCGGCGATGTTGCGCGGGACGAAGAACGGCAGGGCCGCCCATATCACGAGGGCCGCGACGATCCAGAGGAGGCGGGAAGTCACGGCGTTCATCCTCCCCGCCGGCCGGCCCGGCCGAGGATGCCCTGCGGCATCAGGATCATGATCACGATCAGGACCGTGAAAGCCACGACGTCCTTGTAGCTCGACGAGATGCCGATGATGGCCAGCGACTCGACCAGGCCCAGGGTCACGCCGCCGACGGCGGCGCCCAGCGGGTTGGTGAGGCCGCCCAGCACGGCGGCGGCGAAACCCTTGAGGGTGAGATTGAGGCCGAGCGTGTAGTCGACGGCGATCAGCGGCGTGACCAGGATGCCGCCGAGCGCGCCCAGCAGGCCGCCGAGGACGAAGGTGAAGGTGCGCATGCGCGCCACGTTGATGCCGGTGGTGGCGGCGCCGTCGGGATCGATCGACGCGGCCATCATGGAAAGGCCGAGCGTCGTGCGATGGAAGAACGCGCGCAGGAGCAGGGTTGCTCCGATGCCGATGGCGATCAGCCACAGCGCGTGGAACTGGATGACGGCGTCGAGGACGATCAGCACCCCTTCGCCGCCGATCGGCGGCAGCAGGTGGCCGTCGCGGCCGATGAAGAAGAGGACAGAAGCCGACAGAGTGAGGGCGAGACCGATGGTGAGCAGCAGGAAGCTGTCTTCGCTGGCCTTCTTGCCCGCCATGTAGCGCACGAAGGCGATCTCGATGAACGCGCCGACCAGGGCGCCGGCGAGCGCCCCGCCCGCGATGGCAGCGGGGTAGGGCCAGCCCGACTTGGTGAGCAGCAGCACCGTGGTCATGGCGCCGATCACGGCGAACTCGCCTTGCATGGCGTTGATCACGCGGCTGCCCTTGAAGATGGCGGACAGGCCCATGCCGACGAGGGCGTAGACGATACCGTTCGTCACGCCCGCGAAGACAGCCTGCAGGACCAGGCTGAGCGTCATGCCGCAGCCGCTACTGCGTGACGCGGAACGGCGTGCGGGTGTACTTGCCGCCCACCAGCTTGGAGTAGACGAAGCTCGAGAGCGGAATGCCCGTCATGTCGTCGGCCGAGAAGTCGTAGTTCGCCAGCACACCCGAATAGGGACCGCGCAGGGCCTCGCACAGCTTCTCGCCGCCGGCGTCGGGGCCGGCCTTGGCGATCGCCTGGGCGATGATGTGCGCGGCGTCCCAGGCCGCGGCCTCGTAGTTCTTGGGCGTCGCGTTGTAGGTCTGCTTGTAGAGGTCGACGAACGCCTTCTGGTGCGGCAGCGGATCCTCGCCGACCACGAATTCGGGGATCGTGATGTTGTCGGCCGCCGAGCCCATGGCGTTGACGTACTCGTAGGACGACGAGCCGATCGCCGCCACGACGGGCTGGGTGATCTGCACCTGCTTGACGTTGCGGAACGGCGTCGCCGACGTGGCGATGATGAACACCGCATCGGGCTGCGCGGCCTTCACCTTGGCGGCCTGGGTCGTCGTATCGGTGGCGCCGATCTCGAACTTCTCGACGGCGACCAGCTTCACGCCGTACTTGTCGGCAAGCGGCCGCAGCTCGGCCATCACGACATTGCCGTAGCCGGCGTCGTGCAGCACGCCGATCTTGGTCGCCTTGATGTTCTTGGCATACTCCAGCAGCGCCTGGGCGTTCAGCCGCTGCGGCGGCAGCACATGCGCCAGGCACTTGCGTTCGCGCTCGACGGCGGGCCCGATGCCGGTGAAGGCGATCTGCGGGATCTTGTTCGCGTGCGTGACGCCGCCCACGGCCACGGTGCTGGCGGTGAGCGACGGCCCGAGCAGCGCCACCACTTTCTGCCCAAAGATCAGGTCGTTGGCCTTGCTGAGCGCGGTATCGGGATTGGAGGCGTCGTCCTCGACGATGATCTTGATCGGCCGACCCTTGATGCCGCCCTTGGCGTTGATGTCCTTCTCGGCCAGCAGGAGACCGTTGCGTTCGGGGATGCCGAGGCCGGCGCCGGCGCCGGTGGCGGACACGATGGCGCCGACCTTGATCGGCTCGCCCGAGGTCTGTGCCAAGGCCCCCGAGGGGCGAGCGAAGGCCGACAGTCCCACCAGCGCGGCGACGCCGGCCAGTTTTGCGATCGATGACAAAGACATTTCTATTTCCTCCCACATCGTTGATTGGATCGAAGACCGGCCGCGGTTCAGAGCAGCGGCGGCGGTCCCGCCATGCCGAGGGCATGCTGGCCGAACAGCGCGCCCTGGACATCGGTCGAGAACATGACGTGTGCGTTGGCGGCGTGCGCGTCGCGGAACAGGCGCTGCATGCTGCCGCTGAGATAGAGGCCGCTCGATCCGGCAACGCCCATCAGGATGTCTACGGCCTCCAGGCAGAGACGCACCGAAAAGAACGCGTCGCGGCGATAGCGCAGCTTGTCCTCCTGCAGGGGATCGCGGTCCGCCCGGGCCACGTCCATCGCATGCCGGCAGACATGGCCCATCATCAGCTCGGCGGCGTCGATGCGGGCGCTCGCCTCGGCGACCTTGATCTGGACGGCTTGGCTGGCGCCGACCGGCTGGCCCGTCGTCGTCGCATTGCGTTTGCGGGCTGCCCCGACGACCGTCTCGTAGGCGCCTTGCGCACATCCCAGCATCACGCCGGACAGGACGTAGGGCCCCAACGCCAGCAGGGGCAGGCGAAAGAGCGGCGAGGGGTTGAGTGCCGAGCCGGGATGGGACTTGCCGTTGAACGCCCAGGCCGTGAGCGTGCGATGCTCGGGCACGAAGAGGTTCTTGGTCGCCACGTCCTTCGAACCCGTGCCGGCGAGGCCGACGGCATGCCAGTTGTCGATGATCTCGTATTGCGAGCGGTGGATGAGCGCGAAGCGCTGGTCGACCGGCGGACCGTCGTCGCGCTCGCGCACCATGAAGGCCAGCATGTTCCAGTCGGAATTGTCGACGCCTGAGGAAAGCGGCCAGCGTCCCGAGATTTCGTAACCACCCTCGACCTTGCGGCCGCGACCGGCCGGAAAGGCGAGCGATGTGGCGATCAGCGTGTCGCGCGACAGGTCCCAGATCTCGTCCTGCGCCTCGGGCGGATAGTAGCCCAGCATCCAGTGATGGCTGGCGAGATTGCCGAGATTCCATGCCGTCGAGGGGCAGACGCGGGCGATCGCGGCGCAGGTGTCGACCAGGATGCCGACATCGAGATCGGCGCCGCCCGCGCGCGCCGGCTGGACCATGCGGAAGAGGCCGCTCTCGTGCAGGTCGCGTTCGGTTTCGTCGGGCAGCCGCCGCAACGCCTCGCACGCCGCGGCGCGGGCGGCGAATGTCGGGACTAGCGCACGGGCGCGCTCGAGCATCTCGAGGTAGCTCGTGCCCGCGAATGAAACAGAGGTCGTCGGCAATGTCGCCGATTTCGACCAAGTCGGTTTTTCCTGTGTCCGCATGATCGAACTCCTCCCGGCGGCACGGCGTTTTTCCTTGTCGCAACGATGCGCGTGCCGTGCGGTCTGGTCAAGTGACCTAAATTTAGGTCAAATGACCTGAGAAATTTCGAATCCGAAAAATTCGAGATCGATCGGAGGAACGGGCAATGACAATCAAGGTACTCGAGATCCATCATCACGGCGTGCGTATCGACGCCGGCAACGCGACGCTTGGCGATGTCGAGGATTTCTACACTGGCGTCCTCGGCCTCGAGCGCGACAAGGGCCGGCCGGAACTGCCGGGCATTCCCGGCATGTGGATCAATGTCGGCGAGGTCGGCCAGATTCACCTGATCGGTGGCGAATTGCCGTCGCCCTTCGCCCAAGGGCCGGGCAAGGATCCGACGGCGCCGCATGTCGCGCTGGCGGTCGAGAACATCGTCGAGACCAAGGCGGAACTCGATCGCAAGGGCGTGACCTACTGGTCACTCAAGGGCGCGACGGGGCCCGATGCCGAACAGCTCTTCCTGAACGATCCTTGCGGCAACATGGTCGAGCTTCATCAGTTCGACAAATGCCGCTGCCGACTGAAGAGCCGCCTGAAGTAGCCTTCAGCGCTCGGCCGGTGCGGCCAGTCCGGCGCAGAGGAACGGGACGATCTCGCGGATCGCTGCTTCCATGTCCGCGGGATCGCAACGCCCATTGGAGATGGCTTCCAGGCGTCCGGGCTGCAGCAGCGTCCAGACGTAAGCCCCCATCATGAAGTAGTACCGCCAGTAGATGACCTTGGCCGGAATCTCGGGTAGCGCGCGCCGTATGGCGGTGACGTAGAGCGCATTGGTCTCGTCGTAGATGTCGGCGCGAACTTCGCTCGCCGTCTCGTCGGGATCGGTGAAGAGGCGCGCGTGCATCTGCATCGATGTCCGGCGTCCGTCGCCGCGCGTTTCGGCGAGCAGGAGGGAGCGCACGACGGCGTCGACGAGTACGGGGAGCGGCACCACGCCCTTCGGGTACCTGGCCTTGGCTTCCAGCAGCAGGCGGCGGCGGCGCTCCGTGACCTCGTGGCCCTGCCGGGACACCACGGCCTCGAAGATCGCGCGCTTGGATTCGAAGTAGTAGTGAAGCTGCCCGACATTCATCCGTGCCCGGCTGGCGATGGCCCGCGTCGTTGTGCCGCCGTAGCCGGCCCGGCCGAACAGTTCCTCTGCGACATCGAGAATGCGCTGGGGTACGTCCTGGCGTCGGGCCGATGCCCCGATGCGAGAGCGTGATTTTGCGCGACTTCCAGCCTTTGCCACTGTGCTCCCCGTCGTCGTTTCGACAACCTTGTAAAGCCACCGTCGTCACTTCACCAAGTGCGCAGATGAAAGCCTTCGCACAAGGCCGACAGTCCTTGTGCAACCTCCGTGCTTTACTCGTTCGATACAGTGGCGTTTGCTTCACCCATGATTTCGTCCCTCAGCTTGGCGAACGGCCTGACGCTTCTGTTCGCTCTCCTTTGCCTCTGGATGTCGGCAGCGCAATCGCGCGGTGGATCGACGACGTTGGGACGGTTGGCGCTGCCGGGTGGTTTTGCGGTGATCGCCGCTTTGATGCTTTTGGCGAGCGTGTTCGAGACGAGCGTCTTTCACGATGTGCTCTGGCTCACGGCATTCGTCGTGGGATCGTTCCTCGGCCGGTGGCGTGGCTGGGCGCTGCCTCTTCGCGCCGACAAGGCGACCGGTGCCGTCTGGCTGCCGCGCACGATCGACGGTGTCGTGGCGTCGCTGGTGCTGGTGGCCGTCATGGCGATCGACTTCACATCGGCGATGCTGGAAGAGGCGCTCGTCGAACCTGCCTATGTCGCCGCCGCCAGCGCGCTCTGCGCCGGCTTCCTCGGCTACCGTGTGCTGGTCATCGCCTTGCGCAGCGTGCGATCATCGGGCCCTACGGGATTATCGCCTGCGGCCTGACATGTCCTTGAAAGTCGAAAGAGTCGATCACCTCGTCCTGAACTGTCGCGACGTCGAGGCGACGGCTGCTTGGTATGAGCGCGTGCTGGGCATGACACGAAAGGCCTATGGCGGTGAACGCCGCATCGCGTTGTTCTTCGGCAACCAGAAGATCAACGTTCGTCCTACCGGCCAGAAGGATTGGGTGACCTCGAAGGTCGACATGCCCGGCACGCTCGACTTGTGCTTCGTGACGACGTCTCAGCCGGCGGAGACGATTGCTCACTTCGAGGCCTGTGGCGTGAAGGTGGTCGAAGGGCCGACCACCAAGTCCGGAGCCTTGGGGCCGTTCGTGTCGGTCTATTGTCGCGACCCGGACGGCAACCTGATCGAGGTCTCCTGTTACGACAGGAACGCCTAGAGACCCTTCAGCGTCTCCAGCACCTTGGCCTGCGGCCAGGTCCAGCCACTCGCACTTTCGTAGGCCCGCATCGCGCGCAAGACGGTGTGATCGGCGCGCGGCGCACCGATGATCTGCAGGCCGACCGGCAGGCCGGCCTTGGTGAGGCCCGCCGGCATCGAGGCGGCGGGTTGGCCCGTGAGATTGCAGGGCAGGGTGTAAGGCGCCCCCTTGGTCCAGCGGGGAAAGGCCTCGGAGTTGTAGAGCGTCTCGACCGGCGGGCCGGCGGTCGGCGCCACCGGTGCCAGCAGCAGATCGTAGCTGCGGTGCCAGAGCGCCAGGTCACGCGCCAGCTTGCTCTTGGCTTCGTAGCTCTTGGCATAGTCGGCGAGCGTGATGGCGAGGCCTTTCTCAGCAGCGGCGCGGAACCCAGGATCGAGCTTGCCGTGCAATTGCGTCGGGATCTGACGGAAGCGTGTGGCGAAGCTGCCGATCCACAGCGGCTCGAAGTGGTTCTGCAGGGGATCGATCAAGGGCCCGACCTCTTCGACGTGAGCCCCGAGCGCCTCGAAGCGCCTCGCTGCGGCGGCGACGAGGTCGCGCACTTCGGGGTCGGCCTTCACATGGCCGAAGTCGAGGCTGAGCCCGATCTTCCAGCCGCGCACGCCGGCATCGAGGCCGACCGTATAGTCGCGCGGTTCTGCCGGCAGGGACCGCCAGTCGCGCGGGTCAGGACCTGCCGTGAGGGTCAAGGCGATCGCGGTGTCGAGAACGGTCCGCGACAGCACACCCTGGCTGATGACGTCGGCGAAGGGCGAATCCGCGGGATATTGCGGGATGCGCCCGAACGACGGCTTGAGGCCGACCAGACCGGTGTGAGCGGCGGGAATGCGGATCGAACCACCGCCGTCGTTACCGTGATTGAAGGGATTGATGCCGGCGGCGGTGAGCGACGAGGCGCCGCCCGAGGACCCACCGGGACTGTGGGTCAGGTTCCACGGGTTGCGCGTCGTGCCCTGCAGGGGCGAATCGGTCAGTGCCTTCCAGCCGAATTCCGGGGTCGCCGTTTTCCCCAGGAGAACCATGCCGCCTGACTGCAATCTTTCGACGACCGGGGCGCTCTCCTGGACGGGCGTTTCGTCCGTTGCATGGGAGCCGTAGCGGGTCGGCCACCCCTTCACGTTGGTGGTGTCCTTAATGGTTGTCGGCACGCCATCGAACGGAGAAAGCGGCTGATTCTTCTGCCAGCGCGCCTCCGAAGCCTTAGCGGCGGTGCGGGCGCCGGCTTCGTCGATCAGCACAAAGGCGTTGAGTCGAGATTGCATCTTCGATGCACGAACCAGCATTGCGTCGACCACTTCCACAGGGGAGGCGTCGTGCCGACGAAAGAGTTCTGAAAGTTCCGCTGCGGAAAGCCAGTCAAATGATCGTCCAGACATGCGTATTTGGTCGGTTCTCTAAGAAAGGGGGATGCTTCACATTTGAGGCACCTGCGCAGTGTCGGCTTGGGTTTGTTGCAAGTCGAGCGCGTATTGGAGAGTAAATTATGGAAACCATTTCTGCTCTGCTCGCTGCCGGAGCCGCCTTTGGACTTAGTTATCTTATTGGCAGGTCGCTGACGGCCTCGACCTTGCTCGTGACCCTTGGTGGTCTGGCGAGCGGTCTGGGGTTCGCCATTCTTTTCTTCGTTCTCACCGTCACCATCGGTCACCTGATGCCGGGGCTGTTCGAGCCGTGGTTCGTCGGTGTCCACTTCATCGGCCTCGCGGTCGTCGCGCCGGTTCTGGGCGCAGCCATCGCCGCGCTGACGCATCGCCACGTCGAACGGGTCGACGCCGCGCGCCTTCCGTTCTGAGATCGGCCAGCCCGAGCTGGTTGTCACGGCGCCGGCCTCGTTCGAGGCCGGCGTTTTCATTTTCGAAATCGGTATCTTTCCCGCGCCCGCTCGACGACGTTAAGCTCGCATCGAAGGGGGAGGGACCATGACCGAGGTCAAGCTCGGCGCCGGCACGGCCGTGCGCATCGAGGAGAGCTACGAGCCCAATTTCGAGGCCAAGGCGTTCTTTCCCGATTGGGATCCCGCCGTCGTCGATCGCCATCGCGGCTGGCTGTTGCCGGCACATTACGACGAAGCCTCGGGCTGGCTGAAGCTCAGCGTCCACAGCTGGCTGCTGAAGGTCGGCGGCAAGACGATCCTGATCGATACCTGCGTCGGCAATCACAAGCCGCGGCCGCATCGGCCCAAATGGCATCTCATGGAGACCAAATATCTCGACCGGCTGAAGGCAGCCGGTGTCGAGCCCGACCAGGTCGACATGGTGATGTGCACGCACCTTCACGTCGATCATGTTGGCTGGAACACGCGGCTGGACAACGGGCGTTGGGTGCCGACCTTCCGCAACGCCAAGTACGTCTTCAGCCGCGCCGACTACGACCATTATCTGAAGCTCGACAGCGATCCCAAGACCGGACCGGTCAATGCCGGTTCCTTCCGCGATTCCGTGTTGCCGGTGGTCGAAGCCGGCCTCACCCAGATGGTCGACGGCGCTGCCCGGCTCGACGAGAACCTGACGGTCGAGCCGGCGCCGGGCCATACGCCGGGCACCATCGCCATCAAGTTCGACTCGCGCGGCGAGAAGGCGCTGTTCTGCGGCGACATCCTGCACCATGCCCTGCAGGTCTATCATCCCGAATGGAACAGCTTCGCTTGCGCCGATGCGGCCGGTGCACGCAAGAGCCGGCGCGAAGCACTGGAGCATTGTGCCGGCAGCGGTGCCCGGCTGATGCCCTGTCATTTCGGGGCACCGTTCAGCTGTCATATCGATCCCAAGGGCGACGGTTTCGTGCCGCGCTTCGATGCCGCTTTCTAGGAGGAAACCAGATGATCTACGAGCTGCGTGTCTACAAGTGCGTGCCGGGCCGCTTGCCGGCGCTGCTCAATCGCTTTGCCACCATCACGTTGAAGCTGTGGGACAAGCACGGCATCAAGCAGGCCGGCTTCTGGACCACGCTGGTGGGCGAGTCGAACCAGGAGCTCTATTACCTGCTGGCCTGGGAATCGCTCGCCGAGCGCGAGCAGAAATGGAATGCCTTCGCCGCTGATCCCGAATGGCTGGCCAAGCGCGCCGAAACCGAGAAAGACGGTGCCATCGTCGCCAACGTGGCCAACCAGTTCCTCGCACCGACCGCCTTCTCGTCGGTGAAGTGACTATTCTGCTTTGAGGCCCGCTTCCTTGGCGAGGCGGGCCCATTTGGCGTAGTCGTCCGCCACGTAGGCGGCGAACTCGGTGGGCGATCCGAACTGCGGGTCGGCCCCGAGCTCAATGAATTTCCGCGAGGTGTCGGGCGAACGGATCGTCTGGTCGACGGCGGCGTGCAGGCGATCGACCAGAGACCTGGGCGTGCCGGGCGGCAGGAAGATCCCGTAGGAGATGGCGGCTTCGTAGCCGGGCAGCCCGGATTCGGCGATCGTCGGGATGTCCGGCGCCGCGGCCGAGCGGACGAGGCTTGTCTGGCCCAAAGCCCGCATCTTGCCGCTCTTGACGTGTGGCAGAGCGGTCGAGAGGCCGCCGAAATAGATATCGACCAGGCTGGCCATAAGATCGGCCATGGCCGGTCCGCCGCCCTTGTAGGGCACGTGCACGATATCGAGCTTGCCCATCGCCTTGAACAGTTCCAGGGCGAGATGGGTGGCGCCGCCGGCGCCGGCCGAGGCACCGTTGAGCTTGCCGGGGTGAGCGCGCGCGAAGGCCAGCAGTTCGGCTACGCTCTTCGCCGGTAAGTCGGGGCGCGTCACCAGCAGCATGGGATTGATGCCGACCGGTGCCACCGCCGTGAAGTCGGTCCGGATGTCGTAGGGGATGTGGCTGTTGAGGGCCGGCGCCACCGTGGTCGAGCCGTTCGATGCCAGCATGAAGATGCCGCCGTCGGCCGTGCTTTTGGCGGTGAAGCTGGCGGCGATCTCGCCGTTCGCGCCAGCCTTGTTCTCGACGACGATCGATCGACCCAGCCGCTCGCCGATCCCGGGCGCGATGAGGCGCGCCAGCAGGTCGTTCGGGCCTCCCGGCGGGAAGCCGACGATGAAGCGCAGCGGACGGTCGGGGAAATCCTGCGCAACCGCATGTCTGGCGGCAAACGGAGCTGCGAGCAGGCTCGTGACGATGCTGCGACGAAGCGGCTTGAACATGCAGCAAGTATGCTAGGTTTCTCCCGTCTAGGGAGGAAACAAATTGCAACGCAGGACATTTACGGGCGCGGGACTGGCCGCGCTGGGGAGCTTTGCGGCCAGCGCGGCCTGGGCTCAGAAGATTACAGGTGACGTTCGTTTCCTGTGCGGCTTCGCGCCGGGCGGCACAGCCGATCTGCTATCGCGCATTCTGGCCGATGCGCTGACGCCGGAAGTCGGCCAGAAGGTGATTGTCGATACCAAGACGGGCGCGAGCGGCTTCATTGCCAACGAAGCGATCGCGAATGCGCCGCCGGACGGCCGCACGATCGGCCTGGCCGCCATGGCGGCCCTCTGCGTCGCGCCGGTGATGCCGGGCCAGAAGCTGCCGATCAACGTCGACACCGACCTCACGCCGATCGCCAACGTCGCCGGCGTCTACAACATGCTGGTGGTCGGCAAGCACCTGCCGTACCGCACCATCCCCGAGATCATCGACTACGCGAAGAAGAATCCCGGCAAGCTTACCTACGCGTCGGCGGGCAACGGCACGTCACAGCATCTCGCCGCCGAGCTCTTCAAGAAGATGGCCGGCATCAACCTCCTGCACGTGCCCTACCGTGGCGGGGCGCCAGCCATTCAGGACATGATTGCGGGCAATTGCGACATGATGTTCGGCAACATGCCGGAGTTCCTGGGCCAGATCGCCGGCGGCGGCCTGATCCCCGTCGCCTTCGGATCGCCGCGGCCCTCGCCGCTCTTTCCCAACCTGCCGCTGATTTCCAAGTTCCTGCCGGGCTTCGAGGTCGTGAACTGGTTCGGCGTGTTCGGCTCCAAGGGCCTGCCGGCGGACCTGACCGATTTCTGGAACAAGGCGTTGCGTGCGGCGGTTGCCAAACCGGACGTGCAGAAACGTTTCGTCGAAAGCGGCATGGATACGGTGATCGGCTCGCCGGCCGAGTTCAAGGCGACAATTCTGGCCGACCGGAAGAAATGGGCCGAGGTCATCAAGGAGGCCGGGATACGGGCTGACTGACGCGGGCAAATGAGGCGGGGCGTCCAGCACGCTCCCGCCTCGACTCGGGGGCGGCGGGCTGGTAGCAATAAGTTGTCAGACAACTAAGCAACTCATGAGGAAACGATGAGACGCGTTCTGGCTGGCGTTGCGGCCGCGGCGATCGCCTTCTCCGCCGTCCCGGGCTTCGCCCAGGAGAAGCTCACCATCTGGTGGGTCAAGGGCTTCTACAAATCCGAGGACGAGGCGCTCTACGCCACGATCAAGAAGTTCGAGCAGAAGACCGGCGTGAAGGTCGACCTGTCGCAATATGCGGTGCAGGACATGAACGCCAAGTCGGTGGCGGCGCTCGAATCCGGAACGCCGCCCGATCTCGCTTATTCCGACACGTACGACGTGCAGACCGCGGGCAAATGGGCCTTCGACGGCAAGCTCGAGGACATCTCCGACGTCATCGAACCGATGAAGGACCGCTTCGCGCCGGTCACCATCGAGACGGCCTACCTCTACAACGACAAGACCAAGAAGAAGGCCTATTACGGCTTCGCCTTGAAGCAGCAGACGCTGCACATCCAGTACTGGAAGGACATGCTGGGTCAGGCGGGCTTCAAGGAGAACGACATTCCCGGCACCTGGAAGGAGTACTGGTCCTTCTGGTGCGACAAGGTCCAGCCGGCCGTCCGCAAGGCGACCGGCCAGCGCGTCTACGGCATCGGCAGCCCGATGGGCGTCGAATCGACCGACTCCTTCCAGTCGTTCCTGAGCTGGGTCGATGCCTACAACGTCAAGCTGGTCGACGATTCGGGCAAGGTCCTGGTCGACGATCCCAAGGTGCGTCAGGGCCTGATCGACGCGCTCAAGGACTATACCGACGTCTATCTGAAGGGCTGCACGCCGCCGTCCTCGACGACCTGGAAGGATCCCGACAACAACGTCGCCTTCCACAATCGCACGACGGTGATGACGCACAACTACACGATCTCCATTGCCGCCAAGTGGCTGGACGACGCCAACAACGAGGCGCTGACGCCCGAGCAGCGCGCCGCCGGGCGCAAGGCCTACGACGAGCTGATCGCGACCTCGGGCTTCCCCAAGAAGCCGGACGGCTCGCCGATGGTCTACCGCACCGCCGTCAAGGTCGGCGTGATCTTCGAAGGATCCAAGAACAAGGCACGGGCGCGCGAGTTCCTGAAGTTCCTGTTCGAAGAGGACAATCTGCGCCCTTACGTCGAAGGCGCGCTCGGCCGCTGGTTCCCGGTCACCAAGGCGGGCCAGGAGAGCCCGTTCTGGCAGGCCGACCGGCATCGCAAGGCCGTCTACGATCAGTTCAAGGCCGGCACGCTGCCCTTCGAGTTCACCAAGAACTACAAGTTCACCATTCTCAACAACGAGAATGTGTGGGCCAAGGCGATGAACCGCGTGGTCAGCGAGAAGGTCCCGGTCGAAAAGGCGGTCGACGAAATGATCGCCCGTATCAAGGAAGTGACCAAGTAGTCCCTGCCAAACAGCTCCTGCCCGTCAGAGTAGGCGTATGACAGCAACCGCGATCGACGAAGCGGCCCGCCGGGAAAGGCCCCGGCGGGCCGGCTTTGCGCTCAGCGAGCGGCAGAGCTGGGGGCTGCTCTTCGTGGCGCCTTACCTCGCGATCTTCGTCGGTTTTGTGCTGTTTCCCGTCGGGTTCAGCTTCTGGCTGGCGCGCAGCCCGCGCCTCTATGTCGAGCTCGCCAACGATCCGATCTTCCTGCGTACCGTCATCAACACGTTCGTCTTCCTGGTGGTGGCGATCAACGTGAAGATGGCGCTGGCGCTCTTCCTGTCCGGCTTCTTCACCCATCGGCGATGGTGGGTGAAGGTCCTGGCGGTGCTGTTCGTGCTGCCCTGGGCGGTGCCGTCGATCCCGACCATCCTCTCGGTGCGCTTCATGCTCAATCCCGAATGGGGCGTGATCAACCAGCTGATCTTCCAGCTCACCGCCGAGGACGGGCCCAACTGGCTGAACGACCCGACCCTGGCGCTCGCCCTGTCGATGCTGGTCCATATCTGGAAGTCGCTGCCGTTCTGGACCCTGATCCTGCTGGCGGGCCGGCTCGCCATTCCGCACGAACTCTACGAAGCGGCCTCGGTCGACGGCGCCGGCGCCTGGCATCGCTTCCGCTACATCACCTGGCCGTCGATGAGCACGCTCTACATCACCTGCACCCTGCTTTCGATGATCTTCACGGTGGGCGACTTCAACAGTGTCTATCTGCTGACCGGCGGTGGGCCGGCCGATCTCACGCATGTGCTGGCCACCTTGGGCATCCGCTACCTGCGGCTCGATCAGGTGGGGCTTGCCATGGCGTCGATCGTCTGCGCCCTGCCGCTGGTCCTGCCGTTGGTCTATTTCATGATGAAGCGGCTGTCGCGATGAGCCCGCGCAAGCTCCTGCGCAACATCGGGCTCGAGGCGGGCCTGCTGCTGATCGGCATCCCGGTCCTGCTGTGGACCCTGATCCCGATCTACCACATGTTCCTGTTCGCGATTTCGCCCAAGGACGCGGCCTTTTCGGGCCAGCTCTGGCCGACCAATCCGACCCTGCGCAACTTCGAGATCGTGTTCGGCCAGAAACACCACTTCCTCAATCACTTCTGGCTGCAGATGTTCAATTCGCTGATCATCTCGATCGGTACGGCGGCAATCACGCTGTTCGTCGCGACGGCGGCCGCCTTTGCGATCAGTCGCCTGCGCATGAAAGGCGGTCGTCTGGTCATGAACATGGCGCTCCTGACCTATTTCATCCCGGCCGCCTTCCTGGCGGTGCCGATGTACAAGACCATGGGCATGTACGGGCTGCTCAACAACGACTGGGCGCTGGTGCTGGCGATGGCGACCATCGCGTCGCCCTATGCCATCTGGATCCTGCGTCAGGCCTCCGACAAGCTGCCGGTCGAGCTCGACGAAGCGGCAATGATCGACGGCGCCTCGCCGTTCCAGCTCTTCCGCATGATCTACCTGCCGCTGATGGTGCCGTCGTTGATCGCCGTCGGCACCTACGCTCTGCTGCTGGCCTGGAACGAGTATCTCTACGCCTTCCTGCTGCTGTCGAAGGACACGGCCATCACCTTGCCGGTGGCGTTGGGCAATTTTCTCTCGGCCGACGATTCGCCCTGGGAGCTGTTGATGACGGCGGGCTTCCTCTATGCCCTGCCACCGGCGGCGATCTACTACGCTTTCCGCAAGTACATGTCCTCCGGGCTGACGGCCGGCGCCGTCAAAGGGTAGGGGTATCTCCGCCACCGCGCAGATGCGGGGGCAGAGAAAACAGCGCGATCTGTGAATTCGACAGCGGCCGATTCCAGACGGGCGCGCCATGCTCTAGAATGGCGCGACAGGACAGGGTGCCTTCAACGGGTCGGTATGCGGCTGCTTGCAGTTCTACTGCTGTGCGTGATCGGACTGTCGGCATCGGCTGCGAAGATTCGAACCACGAGCGATCCCTTGCCGCACGATGCCTATGTCTGGCAGCGCGCCTGGACACCGGCGGTCGTCGACGCGGTCCATCGCTCGGCCGATATCGTTCGCAGCTGGCGGGTGCTGCTGGCCGAAGGCGATCGCTCGGGCGGCTGGACGTCGGTGGCCATTCCCTGGCACGACCTTGTCGCCGCCGGCCGGCCGGTCGTCGGCGTGATCCGGATCGATGGCCGGTTGGACGAAGGCCGCATGCCGGCCTTGCTCGACAAGGTCGTGGCGACCGCATCTGCGGCGATGCGATCGGCCGGGCCCGCCGGCCTGGCGGGTATCGAGATCGACTATGACTGCCCGACTTCCAAGCTCGCGACCTACACGACGTTCCTCGCTGCTTTGCGCGAGCGGCTGCCGGCGACCGTCGCCTTGTCGATCACAGCCTTGCCGACCTGGCTGGGGTCGGCGGCTCTCGGCGCGCTCGTGACCCCTCTCAGCGAAGTCGTCTTGCAGGTGCACGCCGTCGACGATCCGCGTCGCGGCCTGTTCGATCCAGAGCAGGCCGAGCGCTGGGTTCGGGAGTTCGGCCAGCGCGTCGGGCGACCGTTCAGGGTGGCATTGCCGGCCTACGACGTCCGCGTGACCTGGCGGCCGGGCGGCGGCCTGGCCAGCGTCGAAAGCGAAGTGCCCCTGCTGTCCGGCAGCGGCGGCGAGCTGCTCGATTCCCGTCCCTCGGTGCTTCGACAGTTCCTCGAGGCCCTCGACCGTTCGGCGCCCACCGGTCTGGTCGGCATCGTCTGGTTCCGATTGCCGGTCAGTACCGATCGACGGGCATGGAGCCTCGAGACGTGGCGCGCCGTGATCGCCGGCCGGCCGACCGCGGGACACGCCCAGGCGCTGCTCGTCCCCTCCGGGCAGCCCGATCTTTGGAACGTCGTCCTTGCCAACGACGGCGCCGTCGATGTCGGGTTGCCGCGACGTATCCCGCTCGATCCCAGCTGCAAAATGGCCGATGGCGCCAACGGCTTCCGATTGGTGAGCGAGAAGATCGACGACCGCGATGGCCTCGTTCTGGAAGGAGCGGGACGTGGTCGATTGAAACCTTGGACCAGACGCACGATTGGATGGGCTCGGTGTGCCGGGCCGGAGAGGCAGTTGCATGTTGTCGAGTAGATTGGGATGGGCCGTCATCGGTGTCGTGGCGGTCGTCGGTGGCGCCCTGGCTTGCGGACCGTTCTTCCCCTGGCAGTTGTTCGACGATCGCGCCGCGACCGTCAGCGATCCGGTGGGGTTGAGCTTCGCCTTCGAGGTCAAGCGGTTGGTCCCGCCGCCGACAGGTGAGCTGCCGGCCGTCGAGGTGCGCGACCCCTATGATCGCGGCCCGGAGCCCGAGGTCGTGCTGGCCGAGCGCGCCGAGGCCACGTCGGGCGTGTGGGCGGTGGTGAGCCCGGCAACGGCCAGGCTGTCGCCGGATGAGCTTCTGCCCAAACTCGAGGCCGCGCGTCGTGCCAACGACGGCAAGGCGGTGTTCGTCGACGGTGCCGGCCTCCCGGCGCCCGTCCTCGACTACATCGCCGGTGCCGTTGAATTTCGGGCCGGACGTCTGGAGGCGGCGGCGAAGTACTTCGAGGCGATCGAACGCCTGCCGCCCGCCGAACGGCGCCTTCGCGAGGTCGCCGCGGTTTACATGCTGGGCAGGATCCATCAGCAGAAAGGCGAGCTGGCGGCGGCTCGTCGGGCGTTCCAGTCCGTACGGGCCAAGGCGCTGGCCGGCGCCCCCGACCCGATGGGCCTCGCCGTCGCCAGCCTGGGCGAGGAGGCGAGGGTCGATCTCGTCCAAGCCGGCGTCCTCGACGTGCCATGGCAGGACTCGAGCGAGGAGACGGGTGACAATACCAAGATGCTGATCGGTCGGGCCGTCCGGCTCTATCTCGAGCAGGCGGCGCGCGGGTCCGATATCGCTCTTTTGTCGTTGCGCGACGTGGCTTCGCTGCTGATCGCCGATGACGGACTTCTGTCCGAGGCCGTTGCCGATTCGCTGGTCCGGCGGCTGCTCGTGGCCTACGTCGTCGCACGCGACGGCCAGTCGATCTACGACGAGCCGCTGCCCGGCAAGGAGGATCCGGTCGTCATGGCGGTGGCGAAGGCCGTTCTCGATCGCGCCGGACCGGCCTCGGGTGACGAGATCGACCGCCTGGCAGCGCTGGCCTACCGGGCCGGCCGCTACGACGTGGCCGAGAAGCTGACCGAGGCGACCAGCCGCCCGCTTGGGCTCTGGATCCGGGCCAAGCTCGCGTTGCGGCGGGACGACCGTGCTGCGGCGGTCAGGGATTGGGGGGCCGCGCTCAAGGCGACGGCCGAGAGCCCGGCCGATGCCAAGGTCGATTCGTCGTCCGAGACGCGACTGCGCGGCGAGACCGCGGTCATCAATGTGAGTGTCGGCAGCTACGTGGAGTCGCTGCGGCTGCTGTTCCCCGTGGCGGGTACCTACTGGGGAGACGTCGCCTATATCGCCGAACGGGTGCTGACCGTCGACGAGCTGAAGGCCTTCGTCGACAGCCTGCCGCCGTCCTCAAAGCTGCCACCGCCGACGGGGGACGAGTTCCTGCTGGTGACCGCGCCGGTCGAGTCGTTGCGCAATCTCCTCGCCCGCCGTCTCGTCCGCGAGGGCCGCCTGGACGAGGCCTTGCCGTATTACTCGCAGGAGGTCCCACGTCCGACGACCGGCGAAGAGGGCGCGCAAGCACGGCCGATTTCTGAGGAAGCACGCGCCTATCGCGATGCCCTCGAGGCGGCGCGATCGGGCTGGCCGTGGAGCTGGCCGTGGCAGGATGTCTCGCGCGCCGAGGCGCTGTTCACGGCCGCGACACTTGCCCGGAAAAAGGGCATGGAGCTGATGGGCACGGAGGGCCCGCCCGATGTCGCGGCCCTCGACGGCATGTATTCGGGTGGCGTCGGCCAGGCGAGTCCGCTGGGCGACTATGTCTCCCGCGACCAGGAGGACAAGGTCAAAAAGGAAAGGGCCCTGTTCGGGCCCGACGAGGAAAGCCGCTTCAACGCCAGCGCCCCCAAGCCCGATATCCGCTTTCACTACCGCATCGTTGCCTCCGATCAGGCTGCGGCTGCGGCCGATTTTCTGCCGCAGCGCTCGCAAGCCTATGCCGCGGTGCTGTGCTGGGCGGCGCGCTATGCCATCGACGGCAACGACCAGCCGCGTGCTGACAGGATCTACCGCCGCTATGTCTCGACCGGTGCTTACCAGCCCTGGGCGAAGGCCTTTGGCGGCACCTGCCCGCAGCCGGATTTCGAGGCCGCGCGCAGCTTCTGGCCGCGCCAGATAACGGGCTGGTTCGATCGGCTGGCGGGCTCGGTTGGCCGCCATCCGGTGGTCGTTGCCGTTGCGGTGGTTCTTGCGGGGCTCATGCTGGCGGGCGCAATTCGGTTGCGCCGTGCCGGCCGCCGGCCCGCGCCGGGAGCGTAAGCATACCGCCGTCCCGTCAAAGGAGGCGTTGCGACACGAAGATCATGAGCCGCCTCGCCTGCGCCAAACACAGGCGGGAGGATGTGCAAATGGCTATACAGCCGCTAACAATACATCCAGACCGAGTCGGGGCCGGGGGCGAGCAACATAAAAATGGGCATCACGTCCGTTCAGTTTGCGTATTTTGCGCTAATAGCAATTGGGCTTTTCAACATACTGCCAAGGTGGCTACGGGCGCCCGTTCTCTATCCTGTCGCCAGCGCCGCATTCCTATGGCTTCAAATGCCAGATCCTTTGCGGATCGCGGTGCTTCTGTCTTTCAGTGTGTTTGCCTGGCTTTTGGTCAACTTGGCTCGCCTAAGGCGGACTTCGTGGGCCTTGTTCGGCTCGATCGTATTGTTGGTCGTGGCGTACTATTTCGTCCGATCGAATGCTTGGCTGAGCGAACTGATCGGCAGCGATCGCCTTGTCATTATCGGCATCGCATACATTCTTGTTCGCGCCCTTCAGGTGATCCTGGATTCCCATGAGGATCCGAGCGTCACGCCTGGATTGCCGGCTTTCCTCGTCTTTTTGCTCGCTTGGCCGACCTTGATTTCGGGTCCCATTCAACGATGGCAGGAATTCAAGCAGCAATACGGAGCGCTGGCGGATTTCCGGCTTGATTGGAGTCTTCTAAATCTCGCCTTGGGGCGAATCATCCTGGGGCTATTTTTTGTCCTGGTCCTCGGAGATGCGTTCCGCCGCCTTTGGTCCGCTCTCAGCTCGATCGCCCTGCAGTCGACGTCTCCCCTGGCGCTCGGTGCGGCCGAGCTGACATTTTTCGTTTACCTGACCTTCGATTTCGTCGGCTACACCGAGATCGTCATAGGTCTCGCTTTGCTTTGCGGCTTTCGCCTGCCCGAAAATTTCAACCGCCCGTGGCTGGCGACCAGCTATCTCGATTTCTGGTCTCGCTGGCACATGACGCTCGCCGGTTTCTTCAGGACCTACGTTTTCAACACGATCATACGCGACTTGACCTACCGGCAGCCGGGTAAGCGCTTTGCGCTGATGCACGCGGCGATCGCCTTTTTCGTCACCTTCTTTCTGGTCGGCCTATGGCATGGGGTAACCTGGCACTTCGTCGTCTGCGGGCTGCTGCTCGCGATCGGTGCGATGGGAAATCAATTGCTGAGGTCGGTCTCTCATATCCGCCGCGCCTTGAAGCTTCTGCCCGTGGCCATCTCCAATTGGCTCACCGGCGCGCTGACGCTGACATATGTTTGCTTCAGCATCATGCCACTCTGGTTGAGCTCGATGAGCTGGCCTGAGGCGGGACGGGTGTTCCTGTCTGGTTACGGCCTATCGGGACTGATATCGGCAAATCTCGTCGTTCTCGGGCTGCTGGTCCTTATCGTTGGAGCGCTCCGCGCCGCAGCACCAGTGCTCTCGTACGCACTTCAGCGATACAGGGCCGGCCCTGTCTTGGCAGGGGCGGCGGTGGCGTGTATCCATATCTACGGAACAATGTTCCCGGTGATGGCAATTAACTTCATCTATCAAGCCTTCTAATGCGATCGATCCTCCTGGCCCTGGCCGCGTTTCTGGGCGTCGAGCTAATCGTTGCATTTGTCGCCTGGTTCCTGCCGGCAGCGCCTGGCGAATGGCCGATCGACACCTTCTTCAAGGGCGCAAATTGGGCGACACAGGCCGATAGAGTTGTCTTCGGAACGGGGCAGCTGGCACGGACTGAACAGCCGACGATATTCATCATCGGGGCGTCGGGATCGCAGGAAGCGTATCGCCCGACGGATTGGGAGAAGCTTCTCCCTGGGTATTCAATTCACAACCTGTCCATTGGCGGCAGCAACATCACGCAACTGGATGAGGTCCTGGACCACATCATCAAGTCTACGCCGGCAAGTGTTCTTTCGCAGTCCATTCTCGTGGTGCCGGTGATCTATGCGCTGTTCGTCGACGACGAGACGCGTTGGTCGAAAGCCATCACACTCGAAGAGCAAGAGGCGAACCTGCCGGGAATAACGGATCTGGAGCGAGCCAGTCGCTTCTGTGCGGCCTGGTGCAGCGTAGACAGTGTCGTGTTTCGTTACGGGCCTCCGTGGCTGATCTCCTTGTTGAAAACCGACCATCGCCTCCTGGAGAGGCTTCGCGAGACGGTGCTCGACCAGAGCCGCGAGCACTTTCTCAAGAATTCGTTCGATCAACTGTTCGTTCCGACTTCGGTGACGGGAAGCTCGGCGAATAAAGGGGGCAGCGCCAAGGATGCACCGGATCTCGCCATCGGCCAGAAAAGACGGGATGAGGTCAGGTGGCTGGAGAACTACATGGGCGGCAAGCCGGCTCTTCAGAGGGAGCAGTTCGACAAGCTGAAGGCATTGATCGCCAAAGCAGGCAGCGTGGGGATGCGCGTCTACTTGGTCGGGATGCCGCTGCCGAGCTGGCATCGGAGCGAGACGCAATACGACGCGCAGGCGCGTCAGGCTCTTCAGACTCTTGTTGCGAACAGTGCTCAGCCCCTGTTGCATTTCGTCGAACTGGATGGAACCGTTCCCGATGAGGATTTCCGGGATTTGGCTCACCCCACGCCAGAGGCGGCAAGTCGGTGGACCAGTATGCTGATCGAACGAATGCAACTTCCCGGCCAGTCGCTCAAGTCAGAGAAATCGCGCTAACCTTCGATGAGCCCGAATGCCAGCTCCCACCTTTGTCATTTCGCCCGAACAAAGCGAGCTTTTCGGAAGGATTTCGGGGGATCGTAATCCGATCCACTACGCGTCCGACATCGCTGCCCGCTCGAGCTTCGGAAGGCCGATCGTTCACGGCATCCATACGGTGCTCGCTGCGCTGGAGGCTTGCTGCGACGCCGTTGGTCCGCGATTTGCCAGGCCGGTGTCGGTCTCTCTGAAGCTGCCTCAGCCCTTTTTTACCGGCGAGGCGGCAACGGTCGAGACCGTGACCGGGGCGGGCAAGACGCGACTGAAAGTCACCGTGGAGGGTGTCACTGTTGCGACGATAGCCTTGGCGGACACCGAAAGTGCGCCCGAGAGGGACATCCGACCCGACAAGGCGCTCACCCCACCGGCCGCTCAGCCAAAGCAACGTGATCCCGCCGACTTTGCAGATGTTCGAGGCGCGCTCAACCTGGTGTGCGATGGCGATCCCGACGAATTGTTTCCGCGATTGTCGAAGGTCTGCGATCCTGCGCTCCTGAGATCCCTGATGCGTCTATCGACCGTCGTGGGAATGGAGTGGCCGGGGCAGGATTCGCTGTTTTCCGGGGCCACTCTTTGGATTGGACCGGCATTCGGCGTCGACGACGGCGTTCACTACAAGGTGACCTCGTTCGATCCTCGCTTCAACAGGACGGAGATAGATGTTGTCGCTCCACATCTCAATGCGCGCATGGAAGCGTTCTTCCGTCCCAGGATGGTGGCACCGCCGAGACTCGACCGGGCGATTGGTTTGGTCGGCAGAGGAAGCTTTGGCGGGCATCAGAGCTTGATCATCGGTGGCTCCAATGGTCTCGGCGCAGCGGCCGCAGTGGTTCTGGCTGCAGGTGGCGGTCGCCCCGTGATCACCTATCGATCCGATCGCCAAGGGGCAGTGGCAATTGCCTCGATGATCCGAGCCGGAAACGGTGAATGTGACATTGTGAGCTGTGACGTCCGCAATCCGCGCGACCTCGAAAGAATATTCGAGGAGTTCGCACCGGATTCACTGATGTACTTTGCGACGCCGCGAATTTTCCGGCGGTCCAGGCATGGATTTTCCCCCGACTTGTATCGGGAGTTTCATGCGTTCTACGTCGATGCTTTCATGGGTTGCATCGATGCTGCTTTGGCTCGAAGGCGAAGCCCCCTTGCTGTCCTCTACCCGTCCACCGTGGCAATCGATGCGCCGGTCGACGGTCTTTCGGAATACGTCGCAGCCAAGCTTGCCGGCGAAGCGGTCTGTGCGGGACTCGCAAGGGCGAGCGATCATCTCTCGGTCTTGATCGAAAGACTCCCTCGCATATTGACCGCGCAGACCAACAGTATCATCCAGGCGCCGGCCGGCGATGCCGTGGAGACCATGGTTGCGACGCTGGACAAGTTCATAGCCAAGACGGCACCTCGCTCTCCGCTGCAAGGCGCCGCCTCGGCTTAGCGCTGCAAGTACGGTCGAAGTTTGCTAGAAACCAAAGGCAATGCTGCTCAGAAGGACGTTCGGATGCTTCAGAATCAAGACCATATACTTCAGCGCCTTACCGCTGTTTTTCGCGACGTGCTTGATTTGGATGACCTCGAGCTGAAGTTGACGACCACGGCCAACGATGTCGAGGGATGGGATAGCCTGGCCCATGTCAGGCTGATGGTTGCGACTGAGCAGGAATTCAAAGTGCGGTTGACGACCGTCGAGGTGTCTTCACTCAAGAATGTCGGCGAACTCGTCAGCGCAATCGCGGAGAAGACGACGGCAAAAGCAAGCTAGTGCCATGCGGGTCACAGAACTGTCGTGGTTGCCGGAGGCTCCTTCCGACTATCGCGCGAGATGCAAGGCGCTCGCCCCTGATCAGAAAGACCTGCCCGGCGTCATTCAGCATCTCGCGACCCATCGGCTGAATGCGTCCGAGGCGAATGCGCTCGGAAAGGCAATTTCTCGTATCCTGGCCAGCGGTCGGACATTGGAGCCACTGTCTTCCTTTCGGCTCGGGATACTCGCGAACTCGACCTACGATCTGGTAGCCGACGGCCTTCAGGCCGCGGCCGCGCGTCACGGCGTCGCTTTGGAGGTCGCGCTGGGGGCGTATGACAGCGTTCTGCAGCAGGCGCTTGACCCCCAGTCGACCGTCAATGATGGCAGCCTGGATGCGGTCCTCATCGCCACCGACCATCGCTGGTTCAATCTTGTGCGACCGGCTTTGAGCGAAGCCGCGCGGAGCGGCGCGTTGGACGGGATCGACGTCTTGCGAGCGGCGGTGTCGGGGCTGCGTCAGCACGGTGGCGCCCCGGTGATCCTGCAGACGGTTCCCATACCAAACATGCCATTGTTCGGAAGTTACGAGCGACGGGTCCAGGGGTCGCTGCGAAACCTCTTGGAGGAACTCAATACTGCAATCGCGCGCCTGGCGGAGGAAACCGGCAGCTACCTTCTCGACGTCCAGGCCTTGGCCGCCGCCGTGGGAGCGGATGTTTGGTTCGATCCGGCGCAGTGGCAACTCTACAAGCTGCCGTTCAGCGCCGAATGCAACCCTATCTATGCCGACCACGTGGGGCGGCTTTTGGGCGCCATTCGAGGCAAGAGCCGCAAGTGTCTGGTCCTCGACTTGGACAATACGATCTGGGGAGGCGTTGTCGGCGACGATGGAATCGAGGGGTTGAAAGTAGGCCCAGGCACGCCGGAGGGAGAGGCGTTCAGCGCTGTCCAGGCGTTGGCGCTCGACTTGAGGAATCGCGGCATCGTCCTTGCCGTCTGTTCCAAGAATGACGAAGCCACGGCGCGTCGCGTATTCCTCGATCATCCGGATATGTTGCTGCGAGACGAGCACATCGCTGTCTTTCAAGCGAACTGGGTGGACAAAGCCAACAATGTCGAGGCCATTGCGGCCTCCCTTTCGCTCGGCCTCGACTCCCTGGTGTTTCTCGATGACAACGGCGCGGAGCGGGCTCAGCTTCGAGCCGCCCTGCCGATGGTCGCGGTGCCCGAATTGCCGGCGGATCCCGCGTGGTATCCCTGGACCTTGAGTGCCGCCGGTTACTTCGAAGCCGTGACGTTCACGGAAGAGGATCGTGGGCGGGCTCAATCCTACAGCGATGCCGTGCGCCGGGCGGAGGTGATGGTCAAGTCGCGCGACCTCGGTGATTATTTGAGCTCACTTCAGATGGCCATCAGCTTCGCCCCATTTGACTCGGTCGGGCGGTCTCGCATTTCGCAACTCATCAACAAGTCGAATCAGTTCAACCTCACAACGCGTCGATACACCGAGGTAGAGGTCGCTGCCTTTGAAGCCGACTCCGAAGTGTTCACGCTTCAGGTACGATTGCGGGACCGCTTCGGCGACTTCGGCATGATCTGCGTCGTCATTTGCCGGTCGTCGGTCGAAAGCGGATCGACGATCTGGGACATCGATACGTGGCTGATGAGCTGTCGGGTGCTTGGCCGGAAAGTCGAAGAGGCGGTGCTGGCCGAGATTGTGAAGGCGGCGCAGGCGAAGGGGGTTGCCGCCATTCATGGTCGCTATCTACCGACGGCCAAGAACGCCATGGTCGCCGATCACTATTCGAAGCTTCGTTTCACGGAGGTCGAGCGCGACGGGACGGGGAGGTGTTTGTATCGACTGGAATTGTCGCAGTTTGTCCCGCAGCAGCTTCCCTTCGGGCCTTGGTAGATAGTCGGTGCGGCGCACGTTTTTGCTTTGTTGCGAGTTTTGGCTCGCTGCCGCACAATCGCGGAGTAGAAGAAGCGGCGGGGATTTGTCATCCATGCCGACCAAGCTCGTAGAACGTTGCAGCCCCGGATACAGGAAGAAATGCTCGTGACGGGAGCTATTGCAAGGTCGCGTGACTGATCGTTTGAAGCCGACCGTACGTGGCGAAGAGGACCAAATCCATTACGACTCCTAATCTCTCTCAGGCGATGAGGAACCTCGCCGCGGGCCTCGGTATTGCACGCAACCGGGCTGCGGCTTCGAAGAGGGAGGTGCCGCCTTCAGCGTTCACGCTGGGCAATTTCCGCCTTCATGTCGACTCTATCAAGGTCGAGGAACGGCCGCTGACGCTTTCCGGTGATCTGAGCCCTTGGGCCTACATTGCGAGCTGGGAGAACGAACTGCCAGTTCATGCCGCAGTGGGCTCGGGCTTGCGTATCGAAGCGGAACTGGCCGTAGAGGCCGGCCGGCTGGAGCTGGGCGTCGTTGCTGCTGATTTCTCGACCTTCATCGACAGGGTCGAACTCGGCCAGGGCCAGCATCGTGTCGTGCTGGAGGCGCCGGACGCCGCTGCGGCGCGAGCGGTGGTGCTGAGAAACCGCGAGGATGCTGCCTCGGTCGGCATCGTACTCGGGCGTCTTGGCGGCCATCTCGTCGACAAGGGCAAGGCCCGGGAACGAGGCTTTCTTGCCAAGAGTGCCGTCGAAGATCTGAGGGAGAAGATCGGACGCGACAATCCGGTCGTCATCGATGTTGGCGCGAATGTCGGGGATATGGTCGCGCGATTTCTCGAGGCCTTCCCTCGGGCAACCGTCCTGGCAATGGAACCGCATCCGCAAACCTTCGACCGTCTTCGGCATCGCTTTGCGGCGATGGCCCAGGTTCGCCCGCGCAATGCCGGCGTAAGTGGGAAGGGAGGGACGGCAACGCTGCATGCCTTCACGAATCCCGCAATCAACGCCCTTTCGCCCGTAGCGGCCGGTGCTGGTCAACTGATGGACGGACAAATCGAACCTTTGGCCCAAGTGCCAGTGACCCTCCAGACGTTGGGGGATATTCTCAGGGAGGAGAAGCTCGAAGCGGTCGATATCCTGAAGCTCGACACGCAGGGGCACGAAGCCCAAATCCTCGCCGGCGCGTTGGAAGAGCTGAGCTCGGGAAAAGTAAGATATGTCCTGACGGAGCTTATCTTTTCATCGCTCTACAAGGAGCAGAGCCGGGCGGGGGATGTGATCTCAATTCTCGAGCGCTGCGGGTTCAAGCTCTTCGACTTCTATGATTTCGTTTATCATGAGGATCAGGGGCTCAAGTGGGGCGACGCCCTTTTCGAGTTTGTGGGGCCGCGCTAGCCCGTCGTCTGCCTAGTTTTTCGCCTGCGCCGTGCATTGTGATGCCAGGCGACATTGCCGGAAGCCCGAGCATCATCGATACTGGCGCGATCCGGAGGAAGATCGAATGACCGATGAGGCCAAGGCGCCATCGAGGCGGGCCATCGAAGCCAAGACGCTCGAGAGCGTGACTGCGGCACCTTTTACGCCGCGTGTCGAGCGTGCCCCGGAGTTCGATTTCTACGGCTTTTCGACGACCGAGGTCTGCGAACTGAGCTGTGTCTTCTGTCACTTCAATGGACCGAATGCCACCAAGAAGGCCAAGACGCTCGCCCCTGACCTTGTCGAGAAAGGGGTTCGTCAGGTCTCACCCGGCAAGAAGGTTCATTTCGCCGCGACCGGGGATTTCTTCCAAGATCCGAACGCCATGGATCACCTGCGCAAGACGACCGAACTCGGGCATCCGGTCCATGTTCTGAGCCATGGGCAATCGATGCCGCCCGAGCGCCTCGAAGAAATGCTGGCGATGGGCGTGCGGGAGTTTCGATTCAGCGTCGACCATATCGAGCCGAGACAGTACGCCAAGATCCGCCGCGGCGGAGAGCTGGAACGCGTGCTTTCGACCATCGACTACCTGAAGGAGCGGAAGAAGGACATCTCCGACATCAATGTCGAAGTGAACTGCATCTTGATCGGCGATACAAAGGACCGGATGGAGGAGTTTGCGGCGTTCTGGTCTTCCAAGGTCGATGCCATCCACTTCCATGCCGAATATTACGACGTCTGGAAGTTCCGGAATCTCTTCTACGTTCCAGAGAAGCGGAACGATTGCCACATCCAGCTCTATGTCTTGCCCTCGGGTACCATCACTCCTTGTTGCGCCATGATGGTCCAATCGCACGAATCGGACACGACTTGGCTTCCGAATATCGCCACCACGTCGTTGCAGGACGCCTACGACAAGCTCTGCGACATGTACGAAGACCCGACCAGCGAATTGGGCAAGGTCTGCGCGAAGTGCCAGTGGTGGATCATGTGGTCCGACCAGAAGGATGGTGGGACGCCGTACATGAGGACAGTGCGCTTCGATGTGCCTGCGCCGGCTGAGGAGGTCGAGGTGACAGATATTCCGGACGTGCCGAGGCCCGTCGGTCTCCTCGATCGGGCTTTTGCGCTGTTCCGTCGTCCCTCAAGACCCTGAGCTGCCCCTGCAGATACGGCGCCCTTTCACCCTGCGCGCCTGGCCGTTATCACGCATGAAATCGAAAGTTGATTGCGGCGTGCGCGCTCGAGGCTGCTGCCGGTCATCGGAAAGAATTTCTGATCGATGACGTCGAAGCCCGATGCTTCCACCAGCCGGCAGGCTTCGTCGGTCGTTTGAAGCAGGTAGATGTGGTCGGGTGCGGGGCTGTTCACCGGTATGTTTACCCATAGGCGCCCTTCGGGTCGCAAGAGATCGTGCGCCGCTCGCAGGGCTGCGGCCGGGTCCTCCAGATGCTCCAACAGCTCGCTCATCGTTATGCTGTCGAAGCTCCCGGACATGCCCGTATTGCGGTGAAGCAGGTTATGCAGCTGGAGCCGAACCTTTTGCGCGGCTCCCATGGCGTCCAGGACGCTCTGGGTGTGAGCAACGCTGGCGGGGCTGATATCCCACCCCGAGATGGTCGAGAGGCTGGGCAGCGAAGCTGCAAAATAGAGCAGAAGGCCGTGGCCGGGCCCGATCTCGAGATGGTCTGCGCCGTCCGATAGAGACGGCAGATAGTGGGTCACGTAGGATTCGATCGCCCGAGCGTGAGGATCCCACAAGACATTCGACATCAGCAGGCCAGACATATAGCGGCGCATGAGCGGCTGATTCGAATAGACTTCCCGGTAGGCGTCGGCGGCCGAGGCCAGTCGATAGCAGCCGTTTCTTCGAAAGTGCAACTCTTCGGGCAGGATGATCTCTTGGCAGAGAAACCGATAATCCTCGCAAATGCCCGTCAAACCGTGCGGTGAATGCTCGGCCAGTTGCAATACGACTGCTGCTATCTCGTCCGATATGTCGAGGACTGTCGGCGGACGGTCAGCAAAACTCGCCTCAAGGTAACGACTGTGTTCCGGCCAAGTCGCAAGTTGATGCTCGATTATTGTCCTTAAGGCCGTTCTGTTGCCGATGTCTTGCATTCAAATTACCGTTGCGACGACCCATGGTCGCCACCGATCAAATGCTTGTCAATCTTCCGCAGATCGCGCCAACCAAAGCGCCTCTGTCGAATGCTCCAGCCTCGAAATCAGGGCCGGGCCGGCGAGGGCGCTGAATCGGGTGTCACGCCGAAGCGGGCAGCCAGCCGTTGCCTGTCCGCTTCGGGCCGGATGAACAGGACACCGATCAGGCCGCCGACGATCAGCAGGGCGCTCAGCATGACGAAGCCCTGCTCGTAGCCGGCCAGCCGGCTCGCAGCGCCTTGGATTGCCTTGCCCATCGCCCAGGGGGCGAGCACGCCGGCCGAGGTGTAGATCGCTCCGACGATGGCCAACATGGCGGCACGCTGGCCGTGCGGCGTGAGCTCGCTCACGATCATCGGCGTGACCACGTAGATGGTGCTGCCGAGGGCCGTGCCGATCGTCAGGATCGCGACCTTGAGCGCCGGCGAGGGGGCGATGGCGATGAGGGGCAGGATGCAGCCGCCCAGGATGACCGTGGCGGCCGGGAAGACGCCACGGCAGATGCGGCTCGACACGCCCTTTTTCTTCAGCCGCTGGGAGATCCAGCCGCCGGTCAGCACCACCACCATGCCGAAGATCCAAGGCAGGATGGAGAGATTGCCGCCCATCGTCTGGCTGAAGCCCAGCCCTTCGACCAGGTAGGCGGTGAACCAGGTGAGGCCGAGCGCCAGGCCCCAGTAGCTCGCGAAGGCCGCGCAGCAGGCCGCGACGATGCTGGGACTGCTCAGCAGATGGCGGTAGGGAACGGGTTCGCCTTCGGCTGCAGCATGCACGGGCGGATCGACCAACGTGCCCTCGCGGCCGAAGATCAGCCACAGCACCGCCCATACTAGGCCGGCGATGCCGAGGGCCCCGAAGGCCCAGTGCCAGGTGTAGGTCACGATGATGTAGTTCAGCGCCGGCACGGCGATGATGACGCCGAGCGCCGAGCCCTGCGCCACGATGGCGGTCGGCACGCCGCGCAGCGAGTCGGGAAACCACTTGTAGAGCGCGTGGGTCGCGACGGCGCCGGCCGGTCCTTCGCCGGCCCCCAGCAGGATGCGGCAGACGATCAGGGTCTCGAAGGTCGCGAGCGCCAGCACGGGAAACTGCACCAGCGACCAGATAATCGCCATGCCGAACAGCATGTGACGGGTCTGCACGCGATTGGCCAGGAAGCCGCCGAGAATGCCGGCGACGGCAAACAGGAAGAAGAACGACGAGCCCAGTAGACCGAACTGATCGGGCGTCAGCTTCAGCTCTTCCATGATCGGCTTGGCCGCCAGGCCAACGACGATCTTGTCGGCGAAGTTGATCAGCATGAACAGGAAGACGAGGGCGGTGATCCCCCAGGCACCTTTGAGGGGCCGGTCGTGCGCTGTCCGGTTGTTCGCTGTCTGATCGTGCGCTGTCACGCGGCGTTACTCCCAACTCTGCCCGTTGACGTCGAGCTTGCCGATATCAGACGTGACAACCGAAGGCGCGTCAAGGAAATGACGGTGGCGTCAGTCTTCGTGCGCAAAGTACCGTTGCGGAGCCAAAGAAAAAGGGGCGTCCCGTGGAACGCCCCTCCCTTCGACCGTTTCAACCGATCACTTCAGCTCTCGAAGCTCAGCCCTTCACGAACGGGCACTTGCCGTCCTTCATCGGGCGATAGGCTTCGTTACCGGGCACGGTGGCGATCAGCTTGTAGATGTCGTCCTTGCTCTTGGACTCGGCAGGCGTCTTGACCTGGAAGAGGTACATGTCGCGCTCGAGGCGGCCGTCCTCGCGCAGCTTGCCATTCTTGGTCATGACGTCGTTGACCGGAAGCTCGCGCATCTTGGCCATCACTGCCTTGGGTTCGTCGGTGCCGGCGGCCTGCACAGCCTTGAGGTAGTGCAGGGTCGAGCTGTAGACGCCGACCGTCAGCATGCTGGGGATCTTGTCCTTCTTGGCGCGGAAGCGCTTGGTCCAGGCGCGGGTCTCGTCGTTGAGATCCCAGTAGAACGACTCGGTGAGCACCAGGCCCTGCGCCACCGGCAGGGTGAGCGCGGCAACGTCGGTCGAGAAGACGAGGAGACCGGCCAGGCGCTGGCCGCCCTTGGTGATGCCGAACTCGCCGGCCTGCTTGATCGAGTTGATCGTGTCCTGACCGGCATTGGCGAGGCCGATGACCTTGGCCTTCGAAGCCTGGGCCTGCAGCAGGAACGAGGAAAAGTCCTGCGTGCTGAGCGGATGCCTGACGCCGCCCAGCACCTTGCCGCCGGCAGCCTGCACGACCGCCGTCACGTCACGCTCCAGCGCGTGACCGAAGGCATAGTCGGCGGTGAGGAAGTACCAGGAATCGCCGCCGTCCTTCACGACCGCGCCGCCGGTGACCTTGGCCAGCGAGTAGGTGTCGTAGACCCAGTGCGCGCCGGTTTCCGAGCAGGCCGGGCCGGTGAGATCGGCCGACGCGGCGCCGGTGTTGATGTCGATCATGCCCTTTTCCTGGGCAATCTTGCGCACCGCCAGTGCGACCGACGAGGTGCCGATGCCGGTGATCATTTTCACGCCGTCGACGTCGTACCATTTGCGGGCGATCGCTGCGCCGACGTCCGGCTTGGTCTGATGATCGGCCTGCAGGATTTCGATCGGCCGGCCTAGCACCTTGCCGCCGAAGTCGTCGATCGCCATCTGCATCGCTTCGACTTCACCTTGTGTGAGGTCGCCATAGACGCCCGAGAAACCTTCCATGACGCCGATCTTGAGCGGCGCGGGCGCTTGCGCCTGCGCAACGGCGACGAGGCCGGCCACGGTCGCCGCCACGGCAGCCGTCACCACCCCGGCGTACCGGATGGTCTTACTGAAACCCATAGTCTTCTTTCCTCCCTGAGGCGGCTTTGCCGCGGACGGCGCAAACCTTAGCGTTGCCCCCGGAGCGGCGCCAGAAGGATCGGGTGCAAGATCACAGGGCACGGTGGCAATTAGCTTGTCGACGTCGCCCCTCGCTTTCGGTGCGCCACCGCCGACTTCGTCCGAAAGAAAAATGCATCTAGCGATTCAGCTGGCCATTTTCGCGCGGTCGATCGGTTGTGGTCATGAAGACGTCGACCCCTTCACGGCCGTACCGCCATGAGCCTGCCCAAGGTGCGGGAACCGAACAGTTGCACTGTGTCGGGCGTTCAAAGCGATCGACGTTCAAAGCGATCGACGTTCAAGGCGATCGGCGTTGAAAGCGATCGGCGCTCAGAGGGGCATCGGCGTTGACGGGTACTTCGGCAATCGCCCGGGGGCGGCTGAAGACGATCCAGCTCTGGGTCTCGCTGCGCACGGGAAACTGCGCCTCGATATAGGCGCCGTATTTCGCGCGTGCCTTCGCCGTTCCTGGGCTGTACGTCGAGAATTTTGGAATCAGGACATGGTCGGTGCCGGCGAACAGCGGCTCCGGCTCCTGCATCGGCATGCCGGCGCCGGACCACAAAGTCTCGCCGCGCGCCGGCTGCCAGCCGAGCATGAACGGCAGCGGATTGACCTGGTCGAGCACCATCACGCCGCCCGGGCGGTACCGAGGCTTGTTCAACAGCGCCGCGGCTTCCTGGATCGTCTCGACATACTCGTACTGCGAGAGTTCGTAGCGGGGCTGTACGGCGCGAGCCCGATTGAGGAGATATTCCTCCGCTTCGCCGTCGGCGAAACTCGCCAGCAGCCCGGCCGGTTCCAGCGGGACGGCCAGGCCCTGCAGGTTGGTGGCACCGATCACCGACAGGCATTGCGCGCATGTCGCTTTGCGATGATATCCCGCGAGGCTCAGCGTCGAGGCGCCGATCGAGAGCAAGGGAAAGACCAGGAGAGCGGCGATCAGGGGTAGTGCAGCCCGCCGCCGATAGAGCTGATCGATGAAAAGAAAGGCGATCACGATGGCGAGCGGCATGCCGTGCGACTGGGCATTCTGTGTCAGCAGGAAGAAGCCGATACACAGCAAGAAGGCGACGGCTGCCGGCAATCCGGGTGACGCTCGGTCAGTGCGCCACAGCCAGATGGCGAGGATCAGGGCGGCCAGATAGGGCGCGTAGCTGTCGGCGTGGCTGAAGAAGTCGGCCAAATGACCGAGGAAGCTGTCACGTACAGCGCCGGCCGCCACGGTGTTCAGGATGTCGGCCAGATAGTCGTGGTTGTAGGGCGCGATTGCGTTGAGGGCGGCGACGGCACCGACAGCCATCCAGAGGAGCCATCGACCGCGGATATGCGGCGAGACGAGAAGGGCCAGGCAAAGCGCCGCGCCGCCGGCGAAGAAGTAGGTCACCTTGAGGTAGTACATCACGATCAGCAGAGCCGTGGCGATAGCAGCCTCAAGCCAACCACTGACACGCCCGTTGCGCGGCGGCACGAACAACAGCAACGACAGGATCGAGATCGCGCTCCAGCCATAGCGATTGTACGACATGGCAAAGGAGTAGGTGGTCGGCATGTCGCCGACATTGGACGGCATCAGCGCCAGCAGGCAGGCGAAGACCACGAAGGTCGCCGCTGGAAGCAGAGGGAAGCGCCGCCACGCAACGACGACAGCCGTCGTAAAGAGAAAGGCCGTGATGACTACTGCGCCGACCAGAAAAGCGTGTGGGGTCACGCCGACGATCGAGAAACCGAAATCGGTGAGGGCGAAGCTCAGCGCGCCGACGGGGTCGTGGAAGTCGACATGTGCGACATGCCCATGGCGTAGATGCCATGCCCCCGAAAGGTTGAACAGAAGATCCCAGCTCATCTCGCGGGACAGCACCCGGGCTGGCGAGAGCAGCGCCCAGGCCGCTGCGATGGTCGGGATCAGTGCTGCGAGAACGAGCAGCACAGGAGACCCTTCGCCCGTCATCAGCGGCGTGGCCAGTTTGGCCGCCGGTGACCGAAGTGGGACGGCCTCGTCCGTGTTGGCGGCGAGTCTGTTCATTCTCCTGTCGCTTCTTGGCCTCGTCTTTGCCTAGCACGCAGGGAAAGCGGCGGGCCGTGATCTTTCGGAGACGTTCCGGCGGGGCGGTGGGCCGCTGGACAGGGCGTGGCAATTCCGTGTTATAGGCACCCTACCGGGAGGAACGGTGAAAGAAGAAATAATCCTAGAGGCCGAAGGCCTTACCAAGGAATTCAAGGGCTTCGTGGCCGTCAAGAATGTCCGATTGCGCGTGCGTCGGCATACGATTCACGCGCTCATTGGACCCAACGGCGCCGGCAAGACGACCTGTTTCAACCTGCTGACGCATTTCCTGTCGCCTACGGCGGGGCAGATCCATTTCAACGGCCGGAACATCACCGGCAGCTCGCCGGCTGCGATCGCCCGCATGGGGCTGGCGCGGTCGTTCCAGATTTCGGCGGTTTTCCCCCATCTCTCGGTGCGGGAGAACGTTCGTGTGGCGTTGCAGCGCAAGCTCGGTAATTCCTTTCATTTCTGGCGGTCGGAGCGTGTGCTGAACAAGCTCGATGCACGGGCTCTCGAGCTGGTCGAGGCGGTGGGGCTCCAGGCCTTCGCCGAGGCGCCGGCGGTCGAGCTGCCCTACGGCCGCAAGCGCGCCCTCGAGATCGCGACGACATTGGCCCTCGAGCCCGAGATGATGCTGCTCGATGAGCCGATGGCCGGTCTCGGCCAGGAGGACATCAAGCGCATTGCCGCCTTGATCCGGACCGTCGCCAAGGACCGCACCGTTCTGATGGTCGAACACAATATGTCCGTCGTCGCCGACCTTTCCGACACCATTACCGTGCTGGCGCGCGGGGAAGTGTTGGCCGAAGGGCCCTATGCCACCGTCTCCAAGGACCCTGCCGTGGTCGAAGCCTATGTCGGAACCGGCCATGGCTGACACCCTGCTCAAGGTCACCGGCCTGCAAGCCTGGTACGGCGAATCACACATTCTGCACGGCGTCGATTTCGAGATCGGCCGTGGCGAGCTTGTGACCTTGCTGGGGCGTAACGGCGCCGGCAAGACCACCACGCTGAAATCCATCATGGGAATCGTCGGCAAGCGCACCGGCTCCATCACCTTCGAGGGCGAGGAGACCGTGGGGCAGCCCTCCGACAAGATCGCGCGTCGGGGCATCGCCTATTGCCCGGAGGAGCGCGGCATCTTCTCGAGCCTGAACGTCGACGAGAATCTCGGCCTGCCGCCGATCGTGAAGCCGGGCGGTCTGAGCGTCGAGGAGATCTACAAGCTCTTCCCCAATCTCCTGGAACGTCGCCGCAGCCAGGGCACCAAGCTGTCGGGCGGCGAGCAGCAGATGCTGGCGATCGGTCGCATCCTGCGCACCGGTGCCGATCTCCTGCTGCTCGACGAGCCGACCGAGGGCCTGGCGCCGGTCATCGTCCAGCGCATCGGCGAGATCATCCGCCAGCTTAAGGCGCGCGGCTTCACGATCCTGCTGGTCGAGCAGAACTTCCATTTCGCGGCCACCATTGCCGATCGCCACTATGTGATGGAGGACGGGCGCGTGGTCGATGCCATTGCCGCGGCCGATGTCCAGCAGAGCATCGGCAAGTTGCAAACCTATCTGGGGGTTTAGGGCCTTCATGTTCGAACTTCTCGGCATTCCTCCCCAGGCGCTGTTCGGCCAGCTGTTGCTCGGCCTGATCAACGGTGCCTTCTACGCCATGCTCAGTCTCGGCCTCGCCGTGATCTTCGGCATGCTGAACGTCATCAACTTCACGCACGGCGCGCAGTACATGATGGGCGCCTTCGCGGCCTGGCTGTTGCTGGGCTACCTCGACGTCCCCTTCTGGGCGTCGCTCGTGCTGGCGCCGCTGATCGTCGGCCTGATCGGCATCGTGATCGAAAAGCTGCTGCTGAAACGCATCTACCACCTCGACCATCTCTACGGCTTCCTGCTGACCTTCGGCATGGCGCTGGTGATCGAGGGATTGTTCCAGTTGCAATGGGGTTCCTCGGGCGCGCCTTATCCCAACCCGATTCCGGGCGGCTACAATCTCGGCTTCATGTTCCTGCCGGCCTATCGTGGTTTCGTGGTGATCGCGGCTCTCGTGATCTGCCTCGCCACCTGGTACGGCATCGAGCGCACCAAGCTCGGCGCCTACCTGCGGGCAGCGACCGAGAACCCGACCCTGGTGCGCGCCTTCGGCATCAACGTGCCGCGGCTGATCACGCTGACCTACGGTCTCGGTGTCGCCCTCGCAGCGCTGGCGGGCGTGCTGGCGGCACCCATTCAGCAGGTCTCGGCGCTGATGGGGACCAATCTCGTGCTGGTGGTCTTCGCGGTGGTGGTGATCGGCGGCATGGGGTCGATCATGGGCTCGATCGTCACCGGCTTCGGCCTCGGCGTGATCGAGGGCCTGACCAAGGTCTTCTATCCACCGGCTTCCAATACGGTGATCTTCGTCGTCATGGCGATCGTGCTGCTGGTCAAGCCGGCCGGCCTGTTCGGGCAGACCAAATGACCTCCCAGCGCGTCGGCTACGCCATCCTGATCGTCCTGGCGCTGGTGGCGCCGGCGTTCGCCTATCCCGTCTTCCTGATGAAGGCGCTGTGCTTTGCGCTGTTCGCCTGCGCCTTCAATCTGCTGCTGGGCTATGTCGGGCTGATGAGCTTCGGCCACGCCATGTTCTTCGGCATGGCGGGCTACTTCTATGGCCATGTCGTCAAGGCCTGGAACATGCCACCGGAGATCGGCCTGCTGGCCGGCGTCGCCGGCGCGGCCGTCCTCGGGTTGGTGACCGGCGCGCTGGCGATCCGCCGCCAGGGCATCTACTTCGCCATGATCACGCTCGCCTTCGCGCAGATGGTCTACTTCTTCTGCGTGCAGGCGCCGTTCACCGGCGGCGAGGACGGGCTGCAGGGCATTCCACGCAAGCCATTGTTCGGCGTGATCCCGACCAAGGACGACCTCGTCCTCTACTATGTCGTCCTGGCGATCTTCTTGTTCGGCTACGCCGCAATCTACCGCTTCATCTACTCGCCGTTTGGCCAGGTGTTGAAGGCGATCCGCGACAACGAGCAGCGCGCCCTGTCGCTGGGCTACGAAGCCGACCGCTACAAGCTCCTGGCTTTCGTGCTGTCGGCGGCGCTCGCGGGACTGGCCGGCGCCACCAAGGCCATGGTCCAGCAGTTCGCCACCCTGACGGACGTCGCCGCCTCGACCTCGGGCGAGGTCGTCCTGATGGCGCTGGTCGGTGGGCTGGGCACCATCATCGGCCCCGTGGTCGGCGCCTTCATCATCGTCACCATGCAGAACTACCTGGCGGGCTTCGGCCAGTTCGTGCTGGTGATCCAGGGCGCCATCTTTGTCGTGATCGTGCTCGCCTTCCGCAAGGGTGTGGTCGGCGAGGTAATGGACTGGTGGAAGCGACGGCGTTCGCCATCGACTTGAGCCGGCCGTCAGGCGGCGGGGCCGGCTGCCTCCTGAAGGGGGCGCCTGGTCTCGAGGTAGAGGCTCCAGGTCGGTTCCTGCTCACGCAGGTCGAGGTCGCCCGGCTCGCCGATCGAGGTCTGTCCGGGTTGCAGCTCGACCGTGTCGCGAAAGCCGCAACTCTCGACCAGGCGGGTGAGCGAGGCGTAGTCGTACATCCAATGGTGCTCGCGGCCACCGGTAATGGCCCGCGTCAACCATGACCTCAGCCCGCGCGGCTTTTCGAGATCGAAGATGAACGACTCCAGCAAGAGGTCGCCGTCGCGCGCCAGCAGGTAGTAGTCGATGCGCTGCTTCAGGTCGGGCACGACCAGTCGCAGGATGCCGCCCGGCTTGAGGATGCGGTAGCATTCCTGCACGCACCGGCGCGCCTCGGTCCGATCGAGATGCTCCAGCATGTGCGACGAATAGACGACGTCGACGCTGCTCGATTCCTCGGGAATGGACAGCGCGCTGGCATAGCGGATCGAATGCGTGCGGCAGTAGGCGGCGAACTTCTGCGTCAACGCGCTCAGGATGCCGATCGATCCGAGCAGGGAGATCAGTGGCTGGGGAAGGCGGGCGAGAGCAATGGAGGGGGAATTGTCGTAGTTGATCCAGCCCGGCGTCGCCGACTGGCCGCAACCGATGTTCAGCCGCCGCATCATAGCGCGCGAAACTATGGTCAAACCGCTGGCCTGTCGATGTCCATTTCGCCGGCCGGAGTCGGAGCAGCCCCAGTGGGCCACCGACCGGCCGTCATTGGCGTACCGCTGATCAGCGCGGCGCGACGATTTCGAGGCAGTTGGTCGCCCGGGTCATCAGGCAATCCTGGAGATCGGCCACGGCGCGCAACCGGCCGGCCAGCACGACGCCGGCAACGACCAGAACGACGACGACGGCGAGGGCGATGATGCTCTGGCGGCGCCGAGCGGTCTCACGCTCGAGGTCGTCCTGCTCGAGATACTCTTCCCGTTCGTGGCGATTGTCGGTCATGGCGGCTTCAACCCACGGCGCGCGTATCCGGCCTCCGCTCCGGCGCGGTGGCGGCCGGGATGGCAGCCGGCATCTCGCCCGCCGGGCGCTGGCGGCGTCCGCTGAGCCAATGCGCGAACCGATCGAGATACAAATAGATCACCGGCGTCGTGTAGAGCGTCAGCCACTGCGAGACCAGCAACCCGCCGACGATGGCGATGCCGAGCGGGCGCCGCAGCTCCGACCCGGCGCCGGTGCCGATGGCCAGCGGCAGGCCGCCACCAAGTGCGGCGAAGGTCGTCATCATGATCGGCCGGAAGCGCAGCAGGCAGGCTTCGTGGATCGCCTCGAGCGGGCTCTTGCCGTGCTCGCGCTCGGCTTCTAGGGCGAAGTCGATCATCATGATGGCGTTCTTCTTCACGATACCGATCAGCAGGATGATGCCGATCAGGGCGATGACGCTGAGATCGTAATGGAAGGCCATCAGCATCAGCAGCGCACCGACACCGGCCGAGGGCAGCGCCGAGAGGATGGTGATGGGGTGCACGTAGCTTTCGTAGAGCATGCCCAGCACGATGTAGACGGCGAGGATGGCCGCCGCGATCAGCAGCGGCGTCGAGGATAGAGACGACTGGAACGCCTGGGCCGTACCCTGGAACGATCCGTCGAGCGTGATCGGTGTGTGCAGTTCGGCCTGCAGCGCCTGGATCTTCTCGACGGCCTGGCCGAGCGCGATGCCGGGGGCCAGGTTGAACGATATGGTTACCGCCGGGAACTGGCCCTGATGATTGACCGTGAGCGGTGCCACCTTGTTGGTGAAGCGCGCCACGGTGCTGAGGGGGACCTGGACGTTGTTGGGGCCGGGGATATAGAGGCGTGCCAGCGACGTTGGGTCGGACTGGAAGGCGGGCTGCACCTCGAGCACGACCTTGTACTGGGTGGCGGAGCTGTAGATCGTCGCGACCTGGCGCTGTCCGAAGGCGTCGTAGAGCGTCTGGTCGATCATCGACAATGACAGGCCCAGCCGCGAGGCGGCGTCGCGGTCGATGTCGATGGCGATATGCGGCGCGGCGATCTGCTGGTCGGAGGTGACGTCCTGCAGCTCCGGCAGCTTGGCCATGCGGGCCTCGATGATCGGCGCCCAGTGGTTGAGCTCCTCGGAGTCGGTCGAGGTCAGGGTGTACTGGAACTCGGTCTTGGCGAGCCGGCCGCCGACATTGATGTCCTGTCCCGCCTGCATGAAGAACTTCACGCCGGGTATGGTGGCCACGGCGGGTCGCAGCCGCTGGATGACCTCCTGGGCCGACGCGCTGCGCTGGGCGAAGGGCTTCAGCTGAATGAACAGGCGCGCCGTATTCTCGGACGAGTTACCCCCGGTCGAGCCGACGAAGCCGACGACACCCGAAACCGCCGGATCCTTCTGGACGATGGCCGAGAGCCTGCCCTGGAGCTCCGCCATGGCGGCGAAGGAGATGTCCTGCCGTGCTTCGGCCTGGCCGAAGATGAAGCCGGTATCCTGCTCGGGAAAGAACCCCTTGGGGATCACCACATAGAGATACCCGGTGACGAAGATCAGGACGATCGTCGAGAGCAAGGTCGGCAGCCGATGGCGCAGCACCCATTGCAGGGTCCGGTCATAGCCGCGCAGCACCGCGTCGAAGATGTCCTCGCACATCTGGTCGAGCCGGCCGCGCTTGTGGCCGGTTTGGCGCTTGAGGAATTGCGCGCACATCACCGGCGTCAGCGTCAGCGAGACGAAGGCCGACATGACGACGGCGACCGTAACGGTCACCGCGAACTCGCGGAACAGTCGGCCAACGATACCGCCCATGAACAGAAGAGGGATGAACACGGCGATCAGGGAAAAGGTGATCGACACGATGGTGAAGCCGATCTGTCCGGCGCCCTTGAGGGCAGCATCGAACGGCCGCTCACCCTCTTCGATGTAGCGGACGATGTTCTCGATCATGACGATCGCATCGTCGACCACGAAGCCGACCGCGATGGTGAGGCCCATCAACGACAGATTGTCGATGCTGTAGTCGAAGAGATACATCACGCCGAAAGTGCCGATCAGCGACAGCGGTACGGTGATGCTGGGGATGATCGTGGCCCAGAGATGGCGCAGGAAGATGAAGATCACCATCACCACCAGGCCGACCGTCAGGAGCAGCGTGAACTCGACATCCTGGACGGAATCGCGGATCGACTGCGAGCGGTCGGAGACCAGATCGACCTGGACCGCTTGCGGTACGGAGGCCAGCAGGCGCGGCATCATCGCCTTGATGGAGTCGACGATCTCCACCGTGTTGGCGCCGGGCTGGCGGAAGATCAGCAGCAGCTCAGCGCGCTGGCCGTTGAACCAGGCGCCGTTGCGCGGCGACTTGGTGGCATCGATCACGTCGCCGATATCCTGCAGCTTGACCGGCGCACCGTTGCGGTAGGCAACGATGACCTGGCGGTAGGTCGAGGCCTGGAACAGCTGGTCGTTGGTGTCGATGGTGAACGACTGATGGTCGTTCTCGATGTTGCCCTTGGCCTGATTGAGCGTGGCGTTGGCGATGCCGATGCGCACGTCCTCGAGCCCGATTCCGTGCGCGGCGAGCGCCGCCGGATTGGCCTGGACCCGGACGGCAAAATCCTGCTGGCCGGCCACCAGCACCTGCGAGACGCCCGGCACGGCCGAGATCTTCTGCGCCAGGATCGTGTAGGCGTAGTCGTCGACCTTGTAGATCGGCAGATCGGTCGAGTGGACGGCATAGATCAGCACCGCCCGATCGGCCGGATTGACCTTGCGATAGGTCGGCGGGTTGGGGAGATCCTTGGGCAACAGGCCGCTCGCCGCATTGATTGCGGTCTGCACGTCGGTGGCAGCTCCGTCGATGTTGCGCCCGAGATTGAACTGCAAGGTGATCGACGTCGTGCCGAGCCCGCTGGTCGAGTTCATCGAGGCAAGGCCGGGAATGGCGGCGAACTGCTGCTCGAGCGGCGTCGCGACGGACGATGCCATGGTCTCCGGACTGGCGCCGGGCAAGGTTGCCGACACCGTGATGGTCGGAAAATCGACGTTGGGGAGGGCAGAGACGGGAAGGAGGCTGTAAGTCGCCAACCCGAAGACCAGCAGCCCCAGCATCAGCAGCGACGTGGCGATGGGGCGGCGGATGAAGGTTTCGGAGATGTTCATGATGCTGCCGTCAGCCGTCCTTGGCCGCTGTGGCCGGGGGCTCCGCGATCGGCTTGGCATCCTCGGACTTGATGCGTGCGCCGTCGCTCAGGCGGTATTGGCCGTCGACCACGACCTTTTCCTTGTCGTCTACTCCGCGCGCCACGATCGCGATGCCGTCCTGCATGCCCACGATGTCGACCGAGCGGCGGGTAACCGTGCCGTCGGGGCGGATGACATAGGCATAGTAGCCGCTGGCCCCCTGCATCACCGCACGTTGCGGCACCGTGACGACTCCGACGCGCATCGACAGCACCAGCCGGACGTTGACGAATTCACCCGGCCACAGGCGTTCATCGGCGTTCGCAAAGCTCGCCTTGAGGCGGATCGTTCCAGTCGCCACGTCGATCTGGTTGTCGATCAGGCTGAGTTTGCCCTCCGCCAGCAGGGTCTTGTCGTCGCTGGCATAAGCGAGCACCGAAAGCGCAGCCGCCTGCTGATTGTGGCGGATCGCCTCGGCATAGTCCTGAGGCACCGTGAAGTTGACGAAGATCGGCTTGATCTGGGTGATGGTGACGAGGCTTGTCGGCTGGCCGGCCTGCACGAGATTGCCGATATCAACCAGGCGCTGGCCGGTGCGGCCTGCGATCGGCGCCCGGATGTCGGCATAGGTGAGATTGAGGCGCGCGGTCTCGATCGCGGCCTTGTCGGCGGCGATCGACGCCTTGAGTGCCTCCACGGTGGCCTGTTGCTGATCGAAGGTCTGCCGCGACTGGTATCCCGTGTTGAGGAGCTTGCTGTACCGTTCGAGGTCGAGCGCTGCGCCGGTGAGCTGCGCCTCGTTGCGCTTCAAGGTCGCGGATGCCGCGTCGAGCGCGGCCTGGAAAGGTCGCGGGTCGATCTGGAAGAGAGGATCGCCGGCCTTCACATCGTGGCCTTCGCTGAAGGAGATCTTGACGATCTCGCCATCGACCCGCGATTTCACGGTAACCGCGTTGTAAGCCTGCACGGTGCCGATGCCGCGTACGAACAGCGGCACGTCCTTCTTTTGTGCGGTGCCCGACACGATCGGGATCTGTGGTGCGACGATCGAGGCCCGCGCCTTGTCCGAGCCGTCGGAGGTCAGGAACAGATAACCTGCGCCCGCGGCGCCGCTGATGAGGATCAAGGCCGCTATCTTGGACATCGTCGTCTTGCGCATGCTCGAACATCCTCGAGGCATTGGGCGTCTCCGGACGCCTTCGGGCAGGCCAATAGCTGCCCCAGCCGTTCTGGCATGACGCAGCAGCCTTAACTTTTGCTTACGCAGGACGAGGCGCCGGCATGCCGCGGCCAGTTTGACGCACACGATGATGTGATGATGGCGGCCTGGGCGGGGATATGCCGTCCCGCGGCGCTGCATTGCGCGTGAAGCGGCGGCTCGTGTCGGGAAGAGGGCTTCCCTATACTCGGTTAGGCTGCGCCGCCGACACGGCGCTGGCGATCGTGGTCTTCGCCTCGGTCCATCACGCCGACGTGATTGTCCATGGCACCGGCGAGCCGTACGGCAGGCACCCTGGTGCCGACCGAGGCCGTCACCGTGATCGAGGGGCGCTGATCCTGTCGATCATACCGGCTGGCGACGGCAGTCTTTCGCTCACCTGCGAGACCGTGTTCTCGGTGATCATGGTGGTCCGCAATGACGCGTTTCTTTCCGTGCAGACGATCCGACATCGCGACGACTTTCTGTCCGATTGCCGAGATGGGGCCAACGAAGCGGATCATGGCGCGCCCGACGAGCGGCAAGTCGGGGAAAGCGTCGCGCTATTGCCGGTCGCCTTGACCGCCGTCGTGTTGCTGGTGCTCACCTTCGGCGTCCGCCTCGTGACCTTCGGTGGTGGCCGGACCATTATCCTGCCGGGTTTCGGGCACCCGGCCCTGTCCGCGACCTTCGTTTTCATGCGTTTTCATGATTTCCGTGCCGTGATCGCCAGTGGCCCGCGGCGCTTGCCCGCAGCGGGCATTCGGGCGAAGAACAGTGCGACTACCTCCAGGGGGAAACATCCGAAATGACCGAGCTTTCCGACGACCAGCTGTTCGCCGAGCTGCGCAAGATCGACACGCCGACCATCACGAACGTCGTCGCGACCTACCCGAAGAACCCGCTGTGCCTCGGGCTGTACAACCCCTGGACCGAGAACTGGTATACCGACACCTCGATCCGCTGCATCTATCCCGAGATGGGCGCCGTGATCGGCTATGCCGTCACCTGCGTCTATGGACTGCCCGACCCGAACTACGCCGGCCGGCTCTCCTTCATGGACGTGGTCGATGCGCTCGATGCCATGAAGAAGCCGACCGTCCTGGTCATCCAGCAGAAATGGCCGCCCGAGCTGATGAACAAGGCGGGCCTGGCCGGTGAGATGATGACCACCTCCATGCAGGCGGTGGGCTGCGTCGGCCTGCTGTCCAACGGGCCGTCGCGCGACGTCGATGCGATCCGCCGCATGAAGTTCCAGATGCTGCTGGGTGGCGTGACGGCGGGCCACGGCGAGATGGCCGTGCAGTCGGTCAACGCGCCGGTCTCGGTCGGCGGGATGGACGTGGCGCCGGGCGAGCTGATCCATATGGACGAGAACGGTGCCGTGAAGTTCCCGGCGCAGCATGCCCGCGCGGTTCTCAAGAACGCCCAGGCCATGCTGGCCGACGAGGCCGACAAGCTCGAGAAGATGCGCAAGGCCAAGACGGCCGCGGAGATCCGCGCCATCAATTCGGGCGGCACCTACGGCGCCAAGAAGGGCTAGGGCCGCGCGTGAGTACGGCCGCCATCCAGACGCGCCCGGCACGCTGGGGGCTGGCGGCGAAGCTGTTCGCCGTCCTGCTTTTGGTGGGGGTGGTGGCCGTTCTGATCACCAGTGTCCTGGGCTATATCCGCGCCCGCGAGGCGCTGGAGAAGGTGATCTTCGATCAGCTTACCTCGGCGCGCGAAACCAAGGCCAATCAGGTCGAAGCTTATTTCCGCACCATCCGGGGCGAGGTTCGCCTGCTCGCGGCGACCAAGATGGTGGTGGATGCCATGAAGGGGTTCCGCGATGCCGTCGACGAGCTCGACAGTCGCGAGGTCCCGGCCGAGACCAGGCAGCAGGTCCTGGGCTGGTACGACAAGGACTACATGCCGATGGTGCGGCGCCTCCTGAACAAGGATGTCCCGGTCGACGGCTTCCTACCGGTAGGCTCCGCGCCGTATTTCCTGCAGGACCTCTATATCGTCGACAATCCGCACCCTGCGGCGCGGCGCAAGCTGCTCGACGACCCCGGCGACGGCAGCGCCTACAGCAAGCTCCATGCCGTCTACCATCCGCTGATGCGTACCGCCGCCGCGACGCTCGGCTTCTTCGACTATTTGCTGGTGGATCCGCGCACTGGCCGGATCATCTACAGCGTCGCCAAGGAGGCCGATTTCGCGACCTCCTTGCGCGCCGGGCCCTATCGCAACTCCAACATTGCCGCCGCCGCGGCGCGCTGCGCCGGTGCCCCCGATCCATCGGCCACCTGCCTGGAGGATTTCCAGCCGTACCTGCCAGCGGATGGCGTGCCCGCGGCGTTCATGGCAGCGCCGGTGATCGACCAGGGCGTCGTCATCGGGGTGCTGGTGGCGCAGCTCTCGATCGATGAGCTCGACAATATCGTCACTGGTGGGCGGCGTTGGCGCCATGAGGGCTTCGGGGCGACCGGCGAAGCCTACCTGGTCGGGCCGGACTTCCTGGTGCGTTCGAACGGCCGCAACTTCTTCGAAAACCGCGACCTCTATTTTTCCGAGCTCAGGGCCGGCGGCGCGTCGGCCGAAGACATCGCCGCCATCCAGCGCTACGGCACGCCGATCCTGCATCAGCATGCCGATACCAAGGCGACGCGCGCCTCGGTCGGTGGCGTCGAAGGTGTAGGCGAGGTCATGGGCTACCGCGGCGTTCCGACCCTCGCGTCCTGGGCGCCGGTGGAGATCCCCGGCGTGAATTGGGGGCTGGTCACCAAGATCGACAGCACTGAGGCCTTTGCGCCGGTCTATCGGCTGGAGCATGCACTCATGGTGGTCTGTGCGGTGACGCTGCTGGTGATCCTGCTGACGGCCGCCTGGCTGTCGCGATCGCTGCTCGGCCCGTTGCGTGACCTGACCGCCGGTGTCCAACGCTTCGCCGCCGGCGACTATGCGGCCCACGTCCCGGTTCGTTCACGCGACGAGATCGGCCAGCTCTGCCTCACCTTCAACGGCATGGTCGACGAGCTCAGCGAGAAGAACCGCGTCATCGAAGCCAAGAATCGCGAAAACGAAGAGCTGCTGCTGAACGTGCTGCCGGCACCGATCGCCAACCGGCTGCGCGGCGGCGAGCAGGGCATTGCCGACGGCTTCGCCGAGGTCACGGTCGCCTTCGCCGACCTGGTGGGCTTCACGGCGCTTTCTTCCGACATGCCGCCGGCCGAAGTCGTCGCCCTGCTGAACGGCCTGTTCACCCGCTTCGACCTCGCTGCCAGCGAACTCGGCATCGAGAAAATCAAGACCGTAGGCGATGCCTACATGGCGGTCTGCGGCCTGCCGGTGCCGACGGCTGACCATGCTGAACGCATGCTGCGCATGGCCATCCGCATGGTCCATATCACGCGCGAACACGCCATGGATCATGGCGTCTCGATGCGCCTCAGGGTCGGCGTCAACAGTGGTCCAGTGGTCGCCGGCGTCATCGGCCGAAGCAAGTACATCTACGACCTCTGGGGCGACACGGTGAATCTGGCGAGCCGCATGGAGTCGGGCGGTATTCCCGATTCCATTCAGGTCACGCGCCCGGTCTACGAGGCGCTCAGGGACAAGTTCACGTTCGAATCGCGTGGCGCCATCGAGGTCAAAGGCAAGGGAACCGTCGAGGCGTGGGTGCTGCGGTTGTGACCCGCTGATCCCTTGGGGCTCGTCCTCAGCCGAGCGACAGAACCTCGAAATCCAGCCAGCGGTAGTTGTCGGAGCTGAAGGCGAAATCGAGGATGGTTCGCAGCTCCGCTGGCGCGAGGCGTTGGCGGATCTTGTCGGCGTCGTACCATTCGGCCCAGGGGGTGCGATCGCCGTCGGTCATCTTTGCCCACTTGTCGAAGGCGGGCGAACCTTCCTTGATCCAGCGCTCCTTGGGATAGACCAGCTCCAGCCAGCGTCCGCCGACTTTCAGCTTCTTCAGGACGTTCAGGCACTCCTGACGCGCGATCTCGAACGGCACATGGTGAACCGAGCCGCAGGCGAGCACGGCATCGAACTGCCCCTCGAGCCGATCGAAGGAGAGGTCTGAGCCGATCAGGTGGGTCGTCACCTTGAGGCCCTTCAGCCTGGCGATCCGCTCGATCATCGCGAGGTTGTCGGCGGCGATGTCGGCGAAGGTCCAGTCGGCGCCCTGGCCGGCAAACCGCAGCCCGTCGAGACCGAGGCCGGAGCCCAGTTCCAGGACTCGCCGTCCGGCCACGAAGTCGCGATACAGCGGGCCGATCCAGCCGATCACGCCCGACGCCCGGTTGGCTGCCATGACCTCCCAGAACGACAGCAACTCGGTGTCGGAGAGCTTCAGGAGGTCACTGCTGTATCGCCGAGCGTCGGTATCGTCCCCGCCGGGTACCTCACGCCACTTCTCGCGGTGCGCCGCCAGAACATCCACATTCCACCTCGGTTTCAGACAATCTGTTGCGGTTGCGGCCGAATCAACGGCGGAGCGGCGCCAGCAGGCTCTCGTAGAACTACGCAGCTACACGCGCACTGCAATCCTCTTTTTGTCCGCTAGCTGGGCCGTTCGTGTCAACAACCTGCATGGCCGTAAGTTTGGTCGCCAGCGTCGCGACTCTTGCCTCGGCCTCAGTCCGGGAACGAACGTGCCGTGCGTCGCCGAATTCCTGATATTCGATGGCAATCGTGTGGATGGCGTCGGCGGCAACGCCGAGATAGGGCGCGCAGGTGGCGAGGTGCGGGTCGAGATGGTTCGCGGCCGCGCGCATCCCGCCCGCGGCAAAGCCGAATTCGCCCCGCGCGCTCAACACGACCAGCCTCTTGCAGCCAAGCATCGGACGGATCGGTCGGTCGCCGCGGGCGAGATCGAAGGAAAAGGTGCGACCGATCCGGACCACCTGGTCGATCCAGGCCTTGAGCGCTCCCGGCATGCCGTAATTGTACATGGGCGTTCCCAGGACGATGAGATCGGCCGCTTCGAGCTCGGCGATCGCCGCATCGGACCAGGCGAGGACCGCCTGCATGGCCGCATCGCGCTTCTCGGGCGCCGTGAAGCAGGCCGCGATCCAGTCCTCCGTGATGAAGGGCGGCGGGTCGATCGCGAGGTCGCGGCGGATCACGCGGTCGGTCGGCCGAACCATCTGCCACGCCTCGACAAAGCGCCGTGACAAGTCGCGGCTGAGGGAGCGCGTGGTGCGGCCGCTGGCATCGAGATGAAGAAGGGTGGTCATCTAGAACTCCGCTACAGATGAATTTTTCTGCAAAGCCCGCAAGGGCCACAATCGTCGATATGGCGTTGACAGCTGTATTGACGAACGCGAAGTTCTCATCGGACAAATGAGATGAGATCATCTATAAAATTCGATGAAAGAGGCGGAGCCGGCTGATGCGCCGCCTTCCCCCGCTTGGCGCCTTGCGGGCCTTCGAGGCTGCGGCGCGCTTGGGAAGCTTCAAGCGGGCTGCAGCCGAGCTCGCCGTGACGCCGACGGCGATCAGCCATCGTATCCGTGAGCTCGAGGCTGGCCTGGGCGCTCCCTTGTTCGTCCGCCAGACACGCCAGGTGATGTTGACGGAGCAGGGGCGTACCTTGTTCGCGCCGGTGCGCGAGGCGCTCGACTCGATGGCCGAAGCGGTCGCCGCCGTGAAGCGGCCGGTGCGCCAGGTGGCGACGCTCTCGGCCACGGTGGCTTTCACGGCGCGCCTCCTCGTGCCGCGTGCGGCGAGCTTCCGAAAGCGGCATTCCGGCTGGGATCTGCGTTTGCACGCCTCCGACGATCCCGTCGACCTGCCGGCCGGTGAAGCCGACGCCGCGATCCGCTACGGCCAGGGCCGCTATCCCGGTCTCACGACCGTGCCGCTGTTCGGTGACAGTTTTGCGCCGGTGTGCAGTCCGCATCTCGGCGTCCGCACGCCGACGGATCTCGCAAAGGCACCGCTGATCCATTTCGAGTGGGGGCCTGCTGCACCCATCGACCTGCTGCCGACCTGGGCCTCGTGGATGGAGCGGGCACGGACCGAGCATTCCGGATTGAATCGCGCCGTCGCGGAAGGCGGCATCACCTTCGGTGACGAGAGCAGCGCCCTGCTGGCCGTCGTCGCAGGGCAGGGCGTGGCGTTGATGAGCCGGGTCCTGGTCGCGGCCGAGCTTGCATCAGGCGCGCTGGTGCAGCCCTTCGGGCCGGTGCTCGACGGGCTGCACTATGATCTGGTGTTTCCGTCGGGAGCCTCATCCCGGTCGGCTGTCGCGTTGTTGCGCGACTGGGTTCTCGCGGAAGTGGCAGGATAGTCCTAGCCGCGAGCTCCGCCCGGAAGGCGGTTACGCTATGCCGCCTTCGACACGTCGCCGGAGGGCGAGGCTGCGAAAAGCTTGCGGCCGATCGTGCTCGCGTTCTCGAGATGAGGCGTGCCGTCCTTCGACTCCACGTCGAGCAGAAACTCGGAGGTCACGACCTTGGCGCCGCAGAAGTCGAAAATGCCGTGGTCGATCTGCAGCTTCATGGCACCGAAGTAGCCGTGCCGTTCGTAGGTGCCGGTATCGGCACCGCCGACCCCGACGAGGTGGACTCGAAGCCGGCGAAGCTTCTTCGTCAGCTTGACGTCGGGGCCTGACTCGTAGGCCCAGCCGTTGGTGAAGACGCGGTCGATCCAGCCCTTGAGAAGTCCCGGCATCGACCACCAGTAGACGGGGTAGACCAGCACCACGTCGCTGGCACGATCGACGCGTGCCTGTTCGGCCGCGACGTCGGCCGGCATGGGCGCCCGCCTGTGATAGGCGGCAAGATCGGCGGCCGAGAAGCGCGGGTCGAAGCCCTCCGCAGCCAGGTCGGCGATTTCGACGGAATGGTCGGCCCCCGCTTCGGCAAGCCTGGCGGCGACAGCGTGGGTCAGTGATTGGGGGTCGGGATGCGCGACGACGATCAGCGCGTGCATGGCAAAAGCTCCGTTGCGAACCAAGGGACGTTCTTATATACTTTTAGTAAGTTACGTTTGGTATATAGTGATGTCAAGTGCCGCCTCAAGAAGATCGACCTCGACGCGCCGGCGCCTGTCGCGGGAAGACCGCCAGCGTCAGTTGCTCGATGTTGCCTGGCGCCTGGTCCGCGAGGAGGGCACCGATGCTCTCACCCTTGGCCATCTCGCCGAGCAGGCCGGTGTCACCAAGCCGGTGGTCTACGACCATTTCGTCACCCGGCAGGGCCTGCTGGCCGCGCTCTATGGTGAGTTCGATGCGCGCCAGACCGCATTGATGGAGGCCGCCCTTGCGGACGGCGAGCCTACCCTCGCGGGCAGAGCCGCCGTCATCGCCTCGTCTTACGTCGACTGCGTGCTGGCCGGCGGCCGCGAAATCCCCGGCGTGATCGCTGCACTGGCCGGTTCGCCCGAACTCGAAAAGATCAAGCGCGACTGCACCACGGCTTTCATGGAGAAGTGCCGGACCGCGCTCGCTCCCTTCGCGCCGGCAGGGACGATCGCATCGGCCGGCCTGTGGGCGATGCTCGGTGCGGCGGAGGGCTTGTCTCAAGCGGCGGCGACAGAGGACATCACCGACGCCGAGGCGCGCGACGAGCTTGTCGCCACGATCGTCGCGATGGTCGATCGAAGCGTGGTGCGCGGGCGGCAGGGCGCGCGGCGTGGTGGCCGGGGTCACCGGGACGTATCATGACGTCAACGAGGCGCCTGAAAGGAAAACCGTTATGGATGCTACCGCGGCTGCACCCCCTCCCGGCGTGGTGATCGTCGAAGACAGCGACGCCGGACCTCTGGCGGAAACCATCCGCAGCGGTGCGCACGTGCTGCGCGCCGACGAGCCCGTTGCCGTCGGTGGCAACGATACTGGACCGGGGCCTTACGATTACCTGCTGGCGGCGCTGGGTTCCTGTACCGCCATGACCCTGCGCATGTATGCGCGTCTCAAGAAGTGGCCGCTGCAGAAGGTCACCGTGACCTTGAAGCATGACAAGATCCACGCGACCGATTGTGCGGAATGCGAGACGAAGGAAGGCAAGGTCGATCGTATCGAGCGGGTGATCGCCCTCGAAGGCCCCCTGGACGATGAGCAGCGCAAGCGACTCCTCGAGATCGCCGATCGCTGTCCGGTCCATCGCACGCTCTCCTCGGAGATCACGATCCCCACGCGCCTTGCCTGAGTCCAGTCGAAGGCGCGATGCTCCAGGTCACATCGCGCAGGTCCGGAAGCCGGCGAAGACGTCGCTGCGGTCGGGCGTGAAGAAGTTGCGGTAGGCCGGCCGCGCGATGCGGGCACTGGTCGCCCAGCACCCCCCGCGCAGGACTTTGCGTGTGCCGAACCAGGGCTGTGAATAGTCCTTGTAGGGATCGGCGGAGAAGCCCGCGAACGGCAGGAAGTCCGAAGCCGTCCATTCCCAGACACTGCCGATCATCTGACGGCAGCCGAAGGCGCTGTCGCCGTTGGCACAGGCCGCGACATCGACCGGGCCATCGAAGGCATAATCGAGATTGGCGCGTGTCGCGTCGGGCGTCCCCTTGCCCCACGGCCACCGCTGCCGTTCCCCGGCGAGGCGCCTTCCGTCGGCTGACGGCATGCCGATGGCGGCCGCTTCCCATTCCGCTTCGCTCGGCAATCGCCGGCCAGCCCAGCGACACCAGGCTTCGGCTTCGAACCAGGTCACGAACACGACCGGTGCGTGGGGCGCGAGCTCTTCGATCGAGCGGTAGCGGCGCGCCGTCCAGACGCCATCGCGCCTGTCCTGCCAGTAGACCGGCCGTTCGGCGCCGCGGTGCTCGCGCCAGGCCCAACCGGCATCGCTCCAGAATTCGCGGGCGTGGTAGCCGCGGGCTTCGACGAAGGCCGCGAACTCGGCGTTGGTGACGGGCGCACGGGCGATTGCGAACGGCGCCAGCGCCGTCTCGTGCGCCCATTTCTCGTTGTCGAACACGAAGCCGTCAGCTGCCGTCGAACCCAGCCGCCACGTCCCGCCGGGCACGGTCGCATCGCCTGGCAGGGGGCCGGCCGCCGGTCGCCCGGCACTGCCGAGTTCGTGCGGTGGCGCGAAGGACAGGGTCTGGCGCATGTAGGTCAGCGCTTCGATATGCATATCCTCGTGGCGGATTGCGAGCTCGTAGAAGTAGCGTGCGTCCTGGTCGGTGTCGTCGAGCAGATCCTCCTGACGGGTCAGCACCTCGGCCATGTAGGCAAAGGTGGCGGCACGGTCGGGCAGGTCGAGCGTCCAGCGCGTGACGTGCGGCACGGCACTCGAATCCCACAGCCGCTCGCTACGCTCGATCAATGGCGCCCGATGCGCGGTGTGGCGCAGGGTCCAGTATTCATGGAACCAGGCGACGTGGCCGATTTCCCAGAGCACCGGATTGACGACCTCGAGCCTCGGCCCCATCAATTCGGACGATGACAGATCTTCCGTCAAACGCCGGGTGCGATGACGGGCCTCGCGCAGTTGCGCCCCGAGTTCGGCAGCGGAAGCCCCGCTGGTCGGCCGATGGGCTTGGCCATGGCTCATGATGATCGTCCTTATCACACCCCAGGGGCCGACTTCACGCACCGGTAACCGCGTGGCCGCGTCGCGCTGGGCCAGGATCCTGCGCCGGCTGGGTCACCGCGTCCGGGTCGCCGAGGACTATGACGGCCATCCCGCCGACCTCATGGTGGCCGTGCATGCCTGGCGCAGTGCCAGCGCGGTCATTGCCTTCAAGGAACGGTATCCGCAGCGGCCGCTGGTGCTGCAACTGAGCGGCACTGACATTTACGGCCACCTGCAGAGCGATCCCGAACCGACCTTGCGCGCAATGGAGCTGGCCGATCGCCTGGTGGCCTTGAACGATCTTGCCTGGCGTGTCGTGCCTCGGCCTCTGCGTAGGCGGCTGAGTGTCATCCATCAATCCGCCGAGCCCCTGCTGGGGCCGCGCCGTCCGGACCGCCGTTCGGTGGTCGTCTCCGTCATTGGTCATCTGCGCGATGTGAAGGATCCGCTGCGGGCGGCGGAGGCGGCCCGCCTGCTGCCGGCCGACAGCCGTGTGCAGATCGAGCAGGTCGGCCGGGCCTACACAGACGCCTGGGCGAGGCGGGCGACCCGCGAGGCGGAAGCCAATTCGCGCTACCGGTGGCGCGGGGACGTGCCGGCTGCAGCGGTGCGCCGGCTGCTGGCCCGAAGCCATGCCATGGTGATCTCGTCGCTGAACGAAGGCGGAGCCAACGTGATCTCCGAAGCGGCGGTCGCCGGCGTGCCGATCCTCGCCTCGCGCATGGACGGCAATGTCGGCCTGCTGGGCCGGGACTATCCCGGCTACTTTCCGGTCGGTGACACCCGTGCCCTGGCGCGACTGCTGCGGCGAGTCGAGGAAGAGCCGTCTTTCGTTGCCTGCCTTGGCAAAGCATTGGCCAAGCGCGCCCCGTTGTTTCGCCCCGTGCGCGAACGTGCGGCGTGGCGTCGTCTGCTGGCTGAACTGAAGGCGCGGTGATCGGCGGGCGGTTGCGATGACGGCCGGTAGTGCCTAAACCGGAGAGGTCCTCTGTTCGGGAGTGGCGTCATGACTGCCCAGTTCGACTTGGTGGTGCGTAACGGTACGGTGGTGGACGGTGCGGCCGGCGAGCCGATCGAGGCGGACGTCGCAGTCCGGGATGGCCGGATCGTCGCTGTCGGCCGCTTTGCCGGGACCGGACGCGAAGAGATCGATGCCAAGGGCATGGCGGTGACCCCGGGCTTCGTCGACATCCATACGCACTATGACGGGCAGGTGACCTGGGACGATCGTTTCTCGCCCTCCTCGGGGCACGGCGTGACCACCGTGGTCATGGGCAATTGCGGGGTCGGCTTCGCGCCTTGCCGGCCGCAGGACCGCGACACCTTGATCAGGGTCATGGAGGGCGTCGAGGACATCCCCGAGCTGGTGATGCGGCAAGGCGTGCCCTGGAACTGGCAGAGCTTTCCCGAATATCTCGACGCCCTCGCCGCTCGGCGCTGCGATATCGACTTCGCGACCCAGGTCCCGCATGCGCCGTTGCGTGTCTTCGTGATGGGCCGTCGTGGCGTCGATCGCGAGCCGGCGACGGCCGCCGACATGGCCGCGATGGCGTCGATGGTGGAGGAGGGGCTCGAGGCCGGCGCGCTCGGTTTCACCACCTCGCGTTCGCTGTTCCATCGCACGCCGGATGGCGCCCTCACCCCGACGATCACGGCGGCCGAAGAGGAGCTGGCGGCGATCGCACGCGGCATGGGGCGGGTCAACAAGGGCGTGATCCAGCTTCTCGACGACTTCCAGGACACCACCGCCCAGGGCGCCACCGAGTTCGCCATGCTGCGTCGTCTGGTCGAGCTGTCGGGCCGGCCGCTTTCGTTCACCTTGCTCGATATCTCGCTCTATCCCGGTCGTTGGGAGACGCTGTTGCGCGAGGTCGAGCGCGCCAATCTCGAGGGTCTGCCGATCCGTGGTCAGGTGGCGGCGCGCCCGGTGGCCGTGCTGTACGGCCTCGAGCTCTCCTTCCATCCCTTCTCGACCTGCCCGAGCTATCGCGAGGTCGCGGATCTGCCCCTGCCGCAGAAGCTCGCCAGGCTGCGCGATCCCGCGGTCAGGGCTCGGCTGCTTGTCGAGGAGCCGGTCTACAGCAATCCGAACATGCTGGCGTTCATGCGCAATGTCGGCAACATGTTCGTGCTCGGCGATCCGCCAAACTATACGCCGCCCGCCGACCAGCGGCTCGATGCGCGCGCGGCGGCCCTCGGCGTCACGCCGCTCGAGCTGGCCTACGATCTCCTGACGTCGGGCGATGGCCGCACCATCCTGTTCCATCCCGGCGCCAACTACACCGACTGCTCCGATGCCAACATGGCGCGCATGCTGAGACACCAGCATACGGTGATGGCGCTGGGTGATGGCGGCGCCCACTACGGGCTGATCTGCGATGCCAGCTACACCACGCACGCGCTGACCTACTGGACCCGCGACCGCCAGGGTGAGCGCTGGCCGCTCGCCTGGACGGTGCGACAGCTCACCGACGTGCCGGCGCGCACGGTCGGCCTCGGCGATCGCGGTCGGCTGGCGCCCGGCTTCAAGGCCGATATCAACGTGATCGACCTCGATCGCCTGGCCGTCGCCGCGCCGCATCCCGTGCACAATCTGCCGGGCGGCGGCCGCCGCCTGGAGCAGAAGGCCCAGGGCTATCGTGCCACCATCGTCGGCGGCGACGTCACCTACCGCGACGGCACCTTCACCGGCGCATTGCCGGGACGGCTGGTCCGCGGAGCCCGCGGCCTATAGGGGAGCGCCCACCAAACGAGCGAGGGATGCGCTAAGCAGCCGGCAGCACTCCAAGCGTTCGTCACGTTCGCCTGCAGTCGTCAGAGACGTCAACCGGAGGACAGTCAGCATGCCTGGACCCAGTCAGATCCTCGCAACGGGCGCTCTGATCGCCACCCATACCTATTCGAAAGCCGTGGAGGCCGGCCCGAAATTCCGGATCGACATGGAGATCGTCGACGGCGACGTCTCCAACCTCGCCAAGATCGACATGAAGAGCGAGGCCTATCTCAAGGAGCTGATTGCCAAGGCCTCGGGTGGAGCGCGTACGGTGAAGAATGGGGCGAAGGGGCTGCAGTTCTTCATGATCAAGGGCGGTGGCGAAGGCTTTCTCGATCCGTCCTACTTCGGCATCGATGCCAGCCGGTTGATGATCACCAGCGGCGCGACGACCGGCAGTGCGGGCGGCGTCACCATGATCTTCGACAACAACGACCTGCTGGCGGTCTTCGATCGCACTGGCAAGCTGATCGGCTCCGCGCTGCTCCAGCGGCCGATCATGATCACCGACCCCAGCCGTCGGAACCCGCATATGTGGACAGAGAATACCGCCAACCGGATCTACGATGCCTGGAATGGCCGACCGGTGACACTCTATCGAAATGAGAACTTCGACATTCGGTATTACGGCCTTCGGATCGACGACAGTCTCGGCTGGTACGACAGCGGCCGGGTGCGAGTGGATCTGCACAAGCAGGAAGCTACCAACGGCTGCATCTTCATCGTCGATCCGAATACGCCTCCCTATTCAGACCCGGCCAAGCTCAACTTGTTCGAGCCCCAACTCATCAAGGACATCCAATCCCATGTCGGCGCCCGGACGAAGTCCGGCATCGGTACCATGCACGTGATCGCGATCACTTAGTTCGAGTGTCCGAGAAGAACATTTCAGGGCTTGACGGTATCTCGATCCATACTTAACTATGTGATTAAGTACACACGGTGTGGTGCGCAGAACCCACGGGTATCCGACTTGCGGGTCGCCCGAAATGCGAGCCTGAGCGACCGAACACCGGTCTGAAGTATTCATCGATAGTCGACAGGCTCTACCCCACATGCTCGCTCCCCATACGCTCAACATGCGCCGCATCTTCAACGCCCCGCGTCCGCGGGTCTGGCGGGCCTGGACGCAGCCGGAAGCGCTGCTCGCCTGGCTGGGGCCGCGCGAATGGCCGGCGGTCCATGTCGAGCAGGATCTGCGGCCGGGCGGCGCCTGGCGGGCCTGCCTGCGTTCGGTGGCGGACGATCGCGTGCTGTGGCAGGGCGGCGTCTACCACGAGGTGGTTGCGCCCGAGCGGCTGGTGTTCAGCTTCAAGTGGGAGGGCGACGACCACGAGGACGGCGCCCCGGTGGATACGCTCGTCACCATCGTTCTGACCGAGTTGCCCGACGGGCGGACCGAATTGGATTTCACGCACCAGGGATTGAAGTCCGAGCAGAGCCTCGTCGGCCATCGTCACGGCTGGACGAGCACCTTCGACCGTCTGGAGGAGTGCCTCCAGGGAAATGAACCCGGGAAGTGATCATGCCAGCAATGGTCTTGGTCGATCGTATCTTCAATGGAGAGGGACAATGGCAAAGATGATCTTCCTGAACCTGCCGGTGGCCGATCTTGGCACCTCGACCCGCTTCTACGAGGCGATCGGCTGCAGGAAGAACGAGGCCTTCAGCGACGCCAATGCCTCCTCGATGGTGTGGTCGGACGAGATCGTCTTCCACCTGCTCAAGCACGACTATTTCTCGACCTTCACCTCGAAGCCGATCGGTGATTCGAGGAAGAACGCCAGCATGCTGGTCGCGCTGTCATGCGACCAGCGCGAGGACGTGGACAGGATCGTCGAAGCTGCGGCCGCCAACGGCGGCAAGGCCGATCCGAGCGAGCCCAAGGACCATGGCTTCATGTACGTCCGCACCTTCGAGGATCCGGACGGAAACATTTTCGAACCGCTTTGGTTCAATCCCCAGGCGACCTGACAGGGGCCGGAAGAGCTACTGCGGCAGGGCCGACGTCATATAGAGCCCTTGAAGAACCGGTGACGGCTGAAAGGGCGCGCCGAACGACGTCGCCAGCAGTTTGGCGACTTCGCCCGAGCGGTAGATCTGGCTCAGCGCCCGGTCGACGGCCAGGCGAAAATCCTCGTCGCCGCGACGGAGCGCGAGCGCGTAGGGCTCCATGCTGAGATAGATGTCGGCGATCAGCAGGTTCGGTCGCGGGCCGCTTTCCACGAGAAGGAAAGTGAGGATGCCGCGGTCGGCGTAGTAGGCGGAAACCAAGCCTTTCTCCACCGCGGCGATACCTTCCGAATGCGTCTTGAGCGAGATGACTTCGGCATTGATCTTCGCCATCTCGAGAGAGCGCTTCAGATCCGTCTCGGTCGTGGTGTTGACCAGCACGCCTACCTTCTTGCCGTCGAGGCTCTTGAAGTCCCGCGGCCCGTTGGCGCCGATGATGAAGCTGGCTCCGTCGACGAAGGTCGGGAGGGAGAAGGAGAGCGATTCGCGTCGCTTCAACGTCTGGGTCGTGGCCTCGCAGAGAAGGTCCGCCTTGTTGCCGGTGATGGCGTCGAAGCGGTCGGCGGAGGTGACCGGAACATAGGTCACCTTGAGGTCGGCAATGCCCAGCTGCTGGCCGATCTTGCTGGCGACCGACCGGCAGAGCTCCACCATGAACCCCATCGGTTCACCCGCATTGTTCTTCCTGTAGGAGAAGGGCGGTGCATCCTCGCGATAGGCAATCCGGATGGTGCCCTTGGCCTTTATGTCGTCGAGCGTGTTGGCGAAGGCTTCGCCGCCGCCCAGCACGGCAATCGCCAGAATCGCTGCGGAAAAGAGCTTACCCGTCGTCGTCATCCTTGCTTCCCCCGTTTCTGAGAGTTGAAGTCGATCTTACGACGCCAAGGTGCTGTTTCGACGCCGAGATCAATCCGCTCTGGTTGCATTCAACGTCGTCTCGAGAGACGCACTTCCGTTTCGCCGAAGCCTCATTAGCATCAATCCGGCGGCCCTCGGCTTGACTTATCGCAAGGCGTCGCGTGTTCTCACTGACTACGACCTGAGACGGTGACGGGGCGCGAGGCACCGAACCTTGCTCCGTCGCTGCCGTCACCGATCCCGACGCTCGATGCGCGTATCGCTGAGGATGATTGGACATTCAGGGAGGTGGTCATGCCCCGAACCATGAAAGCGGCTGTCGTACGCGAGTTCAGAAAGCCGCTGGTGATCGAGGAGGTGCCGGTTCCGGAGCCGGGACCTGGACAGATCCTTGTAAAAATCGCCGCGACCGGCGTCTGTCACACCGATCTCCACGCCGCAGAGGGCGACTGGCCGGTGAAGCCCAAGCCGCCTTTCATTCCGGGCCACGAAGGCGTCGGCACCGTCGTCGCCCGGGGCTCGGGCGTAAGACACGTCAAGGAAGGCGACAGGGTCGGTGTGCCCTGGCTCTACACGGCCTGCGGACACTGCAAGCATTGCCTTGGGGGATGGGAGACACTCTGCCCTGAGCAGCAGAACACCGGCTATTCCGTAAATGGCGGCTTTGCGGAGTACGTCCTGGCCGATCCCAATTACGTAGGGCGGCTGCCCGACAATGCCGACTTCGTCGAGATCGCGCCGATCCTCTGTGCCGGTGTCACCGTCTACAAGGGACTCAAAGTCACCGACACCGAAGCGGGCGACTGGGTGGCCATTTCGGGGATCGGGGGGCTTGGCCACATGGCCGTTCAGTATGCCAAGGCCATGGGACTGAACGTCATCGCGGTCGATGTCGACGATGCCAAGCTCGATCTTGCCAGACAGCTGGGCGCCTCGCTGACGGTGAATGCTCGCACCCACGATCCGATCGCCTTCGTGAAGAAGGAAGTCGGCGGCGCCCAAGGTGTACTCGTCACCGCTGTTTCGCCGAAGGCCTTCGAACAGGCTATCGGCATGGCTGGCCGTGGCGGAACGGTAGCTCTGACGGGCCTGCCGCCAGGCACGTTTCCCTTGTCGATCTTCGACACCGTGTTGAATGGCATCACAGTGCGGGGATCGATCGTGGGGACTCGCCTCGACCTTCAGGAAGCCCTGAGCTTTGCCGCCCAGGGCAAGGTGAAGTCGATCGTCGAGACGGCGGTGCTCGAAGACATCAACGGGATCTTCTCCCGCATGCACAAAGGCGACATTCGCGGCCGCATCGTGCTCGATTTTCTGGG
>MKRV01000284.1 GCA_001897995.1 Alphaproteobacteria bacterium 65-37 | reverse complement strand
AACGCGGCGGAGATTCGCCTAACGTCCGGCCCGTTATGGCATTGGACAGAAACGCACCGGGCCTCGCGGCATCGGCGATGGAAACGGGGCACGGCGCTTACCTGCGTGCCTTCCCCTCCGTACTCCGTAAAGGGATCGGCCTGGTCGTCTCGGCTTCGATGGCGGTGAGTTCCCTCACCGCCTGCTCCGGCCTGCCGGCCTCCGGCCCGACCACGGCCGAGGTGACGGCGGCCTCCAAGCCGACCGCGACGGGGGAGACGCGCTTCGCCCTGATCGACGTTGACCCGAACGTGGTCGCCAGGATGGAGAAATGGTCGGCGGTCTCGCTGATGGGCACGTTCGGCAAGCAGGGCGCGGTCTCGACCCAGGCCATCGGTCAGGGCGACTATGTCCAAGTGACGATCTGGGAGGCCGCGGCCGGTGGGCTGTTCTCAGCGCCGGTCAATGATCGAGGCGCGTCAGGGTCACGTACAGCGAGCATCCCCGAACAGGTCGTGGGGCCCGACGGTGCCATCACCGTGCCCTATGCCGGCCGGGTGCGTGTCGTCGGCCGCACGCCGCAGCAGGTCGAGGAGGCGGTCGTCGCCGCCCTGCAGACCAAGGCGATCGAGCCGCAGGCGCTGGTGACTGTGACCAAGAACATCGCCAACACCGTGACGGTGGTGGGCGAGGTGACGGGCGGCGCCCGCGTGCCGCTGACCACGCGTGGCGACCGCATCCTCGATGTGATCGCCACGGCCGGCGGCACCAAGGCGGCGGCGCACGAGACCTTCGTCACCCTGGTGCGCGGCAGCCAGTCGGTGCGCATTCCCATGCAGGCGCTGCTGACCAGCCCGACGGAGAATGTCTTCGTGCGGCCGGGCGACGTGATCAGCGTCGCCAAGGAGCCGCAGACCTTCACCTCGGCCGGCGCCACCGGCCAGAACTCCGTGGTGCCGTTCGACGCCATCGGCATCACCCTGGACCAGGCAATCGGCCGCACCGGCGGTCTCAGCGATAGCCGCGCCGATCCCGGTGGCGTGTTCGTGATCCGCTACGAACGGCCGGAGGAATACGACCAGCTCGGCTTCCGCCGCCCCGATCCGGGGGCGCTGCAGCAGGTGCCGGTGATCTATCGCGTCAACATGCGCGACCCCAACGGCTTCTTCCTGGCGCGGAGCTTCCCGATCCGCAACAAGGACATCGTTTTCGTCTCCAACGCGCCGGTAGCCGAGATGCAGAAGGCGGTCGGCGTGCTTATCGGATTCATCGGCGCCGCTGCGACGGTGGTGGCGGTGGCCGCTGTGGCGAGGTAGCGCGGAAAGCACGGCAACACCGCTTTGGCTGATACGAATCAGCGAACACACCAGCTTTTGTTCGACCTATTTTCGACAAGTGTCGCAGTGATTGGATGCTGGTGCGCATCTGTAGGAGAGTCCATTGGACGAAAGGTTGATCGACGGCGTGGGGTTATGGTGCGAACGTCTGACCTCGGCTCACGCTAGTGGCCGGCCTGTTCTATTTCTGGACCGAGATGGTGTGATCGTCGAAGAGGTAGGTTACCTGGCACGTCGCGAAGATGTTAGGATTGTAGATGCGGCAGCGGTGGCAATCCGACGCGCAAATGAACTCGGCATCTGCGTTGTCGTCATCACCAACCAAAGTGGGATTGGTCGAGGTTTCTTTGGATGGGATGACTTTGACCGCGTGCAGCATCGGATTTCGGAGCTGTTAGCTCTTAAAGATGCTCATCTCGATCTCGTTGTAGCGTGCGGGTATCACCCAGATGGCATTGGCGAGTTTTGTCGAGCTGATCATCCTTGGCGAAAGCCAAACAATGGCATGGTGATGGCTGCTGCTAGCTGTCTGAAAGCTGATCTGTCTTGTTCACTTATGGTTGGAGACAAGGTTATTGATCTTGAGGCCGCGAGAGCCTCAGGGATTGGCACAGGCATCTTAGTCCGTACGGGGCATGGCGCAGCGGAAGCTCACACCCTCGAAACAAGAAGGCTGGAGCCTATGAAAGTTTCAATATGTAATGATGCCAGTGCGATTGGGCTGTGGCTTAATGAGATTTCTTGACTCCGCTTATGCATGCTATTCGATCAGATAGTTTCAATTGTAGTATAGAAGCGCATCCTAGTGCACTTGTTTGAGAAGAATGGATACACCTAGTACAACCGTGATTTGTGGCTCAGATCCCCGACTGCAGTCTCAGTATGGCACTCGAGAAGGCTCTGGGTTGCGGATATCAGGCGTGCCTGGTGTGGGGCACCGAGTGCTTTATGGACCGCACCTTTCGCTTCTTCCCGGCCCTTATCGATTTGAGTTGTTGTTCAAGCTTGACGCTCTCGGAGAGGGGCTAACTACTGTTGACCTTACCAAATCAGGCGGGCATCGAGCGTTCTATCTGCGTCGATGTTTTAAATGGGAACTGGAAAGGGGGCTTATTCGAGTGTCTTACTCGCTCGAAGATCCCATTGAAGCGTTCGAATTGCGTCTCTACGCTGGTACTGGTTTCTCCGCTGTGATCGATTGCTTGAATATCATTTCCTCTCGGAGAGCTTAGATAGTGTGGTTGATGGAATTATTTGTTTGCGATTAGTGCCGTTACGCCTAATAGTAAGTGCTACATTTAGATATGAAGATTGTGCTCTTTGGCAGTCATGCCGCTTTGGCCTGGGTTCACACGTTTCTTCTCGGTGCTGCCTTTGAGGCAGAAGTAGGCCCTGAAATTTTGGCCATTCGGGAAACGCCAACCCCAGAGCTTCTTTCCTCGCTTTTGGCTGCTCCTGTCGAAGTATTCATCTTGGCTGATCATCGATCAGCGCTCGGACTTTCCTCAGGAGATGCCCTGCTTCCTGCCGATTCTGTGAGGGAAGCAGCTAATCGAGCAGTCTTTGCTTTGGAGCTTGCTCGTCATTCGTCGCGAACACTGGAGTTGAAGGCAGAAGATTCGGACCTTTGGGCTGCCATGTTAGCGACTGTAGCTCCAACGCCTCGTGCAGAAACGAATGTTGAGCCGTATCACGGGACGCCAGAGACCTCGATGGTGGATACACTTCTTTCACCGTATTTAGTGGCTTTGTACAACGCTATCGAGAAATCCGAGTTGCTTTGTGTGACTTGGCCAAGAGAAAGCTTTCTTGATGGGGATGCTCCTGGGGCCATGTTGCCTGCGACAGTCGAGGTCGCCGGTCGATCGCGCATTTTGGCCTACGGTCCCTACCTTCCCTTGCCAACCGGAAAATGGCGCGTTGTTGTTCTACTGGGCTTCAGCGCTGATATCGGTAGGTTGCCGTTTATGATCGAAGTTGATACGGGGGCATCTATCGAGCGCGGTTTCTTTGAAGTGAACGCAGGAGGCATATTCACGTTGGCTATGGAGTTTCGGGTAACTGAAGTTATGCATCCAATTGAAATGCGTCTTATTAGTCAAGATTCGGCATTAGAAGGCCAAGTCGCTTTGATAGAAGCGAAGTTTTTTGATTGTTCGCAAGCATCAGGTTGAGTTGCTCACCTACAATAGATTGCCGAAGATGGAAGGCATGGTTCGAAATCGTTCAGCAGTGAACTAGCACAAGAAAAAGTGACTGTGACAAGTGGCTTGACCGGACGGTCGCCTTGTCACCGAAATGCATGGGCTGTTCATGCATTCGATAAATCGTTTAGCCACTTCTCTCGGCATTGGCGCAGTTGAGCAACGCCCTTAGTAAATTGTAGCCCACGACCTCTCTCCCTCTCTCCCTCTCTCCCTCTCTCCCTCTCTGCGCAATGGGAATGCAGTTGAAATATCGTTAGCATGTACCGATTATAGGGAATGCTGACCACTGAATGTCCGATCTGCCATAGCCCGTCGCTCCTTGTAGTTCGACTTTCTGCTGCCAAGTCGTGCAGTTCCCTTTATAACATTAAATCGCACGGCTCGAGCGATCTGGCGTCTTACTACAAATGCACTGTCTGCAATTTTTTGAGAACTGACTATTTCGATCAGTGGTCAAATGATGATTTTGCTCAGCGCATCTACAATGATGAATATCATCTTGTAGATGGTGACTATTCGGGCAATCGAGCCAAGGGTATCGTCAATTATTATCAGCATATTTTCCGTGACGTGCTTGGCAAGGAGGGTCAAGCTATCCTTGACTACGGATCAGGGTCGGGCGCGTTCGTCAATTTCATGAAAGAGCAAGGCTATAAATCTATCCGTGGCTATGATCCTTTCAGTAACCCGGACGCTCAATTCGATAGAAAAGCTAATGACGTTGTCACCTGTTGGGAGGTGATTGAACACGAACGCGATCCACACCTAATTTTCGGGACGCTGTTGGATGCGGTTCAGGATGAAGGTTTAGTTGTCATCTCGACGCTGCTGATCGGGGATAAGCCTGCGGAAGTAATCTATGGCCACTGGTATGCAGCTCCGAGAAATGCACATCTATCTCTCTACTCAGTGGGAGCCTTTGCCTATTTGTGCGGAAAACATGGTCTCAGTCTGAAAACAGACGGGCAAGGGAAGGTGGTTTGTTCACGTCGTGATCTCACTCTTCCAGACCTCTATGGGCCACAAGATCTGTCGGGTGAGCCCTATAGACGGGCCATCAGCATCGTGCCCGAAGGACACAATTACTGGCTAGAAAACGATCGTGATCGAAAGTTCATCTGGTTCGACGCTTCGCCAATCACGACGTATTACATCTATTCAGAAGATCCCGATGTGTCGGCAAAGGTAGGTGCCAAAGTCAACGTGCGAATGGATTTGTTACTGCCATTGAGTGTCGTTGGAACAAAGGAAGCAAGAATCACCATAGCTGATAACAGTCAGGTACTTTTTACGACAACTGTAGCCAAGGAAGGCTGGACTACTGTGGAGTTTGTGGCGGATGTGCCTTCCGTCGATGGCGTGTTGTTCCAGCCTTTCCGACTTTCGATCGAGACCGTGGAAGGCAGGTTGTTTTCGGCATTGGCCGGAGATCGCATTCTGTCTTACGCAGTCGCCAATCTTCAGGGGCGAGTCATTGCCATTCGGGACCTGTAGCCAAGGCTGTCCTAGGCAGTTGTACACTTAGTAGTCCTTTGGCCATGCCTACACCGAAGCTGTAACAGGATCTCATCATAGCGGAATTTGGCTGAAATAGTGGAGGCGCGTGTCCATGACAATGCGACTTGGCGTTTATACCTCTGCCATCCTAGCCATCCTGCTATTGACTTGTGGCGCGTTAGTTGCTCTTGGCATCGAGAGAGCACATCGTCCCGAACTGTTGGCGCTCCAAGAGCCCACCATCAACGTAGGCGACAAGTGTGGATATCCGACGCAAAACGAACCTTGCATCAGTGGCTCGAAGGTTAAGGGGCTTCGAACCGGTCATGTCGCGATTGGAAATAATACTTTCGGCACAGACGCTTACATTGGCGTCTGGGGCGATGAACTCTATGAAAATCCCAACCAAGAGATGCGCGGTCTAAGTTATGCGTTGCGTGCCACGCGGTCCGTTCCGGATGAGCAATCGCTCGGCTGGGATGTCATACCCATCGTCGCTGCATCGGTGATAGAGGCATCGAACACTCAGAAAATCGTTGGCAACGTGAAGTCGTTGGTTGCCGAGACGCATTTTGTTGCACCGTCCGCGGGAACGTATCGCGTTCGTAATAGCTACAATTTGCAGTCTACTTTGGTTACGCTTGGCAGGGGCGTTACGTTGGAGCATTGGCAAGGGCTTATTGTGAGTCCGACGCCGACTGGTGGCGGCACCATCGACAAAGGCTATGGCGTAGAGATCGGTGCTGTTACAGCTGAGACAGCGGCGGCACTAAAGCTCGATGGTGATGGCAACGCTGGACGCATTCTTTGGACTAATTGGAGCATAGCAGAGAGGAATGATACGAGCCTGCATTTTCAGTTGGGTGGCAATGATGTGGTAAAGCTAACGCCGACATCAGCCGAATTCTCGCGTCCTATCATCGCGACACTGGAAGACGCAGGGCAGGCGAATGTTGTCTGCTACGACAGTTCAAGTGGGAAGCTCACTTACCGTTCGTGGGCAACTGGTTGTACTCCTTCGTCTCTTCGCTTTAAGGAAGATGCTGAAGCAATTCAGAATGCCCAGGCACTCGATATCGTTGTTGGTTTGCAACCCAAGCGCTATCGCTTCAAAGAATCAATCGACATGGACCGTAGGAGCCACATTGGCTTGTTAGCTGAGGAGGTGGCTGTGAATGCGTCAGAGCTTGTTGAATATGAGGCTGATGGCACTACGCCCCGCGCAGTTAAATACCAAGAGGTCATTCCGTTGCTCGTGGGGGCAATTCGGGAACTCAAGGCAACGAATGAGAATCTACAGCAACAAATTGAACAACTTAGGGGGAATGGCCACTAGAGTCTCAAGGAAGCTAGGAACGGAAAAGGGTTGCCCTTGCAGGTGGAATCTACTTCATGATGCCTGCTCGAGGCGAGGGTTAACCTTGAAGACAGGCTGCCATGCTGCAGCAAAAAGCAGGCGGCCTTCGCTTGATCGATGCTCTGGTGGTTCTCCTTTTGAGCGTTGTTGTTGGCGGAGATGCGTTTGCAGAGCGCGCGAGTTGGCGCCAGAGATTGCCGTATCTGATCGACTGTCGCGAACTAGGTCTCGCGGCCTTTGGCGTGGAAGTGCTCATCGCCCTTGCCGTTGGACTGCGGTCGGCGGACCTTGGTCTTGCGACGTTCAATGCCCTTGAACTGGAGGAGCATCTCGTAGTGATAATGATTGAGTTTGCCAGATAACTCTCGGCATTGCCTAACTGCATGACTTTGATCGACATGTCGTTTTCCCGAAGGAGGGCGCCACTTCGGTGTTGAGCTTAAGCTTCCTTCTGAGTCGACGGCCAATCAGATTGGCGAAGTGGTGGGTACGGCGAGCACGTCGCGAACGTTTCACGGAGGGAGTTCGGTGAAGCGATTGACCAGATAATCGACAATGAGAGCAGGACGTGGAGGCCTGTCCTTCAAGGCGGATCACAAAGCCAGTGCACGCTGGTCGGAGCCACGTGATCAACTGCAGCGGCATTAGACTGTGCCGTTCCGCATCCTGACTTTCAAGTTCTCGGCCATGGTCGCGGCGTATTGCTCTGCATTCCATGATCGTCGCTGGCCTGCGTTGACGACAATTTCCTGCCACTGGACTACATTCTTTGAATTTTCTGGGCTCCTTGCGGGCGCGGAACCATCAAGTGACTCTGCTCCCAAATGATTCTATTGGGCCTCGGCCTTGATCAGAGATGTTGAACGCGGGCGTAAATTTCACTGCCCACTTGCTACATTTGGCGGTGGGGCATTTGACTCAAGGTCTTCTGCATCGGCCCTCGCATACGAGAACGTTCGTCGCCAAAGCTTCGTTCCCTCGTGTGCTTCTAACATCTCCCTGTGACGCTCTGCAAAAGTGGCTGTAGGGCGGCGCCGCCGTTCGACTGGCCAAGGGTCAACGACAGAGGAGGCGGCAGTTAGTGAGTGTTCCGTCCTGTCTGGAATTCCTAGGAAGTCGAATAAGGCGCCGAGGGTCGCTTGACGCGTCATTGGCATCCATAGCTGTTCAGCTCTCAAGACATGGGTAGCGATCCCCGCTTCTTGAATGGCCTCAAATGCAACTGCGGATGCTCTGAGAGACTGGCCAAAATAGGGAATCCATTGATCTAGATCTTCATTTGATAGCCATGGCATTTGCCAATTAGACTTCGCGCAAGCGACTGGATCCCGAATGCAGTGAACATATGAGAATTCTAGTGTGGACTTGAGCGCCAAAAGATTGATCTCTGCGTCAGGTGTCTTGCAGAAGAGAGTACGTATCTCTTTAATAGATTTGCCTAAGAGGTAACGTGTGTGGGTCGTACTGGCGAGGCTCGCGACTATCAGAGCAGTGAGGCGTGGTCTATCTTCTTCCGCTCCGTATCCTCGCCAGTGATATCCTTGAGCGTCTGTCCATATATTTCGCTCGAACGTCATTGTCTTGTCTATCGCACTCAAAAAGTCAGCAAAAGCCGACGTTTTCAAAGGCATAAACTCCTGGAAGCACAGAATGGATGGGTGAGCCTGAAGAACTGCCTCAGCGTAGGTGGTCCCGCTACGCGGCAGGCCGCCCCCCCTATTGTAAACTTAACATCCCCGCGGAGACAGGCTGGAAGGTTAAGGAGTGCGGAGAGATCCATCGCTTGGATATCAAGCCAATGACATGTATTTGGATTCTCTCTGTAGCTGCTGCGATAGCTGGCTGCAACTCTCCCAATATCATCGCAAACTTTTTCAGATCGGCTATGACTTTTACCGCCAGGTAAGGCGCCTGCGCTTGAGAGGGTCTGCTCTTTGGCTCTGGCTGAGGAACAAATGGATATAGGCAGAGCACAATGTGCGATAGATACACATGTCTCAGTTTGGGCAAGGCTGGTATAGTGTCAGCATCTGTAGTCAAATCTATTACTTTTGCGCTTTAAATTCCTGTATTGGTCTTTCCGACTAGTAGACCTACGATAAATGTTGCTGTAGTCGCGCTTGCCGGCACAAGAACTCGATGAATCAATTCGAGGCTCAATTACGTCCAGCAGCCATTCACTGAATTTTCGACTTGCGCTTTCATGCACCCCAAAACGATCGGCCACTCAAAGAGCCTGTGATGATCTCCTATTTAAAGGGGCTGCGTCATAGGCTTGCGTAAATTCGACCGGCGAGAGACAGATCACTAAGAATTCTGCCTCGCCCATCTTTTAGCAGAAGCGCGCTCTGACAATACTCTTTGATAACGCCTGCATCATGCACGGCCATAATCATTCCGCAATGCTTCCGTCTCCCGAAGAGCTCATCATGACATTTTAGCTGGAAACGTCGATCTCCAACTAAGATTACTTCATCGATCAAATAGCACTCAAAATCCATCGCCAATGAAAGAGCAAACGCCAGTCGCATGCGCATTCCATCAGAATAGTAGCGCACTTGCGTATTCATATGTTTGCCTAGCTCGGAAAAGTCCGCGACGTAGTCGTACGTCGGTGCAAATGGCAAGCCATACAATCGGCTAAGAAAACGCACGTTGTCATAGCCAGTAAGTTGTCCCTCGAAGCCGCCCCCCAGTGCGAGAGGCCAAGAGAGTCTCAATCCCCTTTTTATCTCTCCTGCAGTTGGAAGGAGTATGCCCGATAGAATCTTGATAAGTGTCGACTTTCCGGATCCGTTTGCTCCAAGAATTCCTAGTCGCTCTCCGATGCCAACGCGAAAGGAAACCCTGTCGAGTGCACGGTGACCACCGCGTTGACCTTCGAAGATTTTAGTAATGTTAATTGCTTCGACGTAAGCTTTCGTATCAGTGGCGTGCGTCTGCATCAGAGTCACTTAGAAAGCTCATCGTACATGTTCAAGAATATCGGCGGATACGCTGCGCCACAACCGCCACGTCATACATCCAATTGCGAAGACAACAAAAGACCACAGAATAGCCCAAGGGTAAGCCGCGTAGTCCGGTGCGACAGGCATTGTGATCCTTTCCAAGTAAACTTGTTGGCGGAGGCTTTCCAATCTAGCTAACTCAACGGACGTCATTGCGGCCACAAGCGCCTTTTCGGCAAATACCTGCTCTAGCATTAATCTCTCATACTCAGCGATTAGTGGAGCAATAGCTTCAGAGTCGCCGGCTAGTCGTTGACGTTCGATAGAGATCTGGTTTTCAAGAGCGGTGCGGCGTGTTCGCAAGACTTGAAGCTGAGGCGTATTGGGTGAAGTACGTTCCAACTCATTGAGGCGTACACTTATCTCGGAAACTTCTATCGAGAGTTTTCCAATAGCTTCAAGAACCGCCAACGTAACTTGACTCGGGTCGACGAGCTTCTGGCGCTCCCGAAATGCGGTCAATGTTGTTTGAGCGGCAACAGCGCGGCGGCGCATGCGATCGGCTTCCACCTCAGCAGTTCCCACCGCATCGCGTCGGGCGCGTTCATTCAAACGATTGACGAGAGATTCAGCCGCGCTCAGTAAGCCAGTCAAAAGTCGTTGTGCATCAGTAGGGTTAAATGCCTGGACTCTAAGCGTGCTGACGCCGGAAGTACTGTCAAATGATGCCGACATCAACCTTTGAAAATAACGATGAAGGCCTTCATTAGTATCGCGCGAAAACAAACTCGGGAACCGCCATAGTGGATCTGCGCTGGCGCGGGACAACGCTTCAAGAAGGTTGTCGTTTTTTTTAAGGTACTCCACGGCGTCACGCGATTCGAGGAACTCACGGACGATATAGCCATCATCATTTGATCTAGTTACTCCCGTACTCTGCAGCAAACTAGCGATCTGGCCGCCAGCAGGTAGTGATCGACCGGGCGATCTCAAAACAAAGCTCGCCTCCGATTGGTAGCGAGGCGCGGCCAAAAACAGAAAGTAGAGCACCGCAAGACAAGTAGGCAGAACAGCCAGCAGCAGAAAGGAGGTCGTACCTGTCAGCCACCTAGATTTGGCAACTTTCTCGTCCGGCAACTTGGAAAAGAGTTCACTTCGTGTACCGCCGATTTCCTGTAGAGTAATTCCGTCGACGGGTGTGAGCTTCAGCAGCCGTGCATATGTGGCGAGATTCGAAGTTTCCGACATCGAACTAGGCTCCAGGTGATCTCGTCAGTTGCGCGCCAAAGAAGCTGCAAGCATCTTATGCCAGGATCAGACTGGGAACCTGTCCGATTTGCTCAAAGGGGACAACCGTTGTCATGGCGCTTGGTGTTTCTTTTTCTATGCCACAATGGGCAAATGGACGAGCCTGGCACTTGACGCGGCTCGCATTGAATTGGTGGTTTCTGCTGCCCACCATAGCCTCGGCACTGTATTTTTTCCTAGTCGCTGCTGATCAATACGAATCCGAGGCACGTTTTGTCGTTCGATCCGCCGCCAAACCTGAAGTTCCAAGCGGATTAGCGTTCCTAGCCCAAATAGGGTTGGGGCGATCGCAAGATGATTCGTTTATCGTGCAGGAATATATTACTTCACGGGCATCGATCGAGAAACTGCGAAAGATGGCTCCTCTTGACGAAATTTTTGATCGCCCGCAGGCTGATTTTCTTGCTCGTTTCCCGTCTCTTCTTTTCAGACAGAGTGACGAAGGTTTCTATAAGTATTTTCAGTATATGGTTAACGTAATTCACGTAGATAAGACGGGGATTACAACTTTGCGAGTCCGCGCGTTTGAGGCCGCGGACGCGAAGAAAATTGCTGACGATCTGCTACTTCTCAGTGAGGAATTGGTTAATCGGATCAACGTGCGTCTTCAGACGGATGCTCTACGCGACAGCAAGACCGAGCTAAAGCTTGCACAGGATCGACTAGTTGTTACCCAAACTGCGCTCACAGATTATCGCAATAAGGAACTTACGATCGATCCGATTCGCAACGCTGTTTCTCTGGGGGAGCTAATTGCAAGGCTTTCGGCTGAGCTTGCGACAACGCAGGCTCAGATTGCGGAATTGAAGGTCGCTTCAAGTGGAAGTCCACAACTAAGTACGCTTCAGCGTAGGGCGACATCGCTTCAAGATCAGATCGCAAAGGAACGAAATCGAATTGCCGATGATCATGAAGGCTTGGCAGCTAGAATCGCAGTCTACGAGCGTCTAGTTCTTGAGAAAGAATTTGCGAACCGGATGCTTTCCTCCGCAGAAGCGGAGCTTGTCCGAGCGCGCACCGAATCAAGTCGACAGCTACTTTACCTCGAGCGGATCGCCGAGCCAAATCTGCCTGACTATCCTCAGTATCCTCGTCGCATAAGGACGGTGCTGACGATAGCCGCCGGAAATCTCCTTGCTGCTCTGATTGGTTGGTTAGTTTTAACTGGGATGCGAGAACATGCCGGCCATCACTAGAGAATTTGCTGCTGGCCTCAGGCATCAAATACAAAACGTCCATGCGCTGCTAATTCGCGACCTAATGATGCGTTATGGGCGTGAACATCTGGGGTTTGTATGGGTCGTGCTTGAGCCGATGATATTGACCGTTGGTGTCTTAATCATATGGTCAGTGATTAAGGGAGGATTTGAGCATGGCGTAAGGATCGTGGAATTGGTCTTAACCGGCTACATGCCGCTCACGTTATGGCGGCATGTGACGAATCCGATGGTCTTTTATTTCAGAGCAAATGCTGGATTGCGATACCATTATCGAATCACGTTGTTTGATTTGCTCTTATCGCGCTTTCTATTGGAATTTGGAGGGACCACAGCAGCTCTTGTTTTCGTCGCAACTGTCATGACGCTAGTCGGGCTCATTGATCCGGTACAAGACTGGACGCTTCTAATTGGCGGATGGTTGATGATGGGATTCCTTGCCACCGGCGTGGGGTTGATGATCCTCATTTGGACTGAGCAAAATGAGATTGCGGAAAAGTTCATTCAGCCCATGCAGTATCTGCTTGTCCCGTTGTCGGGAACTTTCTTTATGGTCGAATGGGTGCCCACTCAGTTCCAGCCTTTGCTTTTATACAACCCAATGGTGCATTGCTTCGAAATGTTTCGAGGAGGGTATTTTGGTGAAGCGGTGCCAACTCATTTCTCTTGGCCCTACGTTTTTCTTTGGGCTTGTAGTCTCCACTGCATAGGACTGTGGAGTATTCGAGCTATGAGGCGAAATTTGCAGATCGTGTAGATCCTCAGCGATTGTTTTGCATTCACGGCGACAACCAGTTTGATGCGTGATGACGCTGCGTTATGGAGTTCTGCGTAGGTTGAAAGAAGTGAAACGTATCCCGGATGTTATTATTGAGTCTTTGGCCCGTCGAGTTGAGGGGCGACGTTGATGGCGCTATGCAATGCTGTCGAGCGGAAGATTTGTCTGAAACTAGATATTCCAGGCTATCCATGATGGCAGACCGAACGCTCCGTCGTGATCGAACAATGCAGCCGTGATCTTTAAGGATCACGCCGAGCGAGCGTTCGTCGTTGCAGTACTAGTGTCCTGTCGCAAAAATAAGATTCACTTATAGGGTGGCCTCCTGTTGAATGCAGGTTGGAGGCCGCCATGCATGTTCGAGCCGATGCTTCAATCGAGTTGAGCCAGGCGCAGCGTAACGAGCTTGAGAAGGTGGCGCGCTCACGACGTACGCCGCAGGCGGTTGCCCAACGAGCACGCATTGTTCTGATGACGGCGGCTGGAATGGGTCCAGGCGAGATCGGTGAGCAACTCGGGACGTCTCAGCCGACGATCCGCAAATGGCGTGCGCGTTACATTGAGGATGGCCTGACGGGTTTGCGCAGCGAACCGCGGCCTGGTCGTCCCAGATCACTGGATGATCAACGGGTGGCGGACCTGTTGAATCAGGCTTTGCAGACACGCCCGAGCAAGCAGACCCATTGGAGCGTACGCAGCTTTGCTGCCGAGGCTGATATCAGTAAGGACATGGCGCACCGTCTGTTTCGGGCGGCCGGCATCGCTCCGCATCGCTCGCGCAGCTTCAAGCTGTCCAATGATCCGGCCTTCGTCGAGAAGGTGCGTGACATCACGGGATTGTACCTCAATCCGCCCGGCCACGCCGTGGTGCTGTGCGTCGATGAGAAGAGCCAGATCCAGGCGCTGGAGCGCACGCAGCCAGTCCTGCCAATGGGGTTGGGCTATGTTGAGGGCATCACTCACGATTACGTCCGTCACGGCACCACGACACTGTTCGCCGCACTCGATGTGGCCAATGGGCAAGTGATTTCACGCATCCGCGCACAGCACCGTCATCAGGAATTCGTGGATTTCCTGCGCCAGATCGACAAGCAGACGCCCGCCACGCTCGACTTGCATCTGATCGTGGACAACTACGTCACGCACAAACATGCCAAGGTAAAGGCTTGGTTGGCGCGCCATCCGAGAGTCCATCTGCACTTCACGCCGACCTATAGTTCATGGCTCAACCACGTCGAGCGCTGGTTCGCCTTGATCACCGAGCGTGCTATCCGGCGCAACTCCTTCACCAGCGTGCGCCAGCTCAAGCAGCAGATCGAGTTGTTCGTACAACGCTACAATGCAGATGCCTCGCCGTTCAAATGGGTCGCCGCTGCAGATTCAATCATGCAAAAAATCGAACGAATCGCGAAACGTATTTCTGCGACAGGACACTAGGGCTAGGTTTCCACCTCTTGTTGTGCATCTCAGGTGGAAGGCATGATGTGTACGTGCTCGAGATGCTACGCTCCGATGACTATTGGACGCCTTGATATGTGTGCCGACTGTTGGTTATGGGAGATGCTTATTGATCGCGGAAAATGATCTCCGCGCCAGGTCGATCTGGACTTCGGTGAAGAGTCCAATTTTGGCGCAGATTCTGCCAAAACCCGCACTAAGGTTTTCGCTTCGGCAACCGAAGCGCGGATGGAGCGCCGTCAGTGCTAGAATCTTGCAGTCGGTCGCGTTTTCACTGCACACGAATTCTGTCGTCCAGTCATTGTTAGCATACGCCACTGGCTTGGGTTGGAAATCGACCGGCAGATGTCGACTGGAACTTATTCACAACATGGTTAGAGTATCGTGATTCTCTTTAGAGTGTTGCTGATAGGTCGAGCCGAGGGCAGGGAGCTAGCCGTAGCGCTGCTCTAACGACGTGCCAGTTATCACTTCTGCTGCGGCGCGGAGACAGTTTAGTTCGCGAGATAATGAGGCCGCACTTTTACTATCAATGCACCTGTCCTGAAGCGTAACTGCGCTTCGATGAGGAGACAGAACGCCAGGCGGGTGTTGGCATGATGCCGTGATAATCAACTAGGCAATGTACCGGCAAATTTGCACGGCCGCGATTTTCCGTCAGTTTCATGAACGTTGAATTTGTGCAATTTCCTCCCTATATTTAGCTCGGGAACGCAAGAAAATTTCGCACTTCCTGCGCTGTGCACTAGCATTTGATAACACAACCATATTAAAGATTGCCGCCCGACGATGATGTCTTGAAATCCATCGGCAACTGCCTATGGAATTTCAAACAAGTTGGCTACTTCGCGCAACGACGTCAGCAAGGCCTTACAGTGAAATGACGCTGGCTGAAAGTTGATGGAGCCTTGCTGGATCGTGCGGGTTTCGGAGAAGATTTACTCATGCTGAACAACATAACTCCCCACTCTCGCAAGACGCCTAGCATCAGCGTCAATGATTTTCTCAAATCAAGTCTTCGGCCCCAGGTATTGGTCGTTGGCGATTCAATGTTGGATGTTTACGTTGATGGTACCGTTGAACGCATTTCACCAGAGGCGCCCGTTCCCGTTGTCCGGCGCGTTAGCACAAAAAGTGTCCCGGGTGGTGCGGCAAACGTAGCTGCCAATGTCTCTAGTTTGGGTGGCACGGCAAGACTAGTTTCTTTTGCCGGAAATGATCCAAGTGGGAACGCATTGGCTCGTCTGCTTGCCGATGCTGATGTTACCGCAAAGTTTATGCTGGGTGCCCATTTTCCGACGATAACGAAGACTAGATATGTCGCTGGCCAACATCAGTTACTTCGTGTCGACCACGAGGAGCAACTCGTCCTGACCAGCGACATGGAGGACGAGATACTGCGGCAAGTTGAGTTGGACATCCAATGGAGCGATAGCGTCATCGTTTCTGACTATAACAAAGGCTTTCTTACAGACCGTATTCTTAGGAGCTTAATTAGCATCGCGACTTCTGCGGGACGACCCGTGTTGGTGGATCCAAAGCGAGCAGATTTCAGTGGGTATGCCGGCGCAACATTGATTAAGCCCAATCGCCATGAGTTAAAAGTAGCCACTGGATTGCCTACTGATGAAGATGGCGATGCGGAGAAGGCCGCGGCTATCGTTACACGCTCTACGGGTGCTTCGGTACTAATGACTCGCTCAGAGCGGGGTATGTCACTTTTTCAGCCTAATAGTCGACCAATTCACATGCCGACCCTTGCCAAACAGGTTTTTGATGTTTCTGGCGCGGGCGACACGGTGATCGCCGCGGTTGCTGTTGCCAGCTCTGCTGGTGTTCTTCTGGAAGAGGCGATCTCGTTTGCAAATGCGGCCGCACGGGTTGCCGTGTCAAAGGTCGGTACTGCTGCCGTGAGAAAAAACGAAGTGCATAGTATTGTGCTTACGCAGGAAGGGTTGTCCATCGAGCGTGGAGCTCTGGTTTCTCTGGAGGCGGCTGAGAATTGCGTCCAAGAATGGAGGCGGCAGGGCTTGACGGTCGGTTTTACCAACGGTTGCTTTGATCTAGTTCATCCAGGACATGTTTCGTTGTTGCAAGACGCCGCAAGGCATTGCGACAAGCTTATTGTGGGGCTCAATTCAGATGGGTCAGTGCGTCGGTTAAAAGGGCCAACGCGGCCACTACAACACGAAGCAGCAAGAGCCGCAGTGATTGGATCGATGGCTTGCGTTAGCCTTGTGGTCCTCTTTGAAGAAGATACCCCCATTGATGTCATCAGGCGACTCAGCCCTGACTTGTTGGTTAAAGGTGGAGACTATAACGAAGATGAAATAGTGGGGGCGCAGCTTGTAAAGAGCAGTGGGGGGCAGGTCCGGATAGTTGGTTATCTAGATGGGCATTCCACGACCGGGCTAGTCCGAAAATCAAATGGCCAACTCCATTGACGCTGTGTTCTGGTCGGCAGAGCTCACTGGGACCTAAAATGAATTGCGACAGGGAGCTGATCTGGCGCCGTGGCTCCCCGATGCGTGTTAGATCGGCACGATGGCAGAAGTTATTACGTCACTGCAAGCATACAACTCAATAACTGAGTGGAATTGAATGGGCAGGGTACTCCACAATAGGATAATCATTACAATGAGTTAGGATCGCCTCGCCTCAATTCGTCAGTTGGTAGAGGCTTTGGTCTGGAAAGTGCTGCAGTGTAACTTGAATTTGGTCCGTAAGGCGTATGCCTGAGCGTCGGAGCAAACTCAGGTACAAAGTAAGGTCGCGCTCGGAATCATTGGGCGATGAGTAAGGGATATAGGAGAAATGGTTTATGTCGCATATTGATGCTCCGAGCGCTGAGCTTAAAGATTCTTTTGGCGCTTCGGTGCGGTGCCCTGTCACCGATAGTGTGCGGATTGTCCGCGTAACCGATACACTGTGTTATTCACCTGATGCTGATCACTACTTTCAGTCGAATTTGACACCAAGTATTAGCTACGATGACGCGTATATGGAAACATATGAGCGGTATCCTACGGACAACATGTCCTTTCTAAGGGCGGGTTATGCGTGCGCCGAACTAGGAAGAGAACTGTCACGATTTGGCATTTGCAAAACGGAGAACACATCGATCCTTGATTTTGGATATGGGAACGGTGCGTTTTTGAAGCGGATGTCGGCAGCAGGATTTACAACCTATGGTCTCGATGTCCATGGGGTCGACTACGGCATTCGGAATTGGCAAGTGGGTGTGGACGCAAATCCAAATGTCGTGACGGCGTTCGATAGTATAGAGCACGTGCCAAACTTTGATTTCTTCTTCTCTATGCAACCGCAGATATTTATCATTTCGACGCCCTATCGGCCGGTGTGGTTTGGGCGCCACCACACTCTGTGGAGACACTACAAGCCGGGTGAACATCTCCACTACTTTTCTCCTCACTCGCTGAAGCTTTTGTTTTCCCGTCACGGTTACCAGCAAGTAGCTACCGGCACCCCAGAGGACATTATTCGTGGCAAGATCGAATTCGAGGGCGTCTCTTACGATAACATCCTCGTGTCTACGTTCGTCCGTCAGGTGAGTGAGCGGTGAAATGAAGAACCTGTTCCGTGCACTGCAGCGCGTTTCGAATGTGCAGCAAGGCTCAGCTGCGACTAAAGCGTTTGCTGTGCACGTAAAGCGTGCAGATCAACTTCGTGATCTTGGTCGGAAGTCGGATGCTGCAGAAGAATATGCGCGTGCGCTTGAGCACAAACCAACTGCTGCAAGTATCCTCGTGCAGCTTGGCAATATGTCCAAGGATACTGGACAGCATGACAGGGCAATAACCTCTTACACTAACGCTATTCATGAACTCGTAAAGATTCGACTTGCTGAGAAAGATCCGACAAGGTCTGCTGAAATATCAGCTGAACTGGCGGATGCGCATCTGCAGCGCGGACATGCATACAAGCTTGCGTCCAAAGGACATCTCGCCGCTAAAGAATACGCCGCCGCTGCTGAACTCAACAGTAGCAATGAGATTTTGCATGAGCTTAATGTAGCCAAAGCGACATGGGGGGACCAAGACACTGTTCTAAGTCCCGAGCCTATGCAGCGATCAGGTTATAGTGTTCAAAGGTGGGACGCGGCGCTCGGTACCAATTTGGGAACTTGGAGCCAGTGCATTTGTTATAGTCAGAATCTTCACCGTTTAGAACAGGCTAACAACCAAACGAGCCTAGTTTGCCGTGAATGTGGGACTACGTTTAATGACAAGGTAACTGCTTTCAATGCGACGGGTCGTTTCAAGGAATCTCACTCGATTGAGATTTCTGAGTCAGATTTGGCTGCACTGGAAGCCTTGGCGGGACATGGCGTGGCATGCGGAAGCAAGGGGCTTGTTGGCGCTGTTTGCGCTGATCAAAGTTACGATCAACTTTCTCTTTGGCCTGGTGGATTTGTCGACGGCGGCCTCGTTCGAATGCAGTACGACTTGCTTATTGTTCCTGCATTAGACCGGGGTATTGCAGACATCCGTGGTTTCTTGGAGAAGGCCTTTCAACTGCTGAAGCCAGGAGGGCGAGTCATTTTCGGCTTTCAGTCAAGGGTCCGATCATTCCATGATGGAAAATATTCGTTTGCTCGGACCACGGCGAGCTTGCCAATTCCAGTGCGCTCGGAGGAGATGAAAGCCAAAGGCAGTGATGAGCCATTCTTTTGCTTCAATGCCGAGGAAGTGAAGAAGATTGCGGAGGGGACGGCTGGCAGTCGTGCGGTGTGCCTCGCTCTCTATGATAGTGACTACAAGTACGTGCTGGTGATGGAGCGGGATAGGGCGATGTCAGTTGGTGTCATGTCTGGCATCGGGGACGCTGTATGGTCATTTCAATTTGTGGAAGCACTTCGGCAGAAGTATCAAGCAGACCGAGTAGTGCTACATGTTCATGACTCTGCCGATCATCGGCGAAAGCGGTCTAACGGCTTGCTTAAGAGATTTTCCTTCGTTGACGATGTGGTGAGTTCTGTTTTTCATGTGCATGCAGAACCACCAATGAATGAATTGACTGGTCATATACGTTACCGCCCTGAAGGCAATACTCGACTTTATAGTACTGATACGTTTGACTATCGACTCATCGTCAATACACATCTGGAGCACGGCCGATCTCTTGAGCACATCGCTGATCGCCTCGGTTTAGATGCTCGAAAAATCAAATATGACCTCTTTGCCGACTACCAAGAGACGCAGTCCGACGTGAAAGCCTGGCGAAAGCTCGCAGCGCTTGCCGGTAGTGACTACGTGGTTTTCCACTATGGGGCACTGATCGACAATACCGAAGTAGGCCTTAATCGAGGCGGACTATGGTCCAAGAACGATTGGAATGAGCTTGGGGAACTAATTCATCGTCAGTATGGTTGCCGCGTTGTCCTCGTCGGCGCGCCGTATGACCAAGAATATGCCCGGCAAGTTCAGGCTCTTACTGACGCTACTTTCTACGTAAATACGATAGGGCAATTAGAAATTAATGAGACGATCGCTGTAATGCGGCGTAGCAAATTCTTGATTTCCTTTCCTTCTGGTATTGGCATCCTTGGCCCATTTCTCGACGTTCCGACGGTTGTTTTTTGGCGAGATCAAAACGACTCCTATCATCCACTTCACGAGAGGGCGGGCTTCGAACGTGGATTTGCAAGTAATTGGGTATCGCCCGATGTGAAATCAGGTGGAACCTACTATCCAGCTTGGTATGGACACGATACTCCACAGACAGTCTTTAGCATCATTGAGCAGCGAGGCTGGTTTAGATTGCCTCCGAAGCACAAATACCACGAGCGCTTCTCAGCAGGTGGAGAATTGGAGACGATGTCTGACTAGAATCTTAGAGCGTCGATTTTCTAGTCGACGGAATGTCTGGGGGACTCTGCTTTCTGAAGTCCGGGCCATTCGGAGTGTAGTTTTCTAGTCGTTTCGCGACGCTGAATGGGGCGAGAAGGATGATAAGCATCGCATTTCCCGAGACTCGGACAGCGTTCATCTTGAAGCCAGGAGTTGGGGGGGCCGGGAGCGCTTGTGGCGTTGATTTGTGACACGATCGGGAATTAGTTAGGCGATCTTTTTCAACTGAAAGAAGAAGTATGAAGGGCTATCGGCGACGGGGACGCGGCTGCCGAGGGAATCGGAGGACAAGATCGCCAAGCCACGGTGCGTGGCCGCTGCTTTCAGCTTAGGCAAAAGCAGCTGTTACAGGGGGCATCCGGAAGAAATACTAAAAGCCTATGTGCAAGCGTATGCGGGTGAACGAGGTGTTCGGCGGCTGGAATTAGTCGATTGATCGGGCGGGTTTGCGAGGGTCTTTACTCGGCACGCCATGCTACGACTATCAAGCCTTGCTCCCCGAACAGGCTGTGCAGGAGCGACGGGTGATGAGGTAGATCTGGCCAAGCCCGAGCACGGCATAGCAAATCCGCCAGTTCGCGTGCTGCAGTGTCGTGAGGGTTGGCGGACCGACGATGAGGCGACGTATCGGTTCTGTTGTGAGGTGGACCTGCAACAATGCAGCAAGACGCCCAGGTGCCAAGTCAAGGTGAAGTTGCGGGAACGCAAGATCATTGCGCATTCAAATGAGATCTATGCCACGGACTTTGTGCATGATCAGGAGGCAATGGTCGCAAGAACTGAATGCCGGCGATGGCCGCATCTTCGCACGCATTGCACGACTTGCGCCCCGGGCAACCTCCCCCCCAGACGCGTCCATTAAGGCCTTCGATCGGTGCTTCCGAACAGAAAATCTGAACCACCTGCACGGTCATGAGCATTGAAGATACTTTCTTATCGATACTCATAATTCGGTGTAGTCAGATAGCGGCCAACGTAAGCGGAAACGCCTTCTTCAAGGGAGTGAAAGCGCTCATTGTATCCCGCCTTGCGCAACTTACTGATGTTGGCCTGGGTGAAGTATTGGTAATTCTCTCGAATCGACATTGGCATCTCGCGAAAGTCGATCCGAGCCTCTGTATTCAACGCTTTGCCAATTGCTAATACAAGATCATGGAAAGTTCGAGCAACGCCAGTGCCCAAGTTGTAAAGTCCATTCGGTGCAGTCGAGTTGGCAAGCCAGAGCATCACACGGACGCAGTCATCGACATACACAAAGTCCCGCAACTGGGCGCCGTCAGCGTATCCCTCGCGATGAGATTTGAACAAAGTTACAGCACCACCCTCATGAACTATCCGAGCGTTTTTGGCGACTAGGCTCTGCATATCTCCTTTATGATACTCATTTGGGCCATATACATTGAAGAACTTTAATCCGGCCCAATGCACCGGAGCGGTGCCGCCGTTCGCTTGAGAGAGTGCCCATCGATCGAAGGCATGCTTTGACCATCCATAGAGATTCAAAGGGCGAAGAGCCGCCAATCTCTCCGGTGCCTCATCATCGTCAAAGCCTCGTGATCCGTCTCCATATGTCGCCGCCGACGACGCATATACAAATCTGGATCGAGTTCTGCTGCACCAATTCCAAAGCAACATGGAGGGGCGAAGATTGCTCTTAACAATTTCATCACCGTTAGTTGCGGTTGTAGAAGAATTGGCCCCTAGGTGGAATACTACGTCTGCCTTTGAAAGCTTGGAAAGGAGACCTTCCAATTCGCTAGGGAAAACAAGATCGATGAATTGGCGCTGTGCAATGTTGCGCCATTTCGTACCATCACCGAGGTCGTCCACGACTACGATATCGCTGCGACCTCGGTCATTCAGCTCGGCAACCAGATTTGATCCGATGAAACCAGTTGCTCCCGTAACAATGATCATTGCTTACACCTGTTAGATATGAGTTCGTTAGCTTGCTGCCAAATTTGTCGCCAGGCCCTTCCGAAGCGCAGTTGGTGCCGTTTGAAGACTATCACTGCAATGGCGACGTGAAGCGTAGCAGCGAAGTTGCAGCCGATTTTGTCGACGCAAATTATAGCGTGTCTGAGCTTCTTCAGCGCGGTGAAGAAGTTGTCGATGAGATAACGCCATTGGTACGCTTCCCTGCCAATCGAGCATGGTGGGGGATGCTAGGGGCGAGCTGGTAGATGACGACCCTTGCGTTGAGCCCGTCGATACTGACAATGATGGCATTAATATCGAGCACCGCGGCGGCGGTTCATACATTGAACGCCGAGTCGTCGAATGGCGCTGAGAGACCGACGATATGGCGCCGCTGTCGCATGTGTTCAAAGAACCCCTAGAGCAACTTGTTATAGAGTTTGCTGAGCCGGGCTTCGTATGCGCTTGGAGAGAATTGCCGAGCTTGAACCCGACCGCGATGGCTCAACTCCCATCGAAGATCGGCATCTGCTTCGATCGCCATTATGCCGCGCATTATGTCATCGACAGAATACGGGTCTACGATTAGCGCACAGTCGCCAGCCACTTCGGGCAACGACGACGCACTCGAGGTGACTACAGGAGTGCCTAGCGCCATAGCTTCGATCACAGGTAGGCCGAATCCTTCATAGATTGAGGGGAAAAGCAGCGCTCTAGCACCTCTAACGAGGTTTACTAACTGATCGTACGGCAGATAGTCGAGGCGCCGGACTTGCCGTTCGCGCCGCACCATATTGCCGTCTATGCGAAAGTTGGTGAACCGCTCGTCGCGGATCTTGCGCAGGTCGGCGCTATTCTGCCAGCCGCTGCCACCAGCGATGATCAGTGGCAGCTTGCTGCCAGAGGCCGCGTAGGCGTCGACCATGCGCGAGACGTTCTTCTTGGGCTCGATGGCCCCGTAGAACAGGAAGTAGCCGCCGAAATCGAGGCCGAACAGTTTGGCAAGATCGTCGGCTACTTCGCCGTCGGTGCGGTCCAGCAGATGGGCCGGGATGTCGACCGCCTGATAGGTGTTGGTCACGCGGCTTTCGTCGATGCCGAGATGGTCGATGATATCGCGCCGGGAGTGCTCCGATACGGTCACGATATGGTCGGCGGTGCGGGCCAACGAGGTCAGCAGCCGGTAGAAGTATTTCTTGTTGTCGAGCGTGGTGTAGGGCAGGCGTAGCGGCACCAAGTCATGGATGGTGTAGATGTTGGGGCAGCCGCGCACGGCCAGCGGCGCAGGGTGCGTTGCGTGGAAGATCGACGGCCGCTCCGGCACTTTGATGCGGGCGGGCCGTCCATAGAGCTTGAAGTGCGCCATACTGACGTCGATCAGCCGGGTCGAGGCGTAGGCCCGCCGGAAGGGGCGCAGGGCGTCGGCGATCGGCCCCGTCACCAGGCCGCTGCGCGGCAGCTCGACCGGCCGCATGCCGGCCAGTGCATTGAACGGATAGTTGAGGACGCGCCAAGCGACGTGGAAGGGCGAGAGCCATTCGTTGTCGTCGACGGCGTCGAAGGCCAGGATCTCGTTCAGTGCATCCTGGCCACGCGAGAGGCTGCGCTCGACGCCGAACAGGCCATCAACCCCGTAGCCCAGACGGCCGGCGGCCTGGGCCAGCGCACGGGCATAGGTGGCGATGCCGGTGCCCCCCTTGAACGTGAGATTGTGGGCTTCGTAAAGGATGTTGCCGCGCGCCGGATCGGCGGCATCTGCAGCCTTGCCGCGCGGTGAGGTGGCGGCCGCGTTGGCGGCAGCGGTGGAGCGGGCAAGCACGTCGGTCATTCGAACACCAGCAAGCGGTCCTCGCAGTTGGTCTGATCAAGCACCGAGGCGCGATCCAGTGGCACGATATCGCCGGCGGGTTGCAATTCTACGGCGGCGCCGTAGTGCGCCAGCAGGCCGTCTAGGAAGGCCGCCGGCTCGGCATAGCGCACGGCATTAAACTCGAGCACGATCAGCGGCCGGTCGCGGGCGATCAGCCGCTGCATGCCGGCAACGATTCCCTGCTCACCGCCCTCGGCATCGATCTTCACCAGGTCGATTTTGGGGTAGTCTAGCGCCAGCTCGTCGAGCGTAACGGTCGCTACCTCGACGGTTTTGCCGCCAGGCAGGTCCGGCTGGACAACTAGGCTGGCGTTCTTGGGTTCCCCGTCGGGGGAATAAAGCCAAGCGCGGCCGGCGCTGGCGCCCAACGCCTGCGACACCAGCCGGGTCTGGGGCCAATGACCAGCGAGGTTTACAGTTTGCTGCAGCAGGGCGGCCGCCTCCGGGTTGGGTTCGACGGCGAGGACACGGCCGGCCGCGCCGACCGCCTCGCCCATCAGGAGGGTGTAGTAGCCGAAATTGGCGCCAACATCGATCACCGTCATACCGGGCTTCAGGCGCTGAGCCAGGAACTGGGTGAGCCAGATCTCCCAATAGCCGTCCAGCATGACGTTGCAGGCAAAGCCGCGGTCGGCACTGCGCAGGAACATCTTGTGCCGGCCTAGCACGCGGGCCAGCACTACACCGTCGCCGAGATAGGCAGTCTGAACCCGTCGCCGAATGGCGGCCTCCAGCGTCATGCGGGGCCAGGTGGCGAGTTCGTAGGGAGAGAGATTCAGAAGCATATCTTGGAACAACCTGCGGGAACGCTGCAGCGACCGAAAAGGGGCCGCCGCCGGAGCTTGCGACGAGATCTGCCAGGCGACGGAACGGCTTGGCCGCCCCTATCCCGCGTTTTGCCGGGGCCTGTCCAGCCGGGATATCGGCGACCGACCGCTGCGCGCCTCGACGCCCGACGAGAGGATGCGCGGCTGTATGCTCGATGGAATGTAGGGCGCACTGCAAGATGCACTACGGGGGGCAGTCCCTGACGGATGGCCGCCACCTTCATCTTAGAGTCTTACTGAGACTCCTATCTCCTCTGTGACTCCGGAACACACGCGTCACGCGAAGTGATTTTCTCGCCATGGTTGTGCTTCTTGCTGTGGCTTGGCCGGCCAAAACGCGCTACACTCCTCCCATCGCGTCGTGATGACGCCGATTTGCCCCGCGAAGGAGAGCCTGCCATGGCCAGCATTCCCACAGATATTCCGTACGTCGCTGCCGCGTCTTTGTCTTCGTCCGACGCCGAACCGTCACGTCCACAAGACGCCCCGGAGACGGCTCCGGAGCCGGTGAAGCTCCGGCGCCGGAAGCCGGGGCTGCATCGCGTCTCGAACAAGGGCCGTGCGTTGCGCCGCGCGCGGTTCCTCGAGGCCTACATGGCGAACGGCTACAACGGCGCGGCCGCGGCCGAGGCGGTCGGCTACCGGAAGGGCCGGTCGGCCTACCTTGCCGGCTACGAGTTCCTCAAGGAGCTCGCCGCCACGGGCGAGCTGGCTGCCGTGGCGCGGCAACGGGGCGAGGCCGCCGGGCTCGAGACGGAGCGCACCTTGCGTGAAGTGGCGCGCGTCGCCTATGCCGACCCGCGCCGGCTGTTCGATGCCGACGGCAAGCCGATCCCGCTGCACGAGCTGCCGGAGGAGGTCGCTGCCACCATCGCGAGCTACGAGGTGTGGCCCAACGGCCGGGTGAAGGTGAAATTCTGGTCCAAGGTCGAGGCCCTGGACCGGGCCATGCGCCATGCCGGCCTGTACGAACGCGACAACAAACAGCTCCAGCCGAACCTCAGCCTGCAGGTCATCCTGGTCGACCCTCCCCAGAGGCCCACCGACAGCGGGGACAAGAGTGCCTCCCTGAGCGAGGGGGCTCCGCGGATTGAGACCGCTGGGGCACCACACAACACAGGCAGTCTTTGTGGATATCCGGGCCGATGAGCCGTTCGGCCAGGGAAGACGGGGCGGGGACAGGGGCGGAGATTTCCGCCGTGCGGGGGCCCCGTCCTTGGGGGCCACCAGACAGCATATTGCGTCGGGACTGATCGATTCCGCCTATATGGCGGGCCTCGGACGGCCCTGACCGTGAAAATTCGCTGCTGAAATTGAGGGAAATGGGGCGGGACTGTGTGGCCCCGATGCCACACAACCTTACAGAGATGAGGCTCTCGCCGGTATTGGGCTAAACAAAGGCGGGAAAATCCTTATTATCGGT
>MKRV01000283.1:31290-89776 GCA_001897995.1 Alphaproteobacteria bacterium 65-37 | reverse complement strand
GATCTCCTTTCCTGTACCTCGATAACGCTGGCGGCACAGGAAAGGTTTCTGTGTGAACGGAGGTGAATCCGGGCCGAAATGGGGCGGTTTCGCCTCAATGATCGTTGGCTACTAATAGTCGGTCGAGCGGATCATCTGCACGCGATAGGTGCCCTCGGCCGTTTCCGGACCCACAGGCTCCAGGCGCACGGCGGTTGCCCGGACGGTCAGGCTGTTGCCGCTGGCGACGGTGTAGGTCTTGGCCTTGCGGCCATCGCCGTCGTCGCTCTCCTCGGCTTCTTCTTCGTCCTCTTCGTCTTCCTCGTCTTCGTCCTCATCTGCCTCGTCTTCGTCCTCTTCGTCGTCGGACTCGTCCGAAGCTTCTTCCTCTTCCTCGACTTCCTCGCTCGCCTCGACGTCTTCCCACGAAGCGAGGCAGTGCAGCATGACGGCGCCGTTACGCACCTCGACCGTGGTGAGGGTGGTATAGGTCTCGTCGTGCATGTCGACGATGATGCCATCGGTGGTGAGTGGGTCGTCCTTCCGCATCCGGAAGATGCCGCTGGCTGTGTCCGAATGAGCCCTGTTTTCCATGCTGCAATCCCCTCGCTCGGGCGGCGCGCCTGTCGGCCACCCTGCGGAGTCCTAGCAGCCCGAGCTTTGAGGATCGTTGACCGGAAGATGAACGTTGGGCGTCACAGCCTGGCGCCGGACGATTGAATTCATCGGTCGCGTCACGAAACCCTGGTCGGTCTGATAGCCGGTGACGTGGCCGCCACCGGGGGCGGCCTTACACCGGCCCCAGTGTGACGACGATCGTGTGCGTAGCGCGGTCCTCGCACAGCCGAACGAATGCCCGACCATTCGCCGGTGCCTGGGCAACGCCATCGAGAGCGACATGGACGACACCGCGGCTGACACGCCGCGGATTGTGGACGGCGATCTCATAAACCACTCCGCGATGGCGCAGCGTCATTTCAAAGCCCGGCCACGACGTTGCCACGCAGGGGTCGATCGAAAGCCAGCCAGCTTCCAGCCGCAGGCCAAGGATGGATTCAATGCCGGCACGGTAGAGCCATCCTGCCGACCCCGTGTACCAGGTCCAGCCGCCGCGCCCCACATGAGGCGTCGTCGAATAGACATCGGCGGCCACGACGTAAGGTTCGACCTTGTAGCGGAGTACGCCGGCACGGCTTGATGTGTGATTGATCGGATTGACCAGAGAGAACAGCTCGTTTGCCTTGTCGCCTGCACCGAGCGCAGCGAAGGCCATCACCGACCAGGCCGCGGCATGCGTATATTGGCCACCATTCTCGCGAATGCCGGGAGGATACCCTTTGATGTAGCCGGGATCGAGGTGTGTCCGATCGAACGGCGGCGTAAACAGCAATGCCAGACGGTCCCCGCGATGGATGAGGAAGTGATCCAGCGCCTCCATCGCCGCTGCGGCCCGCGCCGGATCGGCGGCACCGGAGAGAACCGCCCATGACTGTGCGATCGCGTCGATGCGGCATTCCTCGCTGGCGGCAGAGCCGAGCGGGGTTCCGTCATCGTAGTAACCGCGGCGATACCAGCCTCCATCCCAGGATTCACGCTCTTGTGCGCTGCGCAGTGCCGTGGCGTGTGTGCTCCAGTTTTCGGCGCGTTGGTTCTCGCCACGGGACTGGGCAAACGGCACGAAGGCCGTCAGGGCGGCATAAAGGAACCAACCGAGCCAGACGCTTTCACCACGCCCTGCCTCACCGACCCGATTCATGCCATCGTTCCAGTCGCCCGCACCGATCAACGGCAAGCCATGCGTACCGGTCTGGAGGCTGCAATCGAGGGCGCGGGCGCAATGCTCGAACAGTGAGGCGGTCTCCTCAGTACGTGTGGGTTGAAAGTAGAGATCGCGTTCGCTCGAGCGCAGCGTCGGGCCGTCGACGAACGGCACGGACACGTCGAGAACCGCCGCATCGCCTGTTGTCCTGATGTAGTGGGCGACGGCCGTGGCGAGCCAGGCCTTGTCGTCAGAGATGTGCGTACGAACGCCCTGGCCGCCGATCGGAAACCACCAATGCTGAACGTCGCCCTCGACGAACTGCTGCGCCGCGGCTCGCAGGATGTGGTCGCGCGTCAGCTCTGGCCTCGCAACGGTGAACGACATGGTGTCCTGGAGCTGATCGCGGAAGCCATAGGCACCGCTCGCTTGATAGAAACCCGATCGCCCCCAATAGCGGCAAGCAAGAGATTGATAGAGAAGCCAGCCGTTGAGAAGGATGTCCATCGCGCGGTCCGGCGTCCTGACCTGCACAGCGCCGAGCATGTCCTGCCAGAAAGCAACCACGTCGCGGTGAACCGACGCGAGATCGGCTGCGCGATAGCGCTTGATCAATTCACGCGCTTCGGCGGCACTGGCCGCTTGCCCCAGGAAAAAGACGATCTCCTGTGAACTTCCGCCGGCAAGTTCGATTGTCGTCTGCAGTGCGGCGCAGGGATCGAGGCCCGCGCCGAGCCGTTGCGACAGCGGGGCGGCCACGGCAAGCGTGGCAGGATTGTCGGCTGTGCCGTTACGGCCGATGAATTCACTGCGATCGCCGGTCCATGTCGTCTGTCGACCGGCGAGATCGGCGAACGCCACGCGCGACCCATGGTGCATGTTCCACTTATTGGAGGCGAAGATCGCACCGGTTTCGCTGTCGAGTTCGGTAACGATCGTCGGCGCGGAGGCGCCTCGCGACAGGCCGAGCACCCATTCGATGTAAGATGTCACCGATAGGCGGCGAGGGTGGTCGGAGGTATTGCGAAGTGTAAGCCTCGATATCTTGATCGAGTCGCCGAGCGGCACGTATTGCAGCAGATCAAGGGCGATCTCGTTGACGGTGACCTCGAACCGGCTGTAGCCCCGGCCATGACGAGCGACATAGGTCGCTTGGTCATGGCGAATAGGCTGCGCAGTCGGGCTCCACAGGGCGCCGCTCTCCAGATCGCGTACATAAAGCGTCTCGCCAGGGCGGTCGACCACCGGATCGTTCGACCAAGGGGTCAACTGATTGTCTCGGCTGTTCTGTGACCAAGTGTAGCCACCGCCGTCAGCTGCTGCCTGGAAACCGAACGAGGGATTGGACACAACGTTAATCCAGGGTGCGGGCGTCGACTGGCCGGGACCGAGGACGACGACATATTCTCGGCCGTCGGAAGAGAAGCCGCCGAGGCCGTTGAAGAACTGAAGGCTATCGGGAGCGACGGACGGTGCGGATGGAACCTTCGCCGCTGCCTGTGATGTCGATTTGCGCTGAGGCGGAGGACGGCCCCGTGGCACTGGCAAGCGATCGATTTGATCGGCCAGATTGCCGCGCCCACCGCGTATGACCACCCGCGACAGCGCTAGAAGGAGGGCGCGGGTTCCGCTGGAGATCAGGTCGGAGCGCAGGACGACGATACGGCTCCCTTCGGTGCCCGTGCCGATGGGAGCTCTGGACCGACTGGCACGAACCAGCGTTTCCAGCGCTACTTGAAGATCCTGGACATAAGAGGCACTTCGTTCGTTCAACACCACGAGATCGACCGACAGCCGCTTCAGTTGCCAGTATTCCCAGACACGAAGCAGTTCACGGACGATGCTGACGTCCTCGACCTCGTCAATCCGTACCAGCACGATGGGTAAATCGCCCGAAATACCCTGTGCCCACAATGTCGGAGGGCCGGCCAGGCCGCGCCGAATCGCTTCCGGAGACGAGCGCAAGGCCGGATTGGCGTACAGCACATGACCCGCCAGGCGCTGGTACTGGGCCGCCTCGGCAGAGGTTATGTCGAGATGGCGAAGCTGTACTTGCGCCTGAGTCCACGCGAGAGTGGCCGCGCGCGTGAAGGCATTGGCATCCTGGTGTTTGTCAACGACGTCGAGCAGCGCCGCGCGCGACGATGCCGCAACCGTCCAGAAGGCGATTCGGGCGGTACAGCCTGGAAGTATCCGCAGGCGTACACGCAGTGCAAACACCGGATCGAGGACCGCGCCCACCGTGCCGGACAGGGGCCGGCCGTCAGTTGCGGCCACGGCATTGCGGACTTCGTTGCCGCGGCCGAGAAAGCGGGCACGGTCAGTCTCGACCTCGATTTCGCCGACGGTCTCGCCTTCGATCGCAGCCAGATGGGCAGCCCAAAGTTCGGGCTCGTCGGGGTTGCGGCGTCGCCGCGTCGCCAGGATGGCGCCGACAGCGGGCAGATACTCGGTGTGCACGAAGAGCTTGGAAAAGGCTTGATGGGCTGCATCGGCCGCCGGCGGTGCCAGAACGACTTCAGCATAGGATGTGACCTCGACAGTGCGAGGTCCGGTGCCGGTATTTGCCAGAGAGACACGTCGCACCTCCGCATCGTCTTCCGGCGATACGAGAACGTCGAGGGTTGTGACGAGCGTGCCGTCGTGCCGCACAAACTCCGCGCGATCTTCGGCAAACATTACGTCGTAACGATCGGGCCGCACGCCGGTCGGTTGATGGGCGGCAGACCATACTGCACCGCTGTCGACGTCGCGCAGGAAGATGTAGCTGCCGGAGTCGTCTCGCGTCGCGTCCTCGCGCCATCGCGTCACGGCATGACTTCTCCATTTGCTATAGCCGGAACCGGCGGCCGTCAGCATCACCGAGTAACGCCCGTTCGATAGGAGGTGAACGGAGGGGCTTGCAGCGTGCGCGTTGTGAAGACGGCGCACGACCGTCGGCTCGAGGTCTCCCATCGGCGTGCCGAGGCCGACTTCTTCGGCGCGCGGATGGGTTACCACAACATCAAGAGGCGACCGCTCCTGGAGCAGAAGTTCGGCCGCCTGGACCTTTGGTTCGGCATGGAAGCGAGAACGCATCACGCCGCCCAGCAGGGCGTTGGCGATGGCGACTACGATCATGCCCTGGTGATGGGCCATGTAGGCCTGCACGATCGCCTGCGACTGTCCGTCCGGCAAACGCGACGGCGTAAAGTCCAGTGCCTCGTAGAAGCCGTAGCGAGCGCGTGCTCCGCGGGCCGTCAGTAGCGCAAAATTGGCAGTCGCGGCTCTTGGATCGACCATTGCCGCGAGCGCCGTCGCATAGGGGGCGATCACGATATTCTCGCTCAGGCCGCGCTTGAAGCCGAGCCCCGGCACGCCGAAGTTGGAATATTGATAGGTGAATTCCTTGTCGCGCGCGTTGTAGGCCGATTCGGAGATCCCCCAAGGGAGACCAAGGAGGGTCGCATACTGTATCTGCCGTCGAACGATGAGTTGGTTGGTTCTCTCGAGCAGGCTGCCGAACGGCGCACGCATGATCAGTGACGGCATCAGGTACTCGAACATCGAGCCCGACCACGAGACCAGCGCCGCACCACGACCGACCGACGTCACCTCTCGCCCCAGCCGGAACCAGTGCCGGGAGGGGATTTCGCCTGCAGAGATCGCCATGAAACTCGCCAGCCTGGCCTCCGAGGCAAGGAGATCGTAGCAGTTGGTGTCGAGCCGATCTTCGACGACGAGGTAGCCGATCGACAGCAGCCGACGGCGGCGATCGAACAGGAAGTCGAACTTCATGGCCGTCGCCATGGCGCGCGCAGATGTCTCGATCGCCATAAGCCGGCGTTGCAGATCACCCATGATGTCGGTATGCGCATCGAGACGCTGATGGCTCATAATCGACCGGTGCGCCGCTTCGACCCAATAGAGCATGTCGGTGCTTGCATCGTCGCCGCGCTCGTCGGCAAGCGTGCGGGCCAGGTCGACGGCCGTGGTAGCTTTGCCCAGCAGCACGCTCGGCGGAGACGATCGGCGCAGTAACGCCGTTGCCAGGCTTTCCAGTGCGCCGGCGAGTTCACCCGATGTGACCAATTGCGTGCGTCTGTCGTCGGGCAATGCAAGCAGGGCCTCGCGGGCAAGGTCCAGGGCGTCGGCCGCGCCGCGGTAAGGGTTGGATGCGATTGCCGAATCACCACGCCAAGCGGCGCAGGCGTTGGCGAGCGCGACCAGATGCCCGGCCAGGTTGCCGCTGTCGACCGTCGAGATGTAGGGCGGATCCAATGGCCGAAGATCGGATGTATCGTACCAATTGAAGAAGTGGCCCCGATAGCGCTTCAGCTTCGCCATGGTTGCCAAGGTGGCTTCGATACGCTCAACGGCCTCGAGTGTGCCGATCCAACCGAATTCGCGGGCGGCCGCGGTCGACAGGAGCAGGAGCCCCAGGTTGGTCGGCGACGTTCGCCGGGCCAGGACTGGCGTCGGAGTTTCCTGGAAATTATCCGGCGGCAACATGTTGTCTGCCGTCGTGACGAACGTCTCGAAGAAACGCCATGTACGGCGCGCGATCAGGCGAAGTGCGATGCCATCTTCCGCAGTGACCCGTAGGCTGGCGGCGTCGCGTGACGGACGGCTTACCCAGTGAGCGATTGCCGGCGCGAGGAACCATGCCAACACGAACGGAGCGGCAACAGGCAGCGCCGCCCGACCAGCATACTCGACGGTGAGGGCCGCCAGGATCGCGACCACTACGCTTCCAGCCATCTTGCCGTAGAGGCCCAGCCAGCCACTGCGTCGGCTCTGCTTGGACTGGGCAGCCGTTATCCATTCGAGAAGGCGGCGATGGCTGATGGAGATGCGGAAGAGTGTTCGCCCGATCGCATCGATCATCAGCCAGGCATGGTGAGCGAGGAACGTGACCAGAAGCGCAGTTTGAGAGAGAGCCGTGAGAATATCCGCCCAGAGTGCCCCCAGATGACTGCGGGGCGTGGTTGCCGCATGCCGTGGAAGCAGCGCGGCTACTACCGGCAAGAGCGTGGGCATGGCGATAGTCAGAAGCACGAACGCCGTCCAAATGGCGGCCGCCGGCAGTGGCAGAGTCCACCCTACGAGCAGGGCCAGCAGGGCGGCTGGAGCGGAAAGCGTGCGACGCAGGTTGTCGAACATCTTCCAGAAGCCGATCGCCGTAAGATAGCTCGCGCGGCCATGGGTCACTGTCCCCTTCACGAGGCCCATCATCCAGGGCAGAAGCTGCCAGTCGCCTCTCGCCCAACGATGCTGGCGTGCTGCCGCCACGTCATAGCGTGCCGGAAATTCGTCTACGACCTCGATGTCGGACACTAGGCCAGAACGGGCAAAGATCCCCTCGAAGAGGTCGTGGCTGAGCATCGTGCTGTCGGGAACGCGACCCTGCAGCGCCGCTTCGAAGGCGTCGATATCGTAGATCCCCTTGCCCGAATAGGAACCTTCGCCAAACAAGTCCTGGTAAACGTCCGACACCGCCGACGCGTAGGGGTCGATCCCGCTGCGGCTCGAAAAGACGCGCTGAAACAGCGAGCCTTCGATGCCGATCGGCAGCGAGGGCGTAACTCGTGGCTGCAACACGCCGTAGCCTTCGACGACCCTGCCTTTCGCTGCGTTGAGGCGCGGCCGGTTGAGCGGATGTGCCATCTTGCCGACCAGCCGCACGATTGCGTCTCGAGGCAGGCGTGTGTCCGAGTCGAGAGTAATGACGTAGCGCACGTCAGTCGGCAGAGGACGGGCTCCGGTGTCCAAGAACGTCGTCCTGGTCGATCCGCGCAGCAGATGGTTGAACTCGTGAAGCTTGCCGCGTTTGCGCTCCCAGCCGATCCACCGTTCCTGGGCCTGATTCCAGCCGCGGCCTCGATGCAGGACAAAGAAGCGATCGACGCCATCGACAGTCGGGTAGAGAGCGTTGAGGCGGGCAATGCCCTCGCGGGCAACGACAAGGAGAGCCGTGTCTTCCGGCACGGATTCCGACTCTGCGTCTGTCCAGTCGGACAACAGGGCGAAGTGTATTGCGCCTGCAGGATTTGAAAGGTGGTGGATCTCTAGACGCTCGATCTGCTCCTCGACTGCCGCCTTCGACGACAGCAGAGTTGGGATGGCGACCATTGTCCGAAAGTGAGGCGGCACGCCGTCGCGAAGGGCGAGCCCGGGCAAAAGGGTCGCGCCGAACCCGCCGGTGATCACGCGGTTCACCAGCAACTGTGCGGCGTCAAGGGAGGGCAATAGTCCCGCAAAAGCCATCGCAGCGAGCGGCCAACCGTGCACGCCCAACAGCGACAGGCCGAGCAAGGGCGCGAGGAGAATGACGGCGGTCGTCGCGGCGATGCTTGCGACATAGCCGCGAATGCCGGCTCGTACGAACCGGCGACGCAATGTCAGGCCACGCGAACGAAAGCCGACCGATCGTTCAAAGGCGTGCCGACCACCTCCAATCAAGTGGTAGCCGGGCTCGCGTTCGCGACTGTCCTGGTCGCCGGACGGCGTGGAACATGCTGCGGCAGCAAGAGCGTGCCTGGCGATATCCGGTTCGGATAGGGCGGTCCGTCGTGAGATTTCCTCTATGGCGGTGCGATAGAGATTGCGGGTCGCGAAGTCCATCTCCGCGAACGTGCCGCCGTTGCGCAGCACGTCGTCGACCGGGCTCGTAGCCTCGAAGATCCTTGCCCAATCGATGTCGGAGACGAGGCGCATGCTGGTGATAATGTTCCGAACTGTGACGTTCGTGGCACCCTGACGCTGGTGCTCGAGGCGCACGAGTTCATCTGCGGTCGTGCCCTCGCGGGCCAATCGCCGTTCCAACCATCCAATCGCCGGCGTTGCCTCGGGGTCCTGGTCACGCAATCGCTGCACGAGTTGGACGATGAAGCCTTCGGAGAACGGCGCTTCTTCGTAGGGCGTCAGTGCCGCTGGATCCACGACGTGGTCCTTCACGCCCAACAAACGATCGGCGACGAGATCGGCCTGCGCACGTGCGGATCGGCGGTTCACAATTCGTCCGGCGGATCGCCGAAGATTCTCGACCAGCACGATGCGTAATGTAATGGCAACAGCCCACAATTCGCCGATCCGCAGTGGCTGCACCTCCTGATAGGCCCGCACGAAGCGGATGAGCGTCTCCGCGTCGAATAGGCTGTCGGTATGGGCGACGAACGCCCACATCAGTCCCAGCACGCGCGGATATCCCGCCAAAGGCCCGTCACTTAGCTTGGGAAGCTCGCGATAGTATCCTGGCGGCAGATCGGCACGGACTTCGCGCACCTGCTGCTCGACAAGATGAAAATTGTCGAGGAGCCATTCGGCGGCGGGCGTTGCGGATCGGCTTTCGTCGGCGGTCTTGGTAATCGTCCGGTAGGCGTACAGAAGAACGCGCTCATTGTCTCGAAGGCGCGTGACGAGTGACTTGCCGGCAATCGTTGATTTGTGAACGGGCTGGTTGGCCGCGAGGCTTCGCGCGTGCTGTTCCAGCCGTTCGGCGCTGAAAAGCTCGCTGCGGATGGGATGTTCGTCCTCCCCATAGGAGGCATATCGCGCGCGTCCAAAGACACGCGATGCAAGCGATTTCAATGAGTGCGGCCTTTCCGGCTTTAACGCGCGGCCGCTGGCGATCGTTGCGCGCGCATGAGGTATCTCTGCAGCAGATCGCTGGAGATGATTGCTTGTACAGCAAATGACGGATGCTGCCGAATCGGGCTGACGATGCGACTCGAGGAGTGAGGAAAAGAGGACCGAGTTTGAGGCTTCGGCATCAATCGGGCGGTCTATCGGCTACGTTTGGGTCGCAATGCCGGTCAGCATCGCCTCATTGCCAGTAGCCCGAGGGCATCCGCCCAGCGACGTGGTGAGGGAAAGAGGGGGATCTGGGCCCTGTAATGCCACCACAAGTCATTTTAGCTGATTCAAAGCTCACTTATCGCTTGTTTGTTACTCGAAGAGCACCATGTTTCTATCAATTACGGCATGCGAGTGGCCAACCCTCATGCTCAAAAGTCGAGAATTGGAGGGAAACGTCGTCGAATTCGCGTAAATGCGCGATCGAGCGACCGATGGCTGAGATGGGCTGGCCGACGAGTTCGTGATTTTCGACAAACGTCGGCGAAGGGAGTTCCGCCCAGGGGCGGCGCGATCGCTGGACCTTCAGTCAGGCGGCGGCATCCTGTTCGACAAACGGGTACGGGTTCCAGGCGACTCCTGACGGCAGGAGCCGCTGGTCACAAAAGAGCTGGGCATAGTGAGCGTTGCCTCAGTTAGGCTCGCTCATGCAGGTGTAGTCGGCTGCTTTTGACCAAACGTTCGGGCTCCGGACATACAAGCAGGGAAACAAGAACATGTCAGCGAAGGAAGTACGTTTCGGCGGCGATGCCCGCATCCGAATGATTCGCGGTGTCGATATTCTGGCCGACTCGGTGAAAGTCACGCTTGGTCCCAAGGGGCGCAACGTCATCCTCGACAGATCATTCGGCGCGCCGCGCATCACCAAGGACGGCGTCACCGTTGCCAAGGAAATCGAGCTTTCCGACAAATTCGAGAACATGGGCGCGCAGCTTGTCCGCGAAGCGGCGACACGCACGTCGGATGACGCCGGCGACGGCACCACCACGGCGACCGTGCTCGCCCAAGCGATCGTGCGCGAGGGTGCCAAGTCGGTGGCCGCAGGCATGAATCCCATGGACCTCAAGCGCGGTATCGATCTCGCCGCCGATCTGGTGGTGGAGGAGCTCAAGAACCGCTCGCACAAGGTTTCGACCCGTGAGGAGATCGCGCAGGTCGGCACCGTCTCGGCCAATGGCGACAAGTCGATCGGCGACATGATCGCCGAGGCGATGGACAGGGTCGGCAAGAACGGTGTGATTACCGTCGAGGAAGCCAAGAGCTTCGAGACCGAGCTTTCAGTCGTCGAAGGCATGCAGTTCGACCGCGGCTATCTCTCGCCGTATTTCATCACCAACGCCGAGAAGATGATCTGCGAGCTCGATAACCCGTGCATTCTCATCCACGAAAAGAAACTGGCGAGCTTGCAGCCGTTGCTGCCGCTGCTCGAACTGGTCGTGCAAGCCGGGCGGCCGCTGCTGATCATTGCCGAGGAAATCGAGGGCGAGGCGCTGGCCACGCTGGTCGTGAACAAGCTACGTGGCGGTTTGAAGGTCGCGGCCGTCAAAGCGCCAGGCTTCGGTGATCGCCGCAAGGCGATGCTTCAGGATATTGCCGTCGTCACCGCCGGTCGTGAGATCAGCGAAGATCTCGGCATCAAGCTCGAGAACGTGACCTTGGATATGCTGGGCACCGCCAAACGCGTGCACATCGACAAGGACAATACCACGCTCATCGATGGCGCCGGCAAGAAGAAGGAGATCGAGGCCCGCATCGCACAGATCAAGGCGCAAATCGAGGCGACGAGCTCGGACTACGATCGCGAGAAGCTCCAGGAGCGGCTGGCCAAGCTGGCGGGCGGCGTGGCCATCATCAAGGTGGGCGGCTCCACCGAGATCGAAGTCAGGGAGAAGAAGGACCGGGTCGAGGATGCCATGCACGCGGCCAAGGCCGCGATCGAGGAGGGGGTCGTCGCTGGCGGTGGGGCGGCGCTGCTCCATGCCACCCAGGTCCTTCGGAACAAACGGGGCGCCAACCACGACCAGCAGGTCGGTGTCGAGATCGTACGCCGTGCCTTGCAAGCGCCGCTTCGCCAGATTGCGGCTAATGGCGGCTTCGACGGTGCCGTGGTGGCGGGCCGGATACTCGACCAGAAGGACGATAATTTCGGCTTCGACGCCCAGAAGGGCGAGTACGTGAACATGATCGCGGCAGGTGTCATCGACCCGACCAAGGTCGTGCGTTCGGCACTACAGGGTGCGGTGTCCGTCGCGGGTTTGCTGATCACGACCGAGGCAATGGTGGTGGAAGCGTCGGCCAAGAACGGCCAGCAGGCGCTGTCAGCCGACGATATGGGCGCCTAGGCCGCTAGAGGGCGGATTGCGCCATGAGGAGGTCGCCGTGACTTTGCGTTCGGAATACACTCTCGGTCATTCGCCCTACAACGCGTTCCTTTTTGCTTTGGTCGGCGAAGAAAAGGTCGGTGTACCGCTCACGGTTTTCAGCGCCTTGACGCGCCTCGGGTTCGATCCGTGGGGCGAGGCGGCCCGGTTGGCCGCACTGCCGAAAGAAACGGCGGCCCGGGCCTTTGCCGTGACGATTGCCATGCTGCCCGAAGGAAACTGGAACGCAACGGACGTGGAGGCGATCGCTGCGCGTCTGGTGGGGTGGTTGCCGGACGGGCGCGTTCCTTCCATTCCGGAGATGGACGGCGTCAGGACGGACACGAAGAGGACCGAAGGGAGCAGGACGATGAGCATCGGAATGATGCTGGCCTGGGGCATGCTTGCCGTGGCCCTGGTCTATTTCACGGTGAACCTCGCGACCGACAACAACCTCGAGCAGAGTTGGAAGCCGATCGTGTCGACACTCCAATAGACGCCAGGCAGGCCGGTATGCCCGTGGCAGGAGATTTCATGACGAGCGACGCGTCGGTCGCGAAGGCCGAAGTGGCGCCGATCAGGCTGGTATGAATGTCAACGTTGAGCGCTTCCCAGCACCTGATCCGCCGTTCGTGCCGGGGATCGGCTGAAGCCCGATAGACAAAGGGCCGGTCGGATACTTTCAAAGCGGCGCGCGCAGCAGCGCATAACCGGCAATGAGCAGGACAAGGAAGATAGGGAACAGGACCGGCGGATCAGACCAGTGCCATTTGTTCATAGTTTTTTCCTTGGTTTGCGCGGTATTCGCCGCGGCTTGGACGGGAGATCGATATTCGTTCCCTCGAGCCACCGGACTGGATGAGGCACCGCTAGCGTAGCGCGCCGAGGTCCAATCCCGCCGACAAGAGGCTCAACACGACGCCCAGGCCGGCGAGAAGCAGCGCGGCAGCGAGCGTGTCTCTGGCCAAAGCCAAATTCGATGCGCAACGGAAGCGGCTGACTTCCTTCTCGGAGGCGAGCCGTCGTGATCGCTGGGATGGCAGTTCGATTCGTTCGGGCGCCATGAAACCCTCTCTCTCGTTGGAGGACTGGGCTAACCCGATTGTGCGAGCGAGCATGCCGGCAGGTTGTCAGATCTAGGTTTGGCGCCCAATGCGGACCGCCTGCCGGTGTCATTGAACATGGGGGGGCGCGCGGCTTTTACAACGACAATCGTCGGTATCGTCGGCGAGTTGCACTTTTTGGCCTGCAGGGCAGGAACCTGTCGGCTCGTCACCGACGAAAAGTCCGTCGCCGACAATGGGAGACGACCTCGCAGAGGCCGGATGCCGTGAGCCCTTCGCCGCGCGCGCCGTCGGACAGCCGAAGGCGCCAGAGGCGCCGACGGTGCTCGCGGTGAGCTGCCGGCCGTCCGGGCCGTGCCGCTCGACCTTGATTACGAGTGCGGCGATGCCGTGTGAGACGCCGAAGACGTGGATCGAGATCCGCCCGCCTTCATCCTCAGTTGAACCTCACATACTCGAAGTCGGCGGCCTGGTTGTTGATGCCGCGGGCCGGCGGCGCGATCCAGTGGGCGAACTTGCCGGGCTGGACGACGGCGGGGCCCATCAGCGAGGTGACGTAGGCGCGGTCCTCGGCGGTCGGCAGCCACTTGCCCTCGTTCTGCTTCCACTCCGCTTCTGTGAGCAGCTTGCCGTCGGGCGAGACGCGCTGGCCGGCGAAGGCGCCGATATGGCGGTCGAAGCCGCGGTGCGGCAGCTTCATCTCGAAGTTGATGCCGGCCTTCTCGATGGCCTTGTTCCAGCGCACCACGCCGCGAGCACAATCTTCGATATAGTCCTGGCGCAGCCGCTCGTTCAGCGCCTGCAGTGCCGGAACCGTCTTCTTCACGAGGCGGCCGTCCTCGACCGTCTCGATCTCGTAAGTGTCGTTGGTCAGGAGATGATCGTCGGTGATGCGCGTCTCGAGATACCGGCCCTTCACGCCCTGGGTGTAATAGTTGGCGGCGTTGGTCGACGCTTCCTGGCCGAACAGGTCGAGCGACACCGAGAAGTGGAAGTTGAGGTACTTCTGCATGGTCGGCAGGTCGATGGCGCCCAGTGCGCGCACGTCGTCGGTCTTGTGTTCCTTCATCAGCTCGCAGGTGCGCTGGATGATGCGGCCCACACCGGTCTCGCCCACGAACATGTGGTGCGCTTCCTCGGTCAGCATGAAGCGGCAGGAGCGCGCCAGCGGATCGAACCCCGATTCGGCGAGCGAGGCAAGCTGGTACTTGCCGTCGCGATCGGTGAAGAAGGTGAACATGAAGAAGGACAGCCAGTCCGGCGTCTCCTCGTTGAAGGCGCCGAGGATGCGCGGCTTGTCGGGGTCGCCCGAATGGCGCTCCAGCATCTCCTCGGCCTCCTCGCGCCCGTCGCGGCCGAAATAGGCGTGCAGGAGATAGACCATCGCCCAGAGGTGGCGGCCCTCCTCGACATTGATCTGGAAGAGGTTGCGCAGGTCGTAGAGCGAGGGGGCGGTCTTGCCGAGCTGGCGCTGCTGCTCGACCGAGGCGGGCTCGGTGTCGCCCTGGGTGACGATCAGGCGGCGCAAGGTCGAGCGGTGTTCGCCGGGCACATCCTGCCAGGCGGGCTTGCCCTTGTTGTCACCGAAGGCGATCTGGCGGTTCTGGTCACGCTCGGCCAGGAAGATGCCCCAGCGATAGTCCGGCATCTTCACATAGCCGAAATTGGCCCAGCCATTGGCATCGGTCGAGATCGCGGTGCGCAGATAGACGTCGAAGGCGGCGGTGCCGTCGGGGCCGAGATCCTTCCACCAGTCGAGGAAACGCGGCTGCCAGTTCTCCAGCGCGCGCTGCAGGCGGCGGTCGCTCGAGAGGTCGACATTGTTGGGGATGAGCTGGCTGTAGTCGATGGCCATGGGGTCCTCCTTGCGCGCTGGCGCGCTTTCGATGTCGCGCGTCAGGCGCGCACTTGATTGCGGGCGCGTCAGGCGCGCTTGCGGTCGTACTTGCTCTGCTTGCCGGTGCCGTAGAGTTTCAGCGCGCCCTCGGGGCCGGTGGCGTTGGGCCGCTGGAAGATCCAGTTCTGCCAGGCCGAGAGGCGGGCGAAGATCTTGGTCTCCATGGTTTCGGGGCCGGGGAAGCGCAGGTTCGCCTCCATGCCGATCAGCCCGTCGGGCGAGAAGCCGGCACGCTCCTCGACCGCGAGCCGCACTTCGTCCTCCCAGTCGATGTCGTCGGGCGTGAAGGTGACGAGGCCGAGCTCGTCCGCCGTCTCGGCATCGAGTGCCTCGCCGATCTCTTCCTTGAGTTCGTCGACATGGGGGGGCTCGGCCAGGAAGCGCGTGGCGAGCCGCGTGAGGCCGTTGCCCATCGGATAGGGGCCGAAGTTCATGGCGGTGAGCCTGACTGTCGCGGCCGGCAGGTTGGAGCCTTCGAACACGCCGTCCAGCATGAAGGAGCGGTCGGCCGCCAGCACCATCTCGAACAATGTGCCGGCGAAGCACGAGCCGGGCTCGACCAGCGCGATCAGGCTGCGCGAGCTGACATCCAGCCGCTTCAGGGTGCGCTTCCAGTAGAGCACGATCTCGTGCACCAGCCAGTTGGAGGCCTCCTTGGCCAGCAGCGCGTCATAGGCTTCGACCAGGGCCGCATCGCCCTGGCTCTGCAGGACCCAGGTGCCGATCTCGGTTTCGTTGAGGCGCAGATGCATCATCGCATCGTCGAGCTGGCGGGCCAGCGCCAGCGGCCAGAAGGTCGCCCCCTGGGCATGGATGGCAGAGGCATCGGCCGGAGGTGCAGCCGTGGGGCCCTGCACGCGCAGCTTGGCCGAGCGGCCCTCGCGATCGATCTCGACGGTGAGATGGGCGTAGCGGATCGTGTCGCCGTCGATGCTGCGCTCGACGGCCGGCAGGGCGATGCCCTTGGCGTCCTTGGGACGGGCCGACTTGGCGGCGACGTCTTCGGCGGTCTTGCGGGTCTCGTCGACCAGCTTCGACGGCGGCACCAGCCGATCGACCAGGCGCCATTCCTTGGCGCGCTTGCCGCGCATGCCCTCGGCCGTCGTGCAGAAGAAGTCGGCATGGTCGCGGCGCACCAGGCGCTTGTCGACCAGGCGCGTCAGGCCGCCGGTGCCGGGCAGGACGGCGAGCAGCGGCAGCTCGGGCAGCGACACGGCGCTCGCACCATCGTCGGCCAGCAGGATCTGTTCGCAGGCCAGCGCCAGCTCGTAGCCGCCGCCGGCCGCGATCCCGTTGATCGAGCAGATGTAGGTCTGGCCGGAATGCGTGCTGGCATCCTCGATGGCGAGCCGCGTCTCGTTGGTGAACTTGCAGAAATTCACTTTGTGGTCGTGGCTGGAGAGGCCCAGCATGTTGATGTTGGCGCCGGAGCAGAAGATGCGGTCGCGCTGGGAGCGGATGACCACGGCGCCGACCTCGGGATGCTCGAAGCGCAGGCGCTGCACGGCATCGGCCAGCTCGATATCGACGCCGAGATCGTAGGAGTTGAGCTTCAGCTTGTAGCCGGGGCGCAGCCCGCCATCCTCGTTAACGTCCATGGTGAGGTAGGCGACGCCGTTTTCGAGGGCGAGCTTCCAGTGGCGGTAGCGGCTGGGCTCGGTCCGGAAATCGATGGGCGTGTGGTCGGCCATGGCGTTCCCTATTTCTGTAATTCGGTACTTAAATACTTATTTACTTTCCCCAGCGCAAGCGCATTCTTGCGGCCTGAAATGATTTCGATCCGCCCCGCTCAAGCCTCTGATCTGCCGGCGATTTCCGCCCTCGACGCGCGGCTGACCGGCACCTCCAAGCCCGATTACTGGCAGGACATGCTGGCGCCCGAGCGCCACTTTCTGGTGGCCGAGACCGAACGCGGCGGCGCCCCGACGCCCGCCCTGGCAGGCTTCATCGCAGGCGAGATCCGCGCCTGGGAGTTCGGCCAGCCGGCAGCGGGCTGGGTGTTCGCCATCCAGGTCGACCCGACGGTTCGGCTCGAGGGTGTGGGGACAGCACTGTTCGACGCGCTGGCGGCGCGCTTCAAGCGGGCCGGCGTGACGCGGCTGCGGACGCTGGTCGATCGCAAGGATCATCTGATCCTCTCCTTCTTCCGCGCGCAGGGCATGGTCGCCGGTCCGTCGCTGCAGCTCGATATGGAAATGCCGTGAAACTCCAGACGGCGACGCGGCTTGGACTCTACGCCACCTTGGAGCTGGCACGCGATCCCCAACGGACGCTCTCGGCCGCCGATCTGGCGGACCGGTTCGGCGTGTCAACCCACCACCTCGCCAAGGTCCTGCGCACCTTGGCCACCGCGGGGCTGGTGCAGGGCGGGCGCGGGGCGGCCGGCGGCTACCGCTTCATCGGCAACCGGCGGCGCACGACCCTGATGGATATCGTGGCGCTGTTCGAGCCGGTGCCCGGCAGCCGGGCCAAGGAACCCGGCGAGGAGACGGCGATCGGCAGCGCCTTGCAGCGTGTCCTGACCGAGATCGACGAGATCGCCGAAGCCACGCTGCGTTCGGTCAGCCTGGAGACTATGCTGAAGCATCTCCCGTGAGCGACGGTATCGGATGCCTGGACGCCTGATCTGCCTGATTGCCCTGATGTTTACTTTCGGTGCCGCGTCGGGCACCGCTTGGGCCGACGATATCGGCAAGCCGCCGCCGGTCTGCCGACCGAAGAACTGGAACGAGGTCGAGAGCTGGCGCGACTGGGCGAGCCACACGCCGGTCGACAACACTGCCAAGTGGGCGGAAGAGAAGCAGCGCTGGGTGAACAACCGCGATGTCTGGCGCTGGCTCGATAAGCTCTTCATCGCCGTCGAGGGCGGCAAGGTGGTGACCCTGACCGACTGTCCGTTCGGCGACGAGATGTATGTCTACCTTTACGACCACTATGACGAGGCGGGCGGCTTCCACCTCGTGCAGACCCTCTTCTACGAAGATCACCTCTATACGCTGGTGATGCGCAAGACGGGCCGGCTGATCGATCTTCCCGGCCGGCCGATCTGGTCACCGGACAAGGCGCGTTTTGCCTACGGCGTCTGCGACCTGCTGAACGGCAAGGACAATCTCGCGATCCTGCGATCCACGGGCGAGGGCGTGAAAGCCGAACTGGAGACCACAATTCCCTGCGGCCTGGGCGACTGCCAGCTCGCCTGGGAAAGCCCCACGGCGCTCACGGCGACATGCCTGAAGTCGGGTGACCAGGGTAACGAGCGCAAGCGCGTGCGCTATGCGCGGCAGGCCGACAAATGGGTGGCGACGACGACGGCGTTGAAGTGAGTGGCGTGACCTCGGTCAGGGCGATAACGCTGTAGCAAACCAGGGATCGATGAGATCCGATCCCAGGCTGTGAAAATCGCCACGAAACCTGTGCACAAGAAACGGTGTCATCCCGAGGCGTAGCCGAAGGACCTTTACTGATCAACAAAGGTCCCTCGGCTACGCCTCGGGATGACAAAGTTTCTTGCGGCGCTGCTCGTGCGTCATTGACGGCAAGCGTGGCGGTATCCGGCGTCTACGCCTTGCCCCAGCCGTCCCGCGTCTGCGGCAGCTTCTTCTTGAGGAGGGCGCCGGCCACGACGTTGCGCAGCACTTCGGCCGTGCCGCCGCCGATGGTGAACATGCGGACATCGCGGGCCATGCGTTCCAGGGGGAGTTCCCGCGAGTAGCCGCGGGCGCCGAAGACCTGCAGGGCGTCGTTCACCACCTGAATGGCACTTTCCGAGGTGAAGACCTTGGCCTGGGCGGCCATCAGCATGTCGGGAAAGCCGCCGTCGCCCGAGCGGGCGGCGTTGTAGACCAGCGCCTGCGATGCGGCGAGCTTGATCGACATGTCGGCGAGCTTCCACTGCAGGCCCTGGAACTCGTTGATCGGCCGGCCGAACTGGTGCCGTTTCTCCGACCAGTCGAGCGCCAGGCGATAGGCGCCCTGGGCGATGCCCAGCGCTACCGTAGCCGCCCCGACACGCTGGCTGTTGTAGGCGTTCATCAGGTCGGCGAAACCCTTCTTCAGCCCGCGCGGCGGGATCACCAGCGCCGAGGGCGGAACGTCCATGTCCTCGAAGTCGATCACCGCTTCGGGAATGCCGCGCAGGCCCATGGTGGGCTCGCGCTTGGTGATCTTGAGGCCCTTGGTCTCGTCGCGGATGGCGAGGAAGCCGCCGATGCCCTCGAACGTGCCCTTTTCGTCGTAAACCTTGGCGAAGATCAGGTGCAGCCGCGAGACGCCACCGCCGGTGATCCAGTGCTTGCGGCCGTTCAGGACGTAGCGATTGCCCTTCTTGTCGGCGCGTGTGGTCATCCCGTTGGCATCGGAGCCGGCTTCCGGTTCGGTGATGCAGATGGCGGGCTTGTCGCCCGCCAGCACCATGTCGGCCGCCATCTTCTTCTGCTCTTCCGAGCCGTAGGCCATGACCGCGCTGATCGCGCCCATGTTGGTCTCGACGGCGATCCGGCCGGTGACGGCGCAGGCGGCGGACAGCGCCTCGATGGCGAGCACCGCGTCGAGCCAGCCCTTGCCCTGGCCGCCATATTGCTGCGGGATCGTCATGCCGATCAGCCTGGCGTCCTTCAGGAGATCGACATTGTCCCAGGGATACTGTTCGGTCTTGTCGACCTCGGCGGCGCGCTGCGTCACCGGGCCGGCCGCAAGCTCACGGGCACGAGCCTGCAGTTTCACCTGATCGGGCGATAGTCCGGACGCGTTCATCGCAGCAGCCTTTTCGAAAGAGAAGTCTAGCGCCCCAGCGTATAGAACTCGTCGTTCGGCCGCATCCGGGTGACGTTCGCCATACGATTGGACAGCGCGAAGAACGAGGCGATCGCCGCGATGTCCCAGACATCCTCGTCGTTGAAGCCGTGCTTGGCCAGGGCCGCGAAATCCTCGTCGCCCACGGCATAGGCCTCGAACGACACCTTCATGGCGAAGTCCAGCATGGCAGTCTGGCGCGGCGTGATGTCGGCCTTGCGATAGTTAATGGCGACCTGGTCGGCGATCAGCGGATTCTTGGCACGGATACGCAGGATGGCGCCGTGCGCGACCACGCAATACTGGCACTGATTGGCGTTGCTGGTTGCCACCACGACCATCTCGCGCTCGGCCTTGGTGAGGTTGCCCGGCTTGTCCATCAGCGCATCGTGGTACGCGAAGAACGCGCGGAACTCGTCCGGACGATGGGCCAGCGCCAGGAAGACGTTGGGGACGAAGCCGGACTTCTCCTGCACGGCCTCGATGCGTTGGCGGATGTCGGCCGGCAGGTCGGCGAGCGCGGGCACGGGGAAGCGGCTGGCAGGCGAAGGCGCGGCCTTGGAGGGGGCGGCTTTGGGCGAAGAGGACATGAAGCGATCTCCGACAGGTCAGGCGTTGGGAAGCTGCGGAGAGGAATAGCCCGGCCGGATGGCGGGATCGATGCTGAAGATCGCCACAGGCTCGCTGCGGCCGCGTACGGTGACGCTGCCCAGCGGGCTGAAGGCGAACTCGCCGTTGCAGTGCGCACGGGTGCTTTCCGAGACCAGGATGCGGGTGCCGTGCTGCTTGTTCAGCTCCTCGAGGCGCGCCGCGAGGTTCACCGTGTCGCCAAGCAGGGTGAAGCTCATGCGCTGGCCTGCGCCCACCGAGCCGCCGATCACGCCGCCGGTGCTGATCCCGATGCGCGTGGCGAACGACATGCCGATGTCGCCGAAGGTGCGGCTGCCGATCGCCCGCTGGATGTCCAGCGCCGCCCGCACCGCCGCCGGCGCATGGCCATCGCAAGCCAGTGGCATGTTGAAGGAGGCGAACAGGCCGTCGCCGATGAAGGTGTTGACCACGCCGCCATGGGCGCGGATCGGCGCGAGCACGGTCTGCAGATATTCGTTCAGGGCGAGGACGAGCTGATCGGGCGGCAAATGCTCGGCGATCGTGGTGAAGCCCTCGATGTCGCTGAACAGCACGGTCGCCTCGCGGGTCTCGCCGGCCAGGACGCCCGCGCCCTCGCGGCGCAGGATGGTGGCGGCGACGCTCTCGTCGACATAGCGGCCGAAGGTCTCGCGAATGCGCTCCCGCTCGCGCAAGCCCTCGATCATGTTGTTGAACTGGCCGGTGAGCTCGCCCACCTCGTCGTTCGAGGTGACCGGAATGCGCTGGCTGAGATCGCCCTGGCTCACCTTGGTCATGGCCTGCGAGAGCAGGCGCAGCGGCCGCAGCAGCGAACGGCTGATGTAGAAGGCCGATATCGAGACGCCGACAGCCGCCGAGGCGACGTCGACCAGGATTTCCATCTGCTGGCGGTCACCGCTGTAGGAGAACAGATCGACGAGGATCGCCGCCAGAGGGCCGATCGAGATCACGACCAGCGCGACCACCAGCTTGTTGCGGTAGCGGCCGAAGAACAGGCCGAGATTGCGGCCGTGATGCCGAAATATGAAGGTGCAGAGCTGCGCGAGATAGTCGCTGACGACGAAGTAGGTGAAGGTGAAGTAGAGCACCATCAGCACGGCGCAGGTCGCGATGAAATCGGCGATCGTGGGCACCGGAATATTGGCGGCCGAGGCGCCGGCCCACCAGGGCGAGGAGAGGCGGATGGCCCAGGTGATGAAGGTGAGCAGGAACACGCGTTGCGCCGTCAGCAGCGGGAGCTGCGTCAGCCGTCGTTGCACGTCGTCGAAGGGAATCTCGCCGTCGAGATAGCGCCGGACCGGTTGAAAGAGCCGGGAGATGGCGAGGAAGTTGACCCCGATCAGGATCAGGGCGCCGAATCCCACGACGATCGGAAAGTTGCGCCATTTATCGGCGATGACGGCATAGATCGTGACGATCGCGAGATCGAGGAAGAACACCGACGTCGCCATCCAGAAATAGCGCCGGCTGATCGCAGTTACCTGTGCCGGTGTGGCCGGAATGATGCCGGAAGGAGGAGCCGAAGAAGATACGGTCGCGAAGTCGCTCATGCCTGAAGCCCCACGCGATAGACGACGACGTCGCCCCTGTGGCCGCGCACGTCCGCGGCCCCCAGCCGCTCGCAGATTCCGGCCGCGCCGGCGGCGACGACTGTGCTCTCGGCCGCCAGGATCGTCGTGCCGAAGGTCTTGTTGAGTTGCTCGATACGCGAGGCGACGTTTACCGCGTCACCGAGCAGGGTGTAGCTCAGCCGGTTCTCCGTCCCGATGGTGACGCCGATCACCGGTCCGGTGTTGATGCCGATGCGCGTGCGCAGGCCGACCTTGCGGGCGAACGGTGCCGCCGCGAGGGTCTGCTCGATCTCGAGGGCGGCATTTATCGCGGCGGCTGCGTGGTCTTCGAGGGGAAGCGGCAGGTTGAAGCTCGCAAACAGGCCGTCGCCGATGAAATTGTTGACCACGCCGCCGTGACGCTGGATCACCGGCACGATCGTGCCGAGATAGGTGTTGAGCAGGGCGGCGATCTCGGCCGGGGTGACTTCCTCCGACAGGCCGGTGAAGCCCTCGATGTCGGTGAACATCAGTGTGGCTTCCGCGGTCGTGTCCTCGGCGCGCCCACTGCGTCCCCTGTTCTCGAGGATCGCCGCGGCCACGCTCTCGTTGACATACTTGCCGAAAGTGTCGCGCAGATATTCCCGCTCGGCGAGGCCCTCGACCATCTGGTTGAAACGGCTGGCGGCGTGGCCGAGCTCGTCATCGGAGGTGACCGGCAGGCGCACCGAGTAGTCGTCGGCCGCGATGCGCCGCATGCCATGATCGAGGCGGGCGATCGGCCGGGTCAGCGCCCGCGAAAACCAGTAGTAGACGATGGCCGCACCGGTCAGCGTCAGGGTGATGTCGGATCCCGCCTCGCGCAACAGGCGGGCGCCGGAATAGCTCGCGATATCGGCCGCCAGCATGGTCATGCCGGCAAGCGACAGGAACGCCACGGCCAGGGTCACCTTGTTGTGGAACCGACCGTCGAAGATGGTGAGGTTGACGCCACGGGTCTGGAACAGGTGCTCGTACAAGCGATCGAGATAGGCATTCACCACGAAATAGGTCAGCACGACGTAGAACAAGGTGCCGACGACCACGGTGGCGATCGCATCGGGCAAGGCTGGAGGGGCCAGCATCGCACCGAACGAAAAGCCGATGTATTGCGAAAAGGCGCGCAATGCCAGCAGCGGCGCGGAGCAGATCGCGACGACGATCGCCGAATTGCGTGGCAGGCGGACGAGTTTCGGCTCGACTTGCTCGAAAGCCGCCTCGCCCGCGACGAACCGCATGACCGGGCGGATCAGCCACCAGGCGCCGACACCGACACCGGCGATCAACAGAACACCGGCCAGGACCAGCCAATGCAGCAGGATCTCGGGTGTTCGGTTGATGAAGGCGTAGGCCGTGTTGGCGATCGCATCGACCGCGAACGGGGCGGCCATCGCCCCGTAGTAACGGCGCTCGATGCTGCCCGGCGCCTCCAGCGGCGCCGCATCGGTCGTAGCGGTCATGCCGCCGATATAGTGCCTCTCAGGGCGAAGCGGAATGACCCGTCACGGCGCCGCCCTGGGACAACACGGCCTCAGGCCGTGAGTTCACGGGCTGTGATCCGGTAGCGGAACTTGTCGGGATCCAGCGAATCCAGGAAGCCCGACCGGTTTTCCGCCTGCGGATACATCAAAAACGCGATTGGCGGCTCCTTCGAGCCGGGCAGCGTGAGGTCGTGCGCGACGTTGTAGGCCAGCCAGTTGCCCTCCCAGGCCCCGAACAGCGCCCGGCGGGCGGCGACGACCTTGGGATCGGTCATGGCCAGGTTGGTCGGCGGCTCCTCGAGGACGACCTTGCGCACGTCGGCGGGATCGACCGGCGTCCAGCCGGATCCGGCAAGCCAGACCTCGGCCCGGCAATGTTGCGCTTTGGAGACGACCTCCGAGCCGGCACCCAGCGCCTTGAAGCCGAACTCCGAGGGCATCACGCGGATGCCATAGACGTCGCGTGCCGGCAGGCCGACCGAGCGGGCGAGGCCGACATAGAGCGCATTAAGGTCGGCGCATTTGCCGTTCAGGTTGCCGGTCCGGATCATGGTGGTGATGTCGCCGACGCCGCAGCCCAGCGTCTTGGCATTGCGGAACGTGTTTTCGACCACCCAGTCGTAGATCGCGCGCGCCTTGGCGACATCGCCCTGCTTGCCGCGCACGATCTCGTCGGCGGTCTCCTTCACGATGCCGTCGGTCGGCAGGAAGGTGGTCGGCATCAGGTTGAGGGTGCGTTCGGCGTCGCTGAGTGCAGGCGCATTGCCTCGACCGGGAACGACCGACCGGTTCTGCGCCTGGACCTGGGCCACGACTTCGATCGCGGGCGAGACCTGGTCGGCGGCCCATTCGACCTTCAGCATCTCCGCGCCGTACTTGGGATCGCGTACGCGCTCGGCGGTCCGCGCATTGCCCGTCCAGGTGACGGCACCCGGCCGCTGCCAGTCGGCAGCCTCGAAGGTCGGCAGCGGAATCCAGGCGCGCGTGGCGCCGGCCGTCGGCTCGACCTTGGTCGTCAGCACATAGGTGCGCCAGCCCTTGGCGACGGGGGCATAGGTCGCGCCTTGGGCCAAGGCCAGCCGAGATCCGGCGACCAGTGTGCCAGCGGCAATGCCGGCTTTCAGGATGTCGCGACGATTCATCTTTATCTCCTCCCACAGAGCAGTCGTGCCGGGGGAGGGTGCTCGTTCCCGTCGGCGGGAAGGATCAGGGCCGTCCCGGATCAAGTCCGCGTCGCACGCGACAGCAGCCAGTACCGGAAAGACAAGGATGGCAACCGGCCCGAGGTTCCGTCAATGGCCGCTGACGAGAACTTGTTCTTTCTTTCTCCTCTCCCCCGCTTCGGGGGAGAGGAATATGAAGTCCAGACCGGGACGATGGGTGACAGATCCGGACCGGAAGAAGCAGGCAAGCAGCTCACAGACCGAGATAGGCTTGGCGCACGCGGTCGTTGGTGAGGAGGTCGGCGCCCGGGCCGTCGAGCTCGATGCGGCCGTTCTCCAGGACATAGCCGCGATGGGCGATCTTGAGCGAGGCCATGACGTTCTGCTCGACCAGCAGGATGGTGAGGCCCTCGTCGTTCAGGCGGCGCACGATGCGGAAGACTTCCTGCACGATCGTGGGCGCGAGGCCGAGTGAGGGCTCGTCGAACATGATCAGCCGCGGCTGGCCCATCAGGCAGCGGCCGATCGCCAGCATCTGCTGCTCGCCGCCGGAGAGCGTGCCGGCGGCCTGCTTGCGCCGCTCCGCCAGTCGCGGGAACAGGCCGAACACCCGCTCCAGGGTTTGCTTCTCGGCGGCGCGGGCGCGTTTGGGTGTCGCGCCCATTTCGAGATTTTCCAGCACCGACAGGTTGGGGAAGACCTGCCGCCCTTCGGCGACATGGCCGATACCCACTTCGCAGACCTGGTAGGAGGGCCAGCCGGTGATGTCCTTGCCGTCGAAGCGGACATGGCCGCGTGCCGGCCGTTCGATTCCATGGATCGACCGGATCAGCGAGCTCTTGCCGGCGCCGTTGGCGCCCACGATCGCCACGATCTCGCCGGCCTCGATGGTGAGCGACACGCCGGCCAGGGCTTGGGCATCGCCGTAGAAGAGGTCGAGCCCGTCGACCTGCAGGAGGGGCGTGCTCACGCTTCCTCCTCGCCGAGATAAACGTCGAGCACGGCCTGATTCCGAGCGATCTCGGCCGGCGTACCCTGAGCGATTTTCTCGCCGTAGCTCACCACGACCACTTCCGCCGCCAGCGCCATAACGGCGCGCATGACGTGTTCGATCAGCAGGATGGTGAGGCCGGTGCGGACATTGAGGTCGCGCAGGAAGGCCACCATCACGTCGACCTCGGTGGGGCGCAGGCCGGCCATCACCTCGTCGAGCAGCAAGAGCTTAGGTTCGGTCGCCAGCGCCCGCGCTACTTCGAGGCGCTTGCGGTCGGGCAGGGTGAGGCTCTCGGCCGCCTGATGACGCCGGTCGTGCAGGCCGAGCCGCTCCAGGATGTCGGCAGCGGCGGCGCGTGCGTCGCCGAGCGCCGGCCGGCGGTGGAGAGCGCCGACCGTGACGTTCTCCAGCACGCTCAGCCCCTTGAAGGGCTTCACGATCTGGAAGGTGCGGCCGACGCCCGCGTCGCAGACGAGGTCGGGCCTGAGGCCCGAGATCTGCCTGCCGTCCAGGCTGACGGTGCCGGCATCGGGGCGGTAGACGCCGGCGATCATGTTGAAGATCGTGGTCTTGCCGGCGCCATTGGGGCCGATCAGCGCGTGGATTGCGCCAGCCGGCACGCTGAAGGAGACATCGTGCACGGCGCGCAGGCCGCGGAAGTTCTTGCCGATGCCGGCAAGTTCCAGACGAGCGCCAGAGCCGCCGCTCATCGCCGCTTCTCCCCGAAGCCGAAGCGGTCGGCGATCCAGGGCCAGACGCCGGCGGGCCGGTACATCACGATGATCAGGAGCGCGAGGCCGTAGAAGATCTGCTTGATGCCGGAGATATGGAAGAGCTCGCTGAGGTCGGTGAAGATCTCGCCCAGGCCCGTTAGCACGACCGCGCCGACGATCGGGCCGAACAAGGTGCCCAGGCCGCCGATAATCGGTGCCAGGGTGAACTCGATCGAGCGGCCCATGGCGAAGGCCGTCTCGGGAAAGAGGTTGTTGTAGTAGAAGGCGTTCCAGACGCCGGCCACCGCCGTCAGCGCCGCCGAGATCACCACGGCGATCATCTTGCAGCGGAACACCGGCACGCCCACCGCCTGGGCTGCTTCGGCATCCTCGCGGATGGCGAGCCAGTAGCGGCCGAGCCGGCTTTCCAGCAAGGCGCGACAGAGGATGAAAGCGCCGACCGCCAGCGCCAGGATCACATAGTAGAAGAGAACCGGCCCGCCGCGCAGGTTCAGCCAGTCGGCGGTGGCATCGACCTTGAGGAACAGGCCGCCCGAGCCACCGACCCAACCCCAATGGTCGAAGGCGATGCGCGTAAACTCGCTGAAGGCGATGGTGAGCAGGGCGAAATAGACGCCGGCGAGCGAGAAGCGGAAGCCGAGATAGCCGACCACGGCGCCGGCCGCCGCGGCGGCGGCCACGGCGGCGAACAGGCCGAGCCAGGGGCCGACGCCGTAATGGAAGAAGAGGCCGGCGGCGATATAGCCACCCAGCCCGGCATAGAGGGCATGGCCGAGCGAAAGCTGGCCCGCGAAGCCCATCATGATGTTCCAGGCCTGCCCCACATAGGCGAAGTAGAGGACCAGGATCAGGACGGAGAGGCCGTATTTGCCGAGAAAGGCCGGCGCTACCAGCAGGGCGGCGAGCAGCAGCCCCAGCCCCCAGAGTGCGCGCAACGGCACGCCGTCGGTCAGGCGGTGCAGCAGGCTCATTGGCCGCGCTTGCCCATCAGGCCCTGCGGCCTGAGCAGCAGGACCAGGATCAGGATGCCGAAGCTCACCATGCTCTTGAGCGACGGTTGCAGCAGCAGGCCCGCGACCGCCTCGCTGACCCCGATCAGCAGGCCGCCCAGCAGCGCCCCGGTCATGCTGCCCAGCCCGCCCACGATCACGATGACAAAGGCGAGCAGCGTGTATTCCGCGGCAAGGAAGGGCGTCACCGGAATGATGGTGATCATGAGCGCGCCCGCGGCGCCCACGCAGGCCGCGCCGACGCCGAAGGTGAAAGCATAGAGGCGGCGCACGTCGAGCCCGACCACGAGGGCGCCCATGTGGTTGTCGGCGGCGGCGCGGATCGACTTGCCGATGCGCGTGCGCGTGAAGAACAGCCAGAGCAGGGCCGCGATGACGACCGCCGTCAGCGCCGCATGCAGGCGCACGGCATCGAACACCAGAGGCCCCAGTTCGTAGGAATCGAACTGGGACTCGAGCTGAACGCCGCGCGAGTCGGGGCCGGCGATGGCAAGGCAGGCATTGACCAGCAGGATGGCGATCGCCAGCAGCAGCAGGAACTGCTGATGCTCGGGCCGGCCAATGAAGGGTGAGATGACGGTGCGCTGCAGGGCGTAGCCCGCCACGAAGAAGACGGCGGCGATCACCGGCAGGCTCAGCATCGGCGAGACCTGCAGGTATTCGAAGCCCATCCAGGCGAGATACATGCCGACGACCATCAGCTCGCCATGCGCGAAGTTGACCACGCGCATGACGCCGAAGATCACCGACAGGCCGAGCGCCATCAGCCCGTAGACCATGCCGGTCAGCAGGCCCTTGGTGATCGCCTGGGCGAGGGAGAGGAGGAAGTCGGCGGTCATCGGATCGTGTCGTCTCGCGCGAGGTCACTCGCGCGCTGGAGTGCAGGGAAGGACCTTATCGCCGCTTGCCATCGGCATGAGATCCTTCGCTGCGCTCAGGATGACAGAAGGGGCTCAGGTGCGGCGCTTGTCGTTCCAGCTGGGCATCGGGAAGACCAGCGGCGCGGCAGCGGACTCGAGCGGCAGGACCACGGTCGGCTTGCGCTTCAGGTTCTCGACGGCCGAGGCCTTGATGTTGACGTTCTGGCCCTTGGCGTCGAACTGGATCGGGCCGCCGATCATGACGTGCTGGTCGATCTTGGCCTTGCGCAGGGCTTCCATCAGGTCGCCGGGCTTGGTCGACTTGGCGGTGAGCCAGGCATGGGCGGCGATCAGGATGCCTTCGAAGGTGAAGCCACCGTTGAGATCGAGCTGGTCGTTGGGATACTTGGCGGCGTGGCGCTTCTCCAGCGACTGCGTCATGGCCGACTTCGGGTCGAGCCACGGCACGTTCGAGATCATGAACTCGCCGTACTTGCCCATGGTCTTGAGGAAGTCCTGCTCGTAGAGGCCGGGCGCGCCGGGATTGAGCACGCCCATCGGCTCCCAGCGCTGCTTCACCATCTCCTGGACGAGCAGCTTGGCGTCGTTGAGGCGGCTCACCGGCAGCAGCAGCTCGGCCTTGGTCGCCTTGGCCTTGCCGACCTCGACCGCGAGATCCTTGGCGGCCGGGTCGTAGCTGATCGTGTCGACCAGCTCGTAGGGCATGTCGAGCTTGGGGAAGAGGGCCTTGATGCCGTTGATCATCGAGGTGCCGAACGTGTCGTTCACGCTCATCAGCACCGCAGTCTTCGGCGTCTTGCCCGAGACCTTGAAGATCTCCTTGTGCAGGGCCAGCGCACCGGTGATCAGCATCGGCGCCGTCGGGAAGTTGCGCACGACGAATTTGTAGCCTTGCTCGGTGATCTGCGGCGCCGCCGCGATGTTCACGACCAGCGGCACGCCGCGCTGTTCGCAGACCTGGGCGATGGCGATGGTCTGGCCGGAATCGAAGGCGCCGACCAGCATGTGGCAGCCGGCATCGATCGCCTTCTCGGCCTGGGTGCGCGCCACGTCGGGCTTGGTCTCGGTGTCGTAATTCACGATGTCGAGCTTCACCGGCATCTTCATGTCGGCGAACACCTCGTTGGCGACGTCGGCGCCGCGGCGGCAAGCCTGGCCGATCTGCGCCTGAAGGCCGGACGTCGGCAGCAGCAAGCCGACTTTGAGGTCGGCCGGGCCGCCCTGCGCCAGCGCATGGCGGAGCGGCAGCGGCGCGCCGAGCAAGGCCGCGCCGGCGAGCGTGGCCCGTCCGAAATCGCGACGGCCGAAGCGGCGACGGGTGAAGTTGTTGCGGCCGGTCATTGCGGCTCCTCCCTGTGAGTTTGCGGCCCTTGAACGTGCGGGCCTTTGAATTTGCTGGCCGGACTATAGAGACGGACCGGCGGCCGTGCTAGGTCGGCCGGCATGGTTCACGCTCTCGCCGACCTCAACCAGGCACACCCGGCGGATTTCTCCGACGCCGTCGGCGACACGTTCGAACTGGCGCCTTGGGTGGCCGAGGTCGCCGCGGCGCGCCGTCCGTTCGTCAGCGTGACGGCCCTGCACGAGGCGATGATGGGCACCGTGCGTGCCGCGTCGCGCGAGCAGCAGCTTGCCTTCCTGCGCGGCCATCCCGACCTTGCCGGCAAGGCCGCGCGCGCCGGGGCCTTGACCGACGATTCGCGACGCGAGCAGGCGAGTGTGGGCCTCGACACGCTCTCGGAAGAAGAATTCGCACGGTTCCATCGCCTGAACGACGCCTACAAGGCGACGTTCGGCTTTCCTTTCATCGTCTGCGTGCGCCGCCATACGCGCGATTCGATCCTTGCCCAGTTCGAGCGGCGGCTGCGGCACGACGCCGCCACCGAGTTCGCCGCGGCTCTGCAGGAGATCTTCTACATCACGCGACTGCGCGTGGCCGCCAAGGTGACGGGCGAGGGCATGCCGCGGGTCGACGGCCGTCTCAGCACGCACGTCCTCGACACGCATGGCGGCCGACCGGCCGTCGGCGTCGCGATCGAGCTCTACGAGCTGGCCGGCCGGCAGCATCATCTGATTGCGAAGGCCGTCACCAATGCCGATGGCCGCACCGACGCGCCCCTGATCGGCGGACGGCCGCTGCCGATCGGCCGCTACGAGCTGCAGTTTGCGGTCGGTGACCACTTTCGCAGCAGGGGCATTGCGCAAAGCGATCCGCCGTTCCTCGATATCGTGCCTTTGCGCTTTTCCATTGCCGAGTCGGAGGGGCATTATCACGTGCCGCTGCTTTGCACGCCCTGGAGCTATTCCACCTATCGCGGAAGCTGAGAATAACGGAGGAAGGTATGACTTATAGCGATGTCTCCCTGATGATCGATGGCGCCTGGACCAAGGGCGCCAACGGCCGGACGATTCCGATCATCAATCCCGCGACGGAAGAAGTGATCGGCCAGGTGGCGCATGCCGAGAAGAGCGACCTCGATCGCGCGCTGGCCGCTGCTGACAAGGGCTTCAAGCAGTGGAAGAAGGTGTCGGCCTACGAGCGCTACAAGATCATGCGCAAGGCCGCCGACCTGATGCGCCAGCGTCTCGAAGAGATCGCCACGATCATGACGCAGGAGCAGGGCAAGCCGCTCTACGAGGCCAGGATCGAGACTGGCCTCGCCGCCGACATCATCGACTGGATGGCCGAAGAAGGCCGCCGCACCTACGGTCGCGTCGTGCCGGCGCGCGCCGAGAACGTGTACCAGCTCGTGATCAAGGAGCCGGTCGGTCCAGTCGCGGCCTTCACGCCGTGGAACTTCCCGATCAACCAGGTGGTGCGCAAGGCGTCGGCGGCGCTCGCCACCGGCTGCTCGATCATCATCAAGGGACCGGAAGACACGCCCGGCTCCTGCGCCCAGCTCATCAAGGCCTTCGTCGACGCCGGCGTGCCGGCGGGCGTGATCCAGCTCGTCTACGGCGTGCCGTCGGAGATCAGCGAGTATCTGATCCCCCATCCGATCATCAAGAAGGTGACCTTCACGGGCTCGACGCCGGTCGGCAAGCAGCTCGCCGCCCTTGCTGGCGCGCACATGAAGCGCGTGACGATGGAACTGGGCGGCCACGCCCCGGCGATCGTGTTCGAGGATGCCGATCTCGAGCAGGCAGTGAACGTGCTGGGCGCCAACAAGTTCAGGAACGCCGGCCAGGTCTGCGTCGCGCCGACGCGCTTCCTGGTGCACGAGAAGGTCTATCCGGAGTTCGTCGAGCGCTTCACGGCCTACGCCAAGAACATGAAGGTCGGTAACGGTCTCGAGGCCGAGACCAAGATGGGGCCGCTGGTGGCCGAGCGCCGCCTGCATGCCATGGACAGCTTTGTGAGCGACGCGATCGCCAAGGGCGCCAAGGTGCGTACCGGCGGTCAGCGCAAGGGCAACAAGGGTTACTTCTACGAGCCGACGGTGCTCACCGACGTGCCGCTCAACGCCAAGATCATGAACGAGGAGCCGTTCGGCCCGCTGGCGCCGATCACCCCGTTCAAGGACTTCGACGGCGTGGTCAAGGAAGCGAATCGCCTCGACTGGGGCCTCGCCGCCTATGCCTACACCAAGAACACCAAGACCGCGGCGCAGATCGGCGCAGCCTTCGAGAGCGGCATGGTGTCGATCAACCATCACGGCCTCGCCCTGCCGGAAGTGCCGTTCGGCGGCATCAAGGATTCGGGCTACGGCTCGGAAGGTGGCGTCGAGGCGCTCGAGGCCTACCTCAACACCAAGTTCGTCAGTCAGCTCAACATGTGACGGAAGAACGACGCCTCTCCCGCGGCGTCGTTCGTTTCCCCCTCACCCAGCCTCTCCCCCAAGGGGGAGAGGAGGAAGAGGGGCATCTCGGCTTTCATGTTCCTCTCCCCCGCTAGGGGGGAGAGGCTAGGTGAGGGGGCGGATCGGGATGCCGGATCGCGACGACCTCGGCTCGGCCTGGAAGGTGCCGCCCAGCCGCTATCTTGCCGGACGCCCCGCCGAGCATCGCCTCGGCAAACCTTCCTCGACCTATGTGACGATGCCCGACGGCTGCCGGCTGGCCGTCGATGTCTTCCTGCCTGACGGCGATGCCGGCCGGCGCTGGCCGACGATTCTGATCCTGACGCCCTACGTGCGGCGCTTCGAACTGGCGCCGGGCGCGACCGGGGTCGAGCCGTCCCCCAACACGTCCAAGTATCGCGATACCTTCGTGCCGCGCGGCTACGCGCTGGTCGTCGTCGATGCGCGCGGCACCGGGGCGAGCTTCGGCACGCGCGATTCGTTCCGCTCGCCGCGCGAGCGCGACGACTACCGGGTGCTTGCCGACTGGATCGTGGCCCAGCCCTGGAGCGACGGCGCGATCGGTGCGACCGGCATCTCCTATCTCGGCGCGGCCTGCGATTTTCTCGCCAGCACCGGCCACAAGGCGGTGCGGGCGATCGCCCCGCTGTTCGCCGTCTGGGACACCTGGGCGGACAATTATTATCCGGGTGGGCTGCTGATCAAGCGCCTGGCGCTGGTCTATGACGAGCTGATGCTGGCGCTCGATCATGATCGCCGCGATCTTCGGGCACAGTTCGCCTACTTCGCCAATCCGGCGCTGCTCGGGCCCCTACCGGTCGACGAGGATCGCGACGGCAGCCTGGCACGCAAAGCGGTAAGGGGGCATCTCGCGAATTTCCGGATGCCCGACTTCATCACGGAGTTCAAATTCCGTGACGATGCGCTACCCTATGACCCGTCCTTCACCAGCGCGTCGTTCAGCCCCTACAACTACCTGGACGAGATTCCACCGGACGTCGCGGTCTATGCCGTCTCCGGCTGGATGGACGGTGCAGGCTACGCCAATGGCGCGTTGTCGCGGTTTCTCACCCTGCCCAACGCCGAACGTCGCCTGCTGCTCGGCCCCTGGGATCACGGCGCACGGGTCAACGCTTCTCCTTGGCGCGGCCGGATGGAGCCGGAGTTGCCGGTGCTGGGCGAGGTGCTGCGCTTCTTCGACCAGCATCTTGCCGGCCGCGACACCGGCCTCGCGCACGAGGCACCAATCCACTACTTCACGATGCATGCCGAGGAATGGCGCGCGGCGCCGGCCTGGCCGCCGACAGAGGGGAAGAGGGTCTTCTTCGCGACCTCGAACAATGGCCTCGCGACTGTGCCGCCCGGACCCGGCACGACGGACCGGATCGAGGTCGATTTCACCTGGGGCAGCGGATCGCAGACGCGCTACGAACGGATCGCCGGAATCGATGCGACCGACTACTACGCGGACTGGTCGGAGCGTGAAGGCAAGCTCGCGTCCTTCACGTCGTCGCCCCTACAGGATGCGCTGGAGATCGCCGGCCACCCCGTCGTGTCGCTCTGGCTGGCGTCGAGCGAGCCCGACGCGGCCGTGTTCGTCTATCTCTCCGAAGTCGAGGCCGACGGCACGTCGCGCTACGTCACCGAGGGGTTGCTGCGGGCCATCCATCGCGCCGAGGCGCCGGCACCGCGCAACTACCGGACGACGTGGCCGTGGCGGACCTTTGCCCGCAAGGATGCCCGGTCGATGCCCACGGGCGAGCCGCAACTCCTGCGTTTCGCGTTGCTGCCGATCGCCTGGCGCTTCGCCAAGGGCAGCCGGCTGCGGCTCTCGATCGCCGGCGCCGACGCCGATCATTTCGTGCAGGCCCCGCACGGCCGGCCGCCGGTTCTTACGGTGCTGAGCGGCGGCGCCCAAGCGACAATGCTCGAGCTGCCTGTTTGAAGGCAGTCAAACATCTCCTCCCCCGCGCGGAGCGCGGGGAGGTGGCCCCGTAATCAGGGCCGGAGGGGGTGTTTCAACGCGAAGGAAGGTCTGGCTTTTCGTCGAAAGACCCCCTCCGTTGGCGATTACGCCGACACCTCCCCCGTAAAGGCGGCGGAGGAGAAGATGTGCACTTCGCTTGCTGCGAAACTCCTCGCCATTCGAAACGATGGACAATCGGCCACTCGCCTTTTGCGCACCGCGCCCTATATCGGGGCGGCTTTTCTGGGGTGCAGTATTGGGGAGCAGACGATGAAGCGCAGAGATCTCTTGGCCGGCCTCGCCGGCATTCCGTTCGCAGCCGGCCTCGGCGCGACGGCCGCGGCGCAGGACGCCTATCCCAACAGGCTGGTGAAGATCCTGGTGCCGTTCGGGCCCGGCGGTTCGACCGACATCATCTCCCGCCTGGTCGGCAAGCAGCTCGAGACCGTGACCGGCAAGCCTTTCGTCATCGAGAACAAGCCGGGCGCCACCGGCATGATCGGCACGACACAGGTCAAGAACGCGCCGGCCGACGGCTACACCCTGCTGCTGGGATCGACCAGCACGCTCGCCGCCAATCCCAGCCTCTACAAGCAGATGACCTACGATCCGTCGGACTTCACGACGGTCGCCGTCAATGGCTCGATCGGCAACTTCATGCTGGTGAAGCCCGATGCGCCGTACAAGACGGTGAAGGAGTTTGTGGCCTATGCGAAGTCGCGCAAGGAGCCGCTTTTCTCGGGCTACGGCAATGCCTCCTCGCGTGTGCCGTCGGCGCTGTTCGAGGTCACGACCGGCGTGAAGTTCGAGGAGGTCGCCTATCGCGACGCCGTCGCCTCGATCCAGGACCTGCATGCCGGCCGGGTCGATTGTGTCTTCCCGGACCAGGTGGTGGGCGAGAGCTATGTGCGGTCGGGCTATGTGCGGGCGCTCGCCGTCACTTCGCGCGAGCGGTCGGCGCTGTTCCCCGACGTCGAGGCGATTGCCGAGACCTATCCGGACTATGCCATCATTGCCTATTCGTGCTTCTCTGTGCGCAAGGAGACGCCGGACGACATCAAGCGGAAACTGAACCGCCTGATCATGGACGCGATCTACGAGCCGTCGGTGATGGAGCGCGTGCGCCAGCTCGGCTTCAATCCGGTGCCCCGGGAGTGGGGCATCGACCAGTGCGACGCGTTCGTGGTTCGCGAGCGCGAGGACTGGACCAAGTACATCAAGCTCGCGAAGATCGAGCCGCAGTGAATTTTCTCTCCCGATCCGTGCGGATTGAAGAGAAACCGGCGGCAGACTAGCCTCCTGCCAGAAGCCCGCAGCATTGACGACCCGAAAACGGGCGGCTGCGGGCGGGGGAGGAGAGCATGCCGAGAGACGGGACTACCGCCTTGGCGGCCGCGCACCGCTATTGGTCGTGGCTCGAGGACGGGATGAACCTGATCGCCGCCGCGGCGATCTTCTTCCTGATGTTCGTCGGTGTGTTCCAGATCGTCGGACGCACCGTCTTCAATACCGCGATCTACGGCTACATCGACTACATGGAGCAGGCGAGCGCCTTGTTCGCCTTCCTGGGTATTTCCTATGCCCAGCGGGTCGGTGCGCATATCCGCATGGACCTGCTGCTGCGCGGCTTTTCGCTGCGCTTCCTGTGGACGATGGAGCTGTTCGCGGTGCTGGTGGCGATGCTGGCGATCACCACCCTGATCGACTCGACCTTCCAGAACTTCCTGCGGGCCTACGAGCTGGGCGATTCCACGATCGACATCAAGCTGCCGGTCTGGCCGACCAAGCTCCTGGTGCCCTTCGTGCTGGCTGTGCTCTGGATCCGGCTCGCCCTGCAGGCCGCCGACTATCTCCGCCTGATCCGCGATCCCGAGGCACCGCCGATCGCCGTGCCGGTGATCGAGACCATCGAGGTGCAGGCCCAGAACGAGATCCAGGAAGCGCTGGGGCGTGAGGAAAAGTCGGCCGGGGAGAAGCAGCCATGAGCATCGATCCCCTGATGCTGGGTATCGCGGGTTGCGTCCTGCTGGTCGCGCTCTGTGTGGTGGGAGTGCGCATCGCCTTCGCCGCCGCGGTCGTCGGCGCCTTTGGCCTGGCCGTCCTGACCGGGTTCGGCCCCGGTCTGCGCACGGCCGGTGTCGTGCCGCATGCCTCGGTGGTGAACTATACGCTGAGCGTGCTGCCGATGTTCATCCTGATCGGCTATCTCGCCTACTATGCCGGCATCACGCAGGCGGCCTTCGAGGCGGCGCGACGCTGGCTGGGCTGGCTGCCGGGCGGGCTCGCGATCGCCACCGTCTACGCCGTGGCAGGCTTTTCGGCCGTGTCCGGCGCCAATACCGCGGCCGCGGCGGTGTTCGCCAAGGTGGCGATCCCCGAGATGCTGAAGGCGGGCTACAACAAGCGCCTGGCGGCCGGCGTGGTGGCGGCCGGCGCCACGCTCGACTCGCTGATCCCGCCCAGCGCGCTGCTGGTCGTGTACGGCATCATCACCGAGCAGTCGGTCGGCAAGCTCCTGGTCGCGGGCTTCGCGCCTGGCATCTTCTCGGCCTTCGTCTACACCGCGATCATCCTGGTGATGTGCTGGCGCAATCCGAGCTACGGCCAGCCGATCCGCGGCTACACCTGGCCGCAGCGTTTCAAGTCGCTGCCCGGCACGCTGCCGATCGTGCTGGTGATCGCCATCATCTTCTATTCGATGCTGTTCGGCTGGGCGACGCCGACCGAGGCCGGGGCGTTGGGCGCACTCTGCGTCTTCGTCATCGCCCTGATGAACGGCATGAAATGGCCGGAGCTGAAGGGTGCGCTGCTCGAGACGGCGCGCCTCACCGCAGTGATCTTCACCGTCGTCTGGGGCGTGCTGATCTTCGTGCGCTTTCTGGGTTTCGCGGGCCTGCCCGAACAGATCGCGAGCTGGGTCACCAGCCTCGACGTGTCGCCGATCTGGATCCTGCTGGCGATCTACGTCGTCTATCTGATCCTCGGTACCATCCTGGAAGGCGTCGGCATGTTCCTGCTGACCCTGCCGGTGGTGTTCCCCGTGGTCGAGGCGCTGGGCTACGACCCGATCTGGTTCGGCATCATCCTGGTCAAGCTGAACGGCATCGCCACCCTGTCGCCGCCGGTCGGGCTGGTTGTCTTCGTGGTGAACGGCGTGCGACCGGACATCTCGGTCGCCGACATCTTCCGCGGCATCTGGCCATTCATCTTCGCCGACATCATCACCATCGGCTGCCTGACCGCCTTCCCCGAAATCGTCACCTTCATCCTGGACGCGGCGGGGTGAGACGCTCTGCCGCTTCGTTTCGGTCTGCCGTTTTCATACGTCGCAGATTGGTCGAGCACGGCCCTTTCTTTCATTCTCCTCTCCCCCGTTTCGGGGGAGAGGCCGGGTGAGGGGGAGCGAAGGTTGCCCAAAACACAGAGTTCTGCGGTCGCGGCTATCCCCTCACCTAGCCTCTCCCCCAAGGGGGAGAGGGATATGAAAGCGACGCCAAGCGCGTCAAAGCGATGTGCGAATCCAACCGGCTACTTCGGCGTGGCACCCGCCTGCGCCAGCAGGAAGTTGAGCAGCTCACGGCCGGCGATGCCCTGGCTTTCGCGCTTGGCCACCCATTCTTCCCAGACCGGCTCGGCCCCGGCCTTGCGGAAGGCCGCGAGTTCGTCGGGCGAGAACTTGATGAAGGTGAGCTTCTTCTTGAAGAGCGGAATGTTCTTGTCGTCGGAGTCGGCGTAGGCCTTCTTGACCGCGGCATGGCCGAGTTCGCGCGCTTCCTCCAGGAGTGCCTTGTATTGCGGCGGCAACTCGGCATAGCGGTCGACATGCAGCAGGGTGGGGCAGCCCACCGAGCCCAGCATCAAGTTCTCGGTGAACCACTTGCCGACCTCGTAGGTCCGGTAGGACTGGTGGGCATAGGTCGAGGGGAAGGCCGCGGCGTCGACCGTGCCGCGCTCCAGCGAGGTGTAGACTTCCGTGGCATCGACCGAGGTCGGCACGGCGCCGAGCTTGCGCATGGCCTCGCCGATCCCGGCGAGGGCGCGGACCCGCATGCCCTTGAAGTCCTCGACGGTCTTGGGCGCCTTGCCACGGCCGACGAACTCGTTATTGGGCAGCAGCGCCGACATGTAGGGGAGCGCCTTCCAGCCCGCGAACTCCTTCAGCACCAGCGGATTCTTGTGAAAGGCATTGTGTACCTTTTCCTGCACCGTGGTGTCGGGGATCGGCAGGAAAGGCAGATCGAGCGCCGAATAGACCGGCAGCTTTTCCGGATGGTAGGAGGCACAGATGTTCGTCGCTTCGAGACTGCCGACCTTGAGGAGATCGAGCAGCTCCTTCGGGTTGCCGAAGCTCTCGTAGCCGATCTGGATCTTGAACTTGCCGCCGGTGCGCTCGTCGAGGAACTTGCGCAGCACTTCGACATTCTGGGTGGCGGCGCGCGGCTTGCCCCAGGCCCCGAGCTTCCATCTCACTTCCGGTCCGTCGACGATCTTTCCTGGACCATCGGCGGTCTTCGCCTGAGCGAACGCACTTCCCGACCACGCCAAAACGCTGGCTGCCACGACGGCAGCGACGGTCATGCCCTTGAGACGGCGCATGGAAATTCCTCCCGGGTGTTGCCTCCAGCCTTTTCTTCTCTTGCTTGGTTCGCTCGCCGGAGCGACCGACCTGTAAAAGCCTACTGTATTCAGGAGCGCGGCGGTAGCGACGCGCCGATCTCGCCGCTAATCTCCCGCCCGCATCGGGGGGACGAGATGAGCCGGCTGCGGCGGCGCACAGCACTTACAGGTTCGATGGCTGCCGGTATCGGCGCGGTGACGCAACGGGCGTTTGGTGCCGACTGGCCGGCGCGGCCGGTGTCGTGGATCGTACCGTTCCCGCCCGCCGGCGGCTCGGACATGTTCGCCCGCCCCATTGCCGCCCATGTGGGTGATCGCCTGCACCAATCCATGGTGGTCGAGAACAAGCCGGGGGCTGGCGGGACGATCGGTACGGCCATCGCGGCGCGGGCCGCGGCTGACGGCTACAGCCTGCTGGTCGGCGACACCGGGCTCATCTATGCGCCGACCGTCTATCCCAAGGCGGGGTTCGACTTCGTGCGCGATTTCGCGCCGATCGCCGCCTTCGGCCGCGTTCCCTATGTGCTGGTCGTCAATCCGGCGCGGCTGTCGGCTGCCAATCTCGATGCTTTCATCGCGCTGGCCAAGGCGAAGCCTGGCTCGATCGATGTCGGATCGGCCGGCCTCGGCACCATCACCCATCTCGCCATCGGCCTGTTCGAGGATCGCGCCGGCATCGAGCTGAACCACGTCCCCTATCGCGGCGGCGCGCCGATGCTGCAGGACCTGCTGGCCGGGCAGATCGCCGCGGCCTTCGCCCTGGCCACCCAGGTCGCCGGTAACGTCGCCTCGGGCAAGCTGCGCGCGCTGGCCGTCGCCAATCGCCGGCGCGACACCCTGCTGCCCGACGTTCCCACGATGCACGAGGCCGGCCTCGCCGAATTCCGGATGACGACATGGTTCGGCCTGTTCGCGCCCCGCGGCACACCCGACGAGATCCTCGATCGCCTGCACGGCGCCGTGCAGGGGGCGCTGGTCAGTGACGATGTCAGGCGTCAATGGGCCGAGCAGGGGGCGAAGGTCGAACTGGAAAGCCGGGCCGAGTTCGCCGATTTCATCCGCCGCGAGAGCGAGCGCTGGAACCGCATCGCCAAGGCCGCCAACGTCCAGATGGAGTAGCCGATGACCGTTTCCCGCCGTTCAGCGCTCGCCGGCCTCCTCGCAGCGGGCTCCGTCGCGCCCGCCCGCGCCGCCGATTGGCGGCCGTCGCGCACCATGAACTGGATCGTGCCTTATCCGCCGGGCGGCTCGAACGATACCTTTGCCCGGCCGATCGCGGCCCATGTCGGCGAACAGTTCGGTCAGGCGGTTGTGGTCGACAATCGCGGCGGCGCCGGCGGCACACTGGGCGGCATGATCGTCGCTCGCGCACGTCCCGACGGCTGTACCCTGCTGGTGGCCAACACCGCCCAGACCTTCGCTCCCGTCGTCTATGCCGAGCAGGGCTTCGATCTCTTGCGTGACTTCGCGCCGATCAGCGCCATCGCCAAGGTGCCGGTCAGCCTCGTGGTCAATCCGGCCAAGCTCGACGTCAAGGACTTCGCGGGTTTCCTTGCCGCCGCGCGCAAGGCGCCAGGCTCCATCAACATCGGCTCGTCGGGACTGGGCACCATGCCGCATCTCGCGATCGAGCTGCTGCAGCAAAAGGCCGGGATAGCTCTCACGCACGTGCCCTATCGCGGCGGTGGGCCGGCGCTCCAGGATCTGCTGTCCGGCCAGCTCGACGCGACATTCCAGCCGCTCAGCACCGTGGCGTCCTATGTCCAGTCGGGGCGCCTGCGTGCACTTGCCGTGGCATCTCTGACGCGCGAGGCCGTGCTGCCGAATGTGCCGACCTTCGCCGAGGCCGGCCTTCCGGATTTCGACGTCAGCACCTGGTACGGACTCTTTGCCCCGAAGGCGACGCCGGTCGCGGCACTCGACGCCCTGCATGGCGCCGTGCAGAAGGCGCTGGCGGCGGCGGACGTGAAGCACATCTGGCAGGAGCAGGGCGCCCGCATCGAGCTTCAGAGCCGCCAGGCCTTCGCCGACTTCGTGGTGCACGAAGTCGAGCGCTGGAGTGCGATCGCGCGCAAGACCGGCCTGCCGATGGAGTAGGCAGCTCGTGCTGCCTCAGGTCTGGCCGCCGCCGTTCACCTGGATCATCTGGCCGTTGACGTAGGCGCCGCCATCGGAGACCAGCAGCCGCAGCACGGCGGCGACTTCCGCCGGCGTGCCCATGCGGCCGAGCGGCACCTTGGCCATGGTCTCCCGGCGATGGTGCATCGACGCATCGTCGTCCTCGAGGTCGGCCGCGATCGGCCCGGGCGAGATCGCGTTGGTGGTGATGCCCTTGGGGCCGAACTCCTTGGCCAGGGCCTTGGTGAGCCCCCAGGCGCCGTGCTTGGCGACCGACACGGGTGCGCGGCCGGCATAGCCGTGGATGGCGTTCATGCCGGTGAAATTGACGATGCGTCCCCAGCCTTTCTCGATCATGCCGGGCAAACAGGCCTGCGCCAGCCAGACCGCGGCATCGAGATCGACCGACAGGACGCGCCGCCAATCGGCCTCCTGCATCTCGAGGAAGGGCTTGGCGGGGCGAAGGGCAGCGTTGTTCACCAGCACGTCGACCGCGCCGAAGCGATCGATGGCTTCGCGGGCGAGGCGCCGGCACTCGCCTACGTCGCCCACGTCAGCCATCGCGACCACCGCGTCGACGCCGCTGGCGGCGGCTTCCCGGGCGACGCTCTCGCAGGCGGCGCGATCCTTCGAGCCGTTGATCACGACGTTGAAGCCGGCTGCCGCCAGGTCGAGGACGCAAGCGCGGCCGATATTGCGGCCGGCGCCGGTGATCAAGGCAGTTCTCCGCGGCGTTGCCATCTTCTATATCTTTCGCTGAGGTTGATCCTAGAGGGCGCCAGGTGGAGCAAAGAACAATCCCGCTCGGAGAACACCCGGCGCGACTTTGGACTGGCGGAACAGGCGACGCAATCGTGCTGCTCCATGGCGGTTGGGCGGGCGCCGAAGCCTACTGGTCGACCATCACCGACGATCTCGAACGCTCGCACCGGGTCATCGCGCCCGAGCTGCCGGGCATCGGCACGATCGACGAGCCGCCTTTGCCCACCTTCGGGGCTTACGCCGCCTGGCTCGCGAAACTTCTCGATGCGCTGGCGATCGAGCAGGCCGTCATCGTCGGCAATTCGCTGGGAGCGACCGTCGCCTGGCGGTTCGCCGGCGACTATCCGGAACGCTGTCGGTCCCTGGTGATGGTGAACGGCTACCCACCGCCGGTCTATCCGTCGGGCGTGCGCTGGCTGGTCAGCAACACGCCGGTCCGGGCGATGGCGCGGAGCAACCTGGCGCAGCTCTATGGCCGCGAGGTGATCGATCTCGCCTTCCACGATCGCACCAAGGTGCCGGAGGGGATTGTGCGGTCGCTCGAGCGCTTCTCGTCGGCCGACCTCGATCGGGTACTGGACATCATGCTGGCCGGTGAGGCGCCCAGCGCGCCCCCCAAGGCGCGGACCCTTCTGGTATGGGGGGAGACGGACCGCACACCCGTGCTCGACAAGCAGGGAGCACGAAAGATGCGCCAGGCGCTCGATCAGTCGAAGCTGGTCACGATCCCCGAGGCCGGTCACCTGCCGCAGGTGGAGAAGCCCGCCGAGTTCCGTCGCGCGCTTCGGGACTTTTTGAAGGCGTAGTTGGCTGAAAGCATCGTGCTCATCGGACCGCGGACCTCCAGGTCCGCTCATGTTTTCAATGCAGCAGAAGAGCCATGAGGCGGACCTGGAGGTCCGCGGTCCGATGAGTGAGACTCTCCCGGCGGCTAGACGACACCGCCGGACTTGAGCGCTGCGATCGCCGCCGCGTCGTAACCCAGGCCGGACAGCACGTCGTCGGTGTGCTGGCCGAGGTCGGGTGTGGGCTGCAGAGCTTCCGGTTGTGGGAAGTCCGAGAGGTTGATCGGCTGGCCGACCACCTCGATGTCGCCGAGCTTGGGATGCTTGACCGGCCGGGCGATGCCGAGATGGCGGACCTGCGGCTCCGCGAAGGTCTTGTCGATCGTGTTGATCGGCCCACACGGAACGCCCGCCTTGTTCAGCGCGGCGATCCAATGGGCCGAGGTCTCGGTCCGGGTGACGTCGGCGATGCGCTCGTTGAGCGCCTTGCGGTGCTGCGAGCGCAGCGCCGGCGTGGCGTGCTCGGGGTGGTCGATCAGGGCCGCAGCGCCCAGCGCTTCGGCGGCGCGCTTCCACATCTTGTCGCCGGCGGCGGCGATGTTGATGTAGCCGTCCTTGGTCGGAAACACGCCGGTGGGAATCGACGTCGGATGGTCGTTGCCGGCCTGCTGCGCCACTTCGCCCTTCATCAGCCAGCGCGACGCCTGGAAATCGAGCATGAAGATCTGCGCCTCGATCAGCGAGGTATGGACCCACTGGCCTTTGCCAGTACGCTCGCGATTGTAGAGCGCCAGCATGATGGCCTGTGCCAGCAGCAGGCCCGAGGTAAGGTCGGCGATGGGGATGCCGACGCGCATGGGGCCGCGCCCCGGCTCGCCGGTGATCGACATCAATCCGCCCATGCCCTGAGCGATCTGGTCGACGCCGGGTCGCGCGGCGTCGGGCCCGCTTTGCCCGAAACCCGCGATCGAGCCGTAGACGATCCGCGGATTGATCCTGGCCACGGAATCGTAGTCGACCTTCAGGCGGTGCTTCACGTCGGAACGGTAGTTCTCGACGATGACGTCGGCCTTGGCGGCAAGCTTCATGAAGATCGCATGGCCCTCGGCGCTCTTGAGGTTGAGCGTCATCGACTTCTTGTTGCGATGCAGGTTCTGGAAGTCGAAGCCGTGGCGCGCCCCACCCATCGAATCGGCCTTCCCGGCGCCGGGTTCCGCCGGCGGTTCGATCTTGATCACGTGGGCGCCCCAGTCGGCGAGCTGCCGCACCGCGGTGGGGCCGGCGCGATGGGCCGTGAGGTCGAGAACCGAGAGATGCGAAAGGGGCAGGGGCGACGGGGCGGTCATGGTCACTTCCCCTTGAAGACCGGGGGCCGCTTTTCCATGAAGGCGCGGCGGCCTTCCTTGAAGTCCTCGCTGTCGAAGCAGGCTTCCGCCAACTTCTCGAGCTTCTTGTGATCCTGCTTGGACTCCGGCTTGGCGATCTCGCGGGCTGCGGCCTTGGCGAGCCCAATGGTGAGCGGTGCGTTCTTGGCGATGGCGCCGGTGATGCCGCCGACCAGGGCATCGAGCTCGGCATCGGCGGCGACGCCGTGCACCAGGCCCATCTCGTGGGCTTCCTTCGAGGAATACTGCTTGGCGGTGAACAGGAACTCCATGGCGCGCGGCAGGCCGACGATGCGCGACAGGCGCTCGATGCGCAGGAAGCCATAGCCCAGGCCGAGCTTGGCGGCAGGCACACCGAAGCGGGCGCCCTCGTTGCAGTAGCGCAGGTCGCAGCAGGCGGCGAGGTTCATGCCGCCGCCGATGCAGTAGCCGGTGATCTTGGCGATGGTCGGCTTGGGAAAGTCATAGAGCGCTTCGTAGCCTTCCTTGGAGATCGCGTCGTAGCGCACCTGGGCTTCGGCGTTGGCGCGTTCGCTTTCGAACTTCGAGATATCGGCTCCCGAAACGAAGGCCTTGCCGCCGGCACCGCTCACCACCACGCAGCGGATCTCCGGGTCCTGGGCGAAATCCTTGAGGATGGCGACGAAGCCGTCCCACATGTCGAGGGAGACGGCGTTGAGCTTGGCCGGGTTGTTGAAGATCAGGTGCCCGACCTGACCCTCGCGTCGTCCGAGGATCTTCTGTTCCTGCATATCGGCATTCCTCCGTTCCGGGCCTCTGTTTCGGGGCCGGACTATACATCACGATTGTCATAGGACGTGAAGCCAAGCATCCTGCGCCGCCAGGGAGGATAGATGGCCTCAGTCGAACTGAAAGGCCTTTCCAAACACTACGGGAATGCCGTCGCGGTGGACGACGTATCGCTGCGCGTCGAGCACGGCCAGCTCGTTTGTCTGCTGGGCCCGTCGGGCTGCGGCAAGACCACGACCTTGCGGCTGATCGCGGGCTTCGTCGAACCCTCGGCCGGCGAAATCGAGATCGGCGGCAGGGTGCTGTCCTCTCCATCGCGTACCGTACCGCCGGAAGGCCGCAAGATGTCGATGATCTTCCAGAGCTATGCGCTCTGGCCGCACATGACGGTGGCGGAAAACGTGGCCTACGGTCTCAAGATCCGGAAGGTCGACCGGGCCACCCTGGATGCCAAGGTCAAGGCCATCCTGACGACGGCCCGGCTCGACGCGCTGGCGGACCGCTATCCCGGGGAGCTGTCGGGCGGCCAGCAGCAGCGCGTCTCGCTGGCGCGCGCCCTCGTGGTGGAGCCTGAGACGCTGCTGCTCGACGAGCCCCTCAGCAACCTCGACGCCAACCTGCGAGAGGAGATGCGCTTCGAGATTCGCCGACTGCACGACCAGTATCGCTACACGACGGTTTATGTGACGCACGATCAGGCCGAGGCGATGACCACGGCCGATCTCATCGCCGTCATGAACAAGGGCAAGGTCGAGCAGCTCGGCTCGCCGGAGGAGATCTACGCACGGCCGCGGTCGGAGTTCGTGGCGCGCTTCATTGGCGGCTCCAACATCCTGCGGGGCAGCATATTGGACGCTTCCCGCGTGTCGGTGGCGGGAGCGGCGCTGCAGACGAACGGTCGCAAGCTGCAGCCCGGGCGCGCCATCGCGATCTCGATCCGCCAGCACGAGATCGATATCTCGTCCGGAGACTCCCACCTCGACGAAGACAACAATCTTCGCGGTGTCGTGATGCGGCAAGTCTTTCTCGGATCGACACGCGACTATACCGTTGCCCTCGACGACAGGACGGAACTGCGCGTGACGGCACCGCCCGACCGCAACATCCCACCGGGCACGCCGGTGCGACTTCACCTGCCTGCCGATCGGTGCCGGGTCCTGGCTGAGGAGGGAGCATGATCAGGAAAATCACGCGGCGACATGTTCTTGCTGCGTCGGCTGCGGCAACCGCAGGGGCCCTGGTGACACCGGTGCGCGGCGCGCCGCCCGAAGCGCAGAAGGTCACGGCGGAGCTGATCGATGCAGCCCGCAAGGAGGGAAAGCTCTCCTGGTACACCTCCGTCGACCTCGCGCTCGGCGAGAAGGTCGCCGCCGCCTTCGAAGCCAAGTATCCGGGGATCAAGGTCAAGGTCGAGCGCTCGGGCGCCGAGCGCAACTATCAGCGCATCGGCCAGGAGTACCAGAACAAGATCTACAATTGCGACGTCGTGAACAGCTCGGATGCGGCCCACCTCGTCGTGTGGAAACGTGCCGGCATGCTGGCATCCTACCTGCCGGAGGAGGTGGCACAGCACTTTCCCGCCGCACATCGGGATCCCGACGGGATGTTCGCCTCGTGGCGGATCACCCTGTCGCCGCTCGGCTACAACACCAAGCTGGTGAAGGCCGAGGAAGCGCCGAAATCCTATGCCGAGCTGGTCGATCCGAAATGGGCGGGCAAGATCGTCAAGGCGCATCCCGGCTATAGCGGGACGATCATGACGGCGACGCAGCAGCTCAGCCGCGACCTCGGCTGGGCCTGGTTCGAGAAGCTCGCGAAGCTCAAGGTCATGCAGGTCCAGTCGGCGACGGAGCCGCCCAAGAAGCTTGCCCTCGGGGAGCGGGCGCTGATGGCCGACGGCGGCGAGTATGTCATCGAGGAGCTCCGGACCCGCGGCGAGCCGGTCGAGATCGTCTATCCCACCGAAGGCACACCCCTGATCACCGGTCCCTCTGCCGTCATGGCGCGGGCGCCCAATCCCAGTGCGGCGCGGCTGTTCCAGGCGTGGTCGATGACTCGCGAGGCGCAGCAGCTCAATATCGATGTCGGCGCCCTGCGTTCTGCCCATTCGCAAGCCAAGGATCGCTCCGACATGAAGAGGTTTGCCGACATCAAGACCCTGCGGGAGGAGCCCGGTGTCGTTGCCGATCAGGCCGATGCGCTCAAGGCGCAGTATCTCAAGATCTTCAAGGTGTAACCGATGCGTCGTCGCTCTCTGATCGCTGCAGGTCTCCTCCTTCCGTTCGGGGCGCGCGTGCTCTCGGCGGCGCCACCGCCGCAGGCAGTGACGGTCGAGCTGGTCGAGGCGGCCAAGAAGGAGGGCAAGGTCACCTACTACACGGCGATGGATCTCTCCGTCGCCGAGCCCATGGCAAGGGCCTTCGAGGCGAAGTTTCCCGGCATCAAGGTGGCCGTCGAGCGCACCGGTGCGGAGCGGCTGTTCAACCGAATCGGCCAGGAAGTCGGCAGCAACATCAAGCGCGTCGACGTGGTCAACAGTTCCGACGCAGCGCATTTCATCGTCTGGAAGCGGCAAGGCTGGCTCGAGCCGTTCCTGACGCTGGACATGGCCGAGAACCTGCCGGCAAGCCAGCGTGACGCCGATGCAGCCTTCGTCAATCAGCGCACGCATCTGTCGGCCATCGCCTACAACAGCAGCCTGGTGAAACCGGAGGATGCACCCAAGGGTTTCAACGACCTGCTGGATCCCAAGTATGTCGGCAAGCTGGTCAAGGGCCACCCGGGGTATTCCGGCACGATCATGACGGCCACGCAGCAGCTCGCGAAGGCGCTGGGCTGGGAGTATTTCGAGAAACTCTCCAAGCAGAAGGTGCTTCAGGTCCAGTCGGCGACGGAGCCGCCCAAGCGCATCGAGGCGGGGGAGCGCGCCATCGCCGTCGACGGGAGCGATTATCTCTTCTGGATGGCCAGGGAGCGCGGCGCGCCGATCGAGGTCGTGCATGCCGTCGAGGGCACGCCGCAGATCTCCAATCCGATGGCGATCTTCAAGGCCGCGCCCAATCCCAATGCGGCACGCCTTCTCGTGGCGTGGATCATGTCGGCCGAGGGCCAGCAGTTCATCGTCAGCCTGAGCGGGCAGTATCCGGCGCATCGGCTGGTCAAGGCCAAGGCCGGCCGCCCCGAGCTCGCTTCGATCAAGACGCTGCCGGAAGATCCTGCCGAGGTCGAAAAAAACGCCGAAGACATCAAGACGCGGTACCAGCGCCTCTTCAAAGTATGATGCGCGACCTTTCGCGACCGATCCTGCTCGCCGTCAGCGGGCTGCTGGCGGCGATGATCGTCCTGCCGATGGGTTGGCTGCTGGTGGTGAGCCTGACCGACAAGGAAGGTGCCGCGACCCTTGCGAATTTCGTCGCGCTCTTCACCGATCCGACCTTCGTCGAGCCCCTGATCACGACCCTGATCATCGCCTGCTCGGTGAGCGCAATCTGCTGCCTGGTGGCGGCGCCGCTGGGCTGGCTGGTCGCCCGCACCGACATGCCGCTGGCCGGCATCGTCCGGACCTTGGTCATGGCCTCTCTCGTGACGCCGCCCTTCGTTGGCGCGATCGCCTGGGAAATGCTGGCGGCACCGAACTCCGGCCTGCTGAACCAGCTTTGGCGCCTGGTGAGCGGCATGCCGTCGGACGAAGCCCTGTTCGACATCTACAGCCTGACCGGCCTGATCTTCGTCATCTCCTGCTACACGTTTCCCTATGTGTTCATCCTGGTGGCCAATGCGCTCGACCGCATGCCGGGCGAACTCGAGGACGCCTCGTCGATGCTGGGCGCCAAGACCTGGCAGACGGCGCGCCACGTCACCGTGCCGCTGGCGCTGCCGACCCTGCTTGCGGGGGCCCTGGTCGCCTTCCTGCAGGCGCTGAACCTTTTCGGATCGCCGGCCATTCTGGCCATTCCGGCGGGCTTCCATACGCTGACGACACGGATCTGGAGCCTGTTCCAGTTTCCCCCCAAGCCGGAACTCGCCGCCGCCGCCTCGGTCCCCTTGCTCGTGCTGACGATCCTGCTGCTGCGCGCACAGGCGGCGGTGCTGGGACGCCGGGGCTATGCGGTGCTGGGCGGCAAGTACGGCGCGCCGCGACCTATCCGGCTGGGCTGGGGCAAGGGGCCGGCGGTGGCGCTGGCCCTGTTCGTCCTGGCCATGCCGCTGTTCCTGCCGTACGCGGCGCTGTTCAATTCCGCCTTCTCACGGGTGGCGTCGCGCCTCGTGACGCCCGAGACGATCACGCTGCACAATGTGCGCTTCACCTTCCTCGAGCTCAGCTCGACGATGCCGGCACTCAAGAACACGTTTCTGCTCGCGACCGCTTCCGCCACGCTGGGCGCCCTGCTGGCGCTGCTGATCGCCTACATCGTGGCGCGCAAGGCCGTGCCCGGCCACCGGCTGCTCGCCTTTCTTGCGACGGCGCCGCTCGCCATCCCGGGCATCGTGCTGGGCGTCGGGCTCTTCCTCGCCTACACCCGGCCGCCGCTCGCGCTGTACGGCACGCTGTGGATCCTGCTGATCGCCTTCGTGACGATCGAGCTACCGGCGGCCTACCAGCAGCTCGGATCGGCGTTCCACGCCGTTCATCCCGAGCTCGAGGAAGCCGGCCGCATGCTGGGCGCCACGCGGCTGCGCACCCTGGCCGACATCACCGCACCGCTGCTGCGGTCCGCCGTGATCGCAACCTGGTGCTTCATCTTCGTGGCCACCATACGCGAGCTCTCGGCGGCCGTGATCCTGTTCACGTCGGAAACCAAGGTGCTGTCGGTGCTGATCTTCGACCTGAAGGAAAGCGGCGATGTCGGCGCCATCGCCGTGCTCAGCCTTTCCATGGTGGCGATCACCACGATCGTGATCGCCGCGGCCAACCGGCTGCACGTCCGGCCGCAGATGCGGCCGGCAACTTGATGGAAGGAGATCTCAGCGGTCGAGAAGCTTGAAGGAATCGAAGAAGCGTCGGCTGGTCTCCGTGTCCTCCTGCCCCGACGGAGCGGCATAGATCGACTGGTAGAGCGTGTTGTGGCGGAAGACCATGAGATTGACGATCATCACCTTCGATTCCTTGTCGAACAGGGTGACGCGGCGGGCCGGGGCATCGCTGACCATGAGCTTCTTCTCGTCGCGCAGTTCCGACTTCCCGTCCTCCAGCATGCCGTCGCGGGCTGCGTCGAGGGAGGTATTGGCTTCCATCGTCAGGCCGGACGGGTAGACCGTGTACATGCTGACGAAGCCCGCCTGCCCGGTATCGACCTCGGCGCTGTGGCTGGTGATCGGGCCGCCCGGCGATGGCGTCGTTTCCGATTCGACAGTCGGCTTGCCGGGCAGGTCGATGCTGTAGCCGGCGCCGTCCGGCCGATAGGTCGACCATTGCTGAGCCTGCGCCGTCCACGGCAGGACGACAGCGAACAGGAGCGGCAGGACAAGGCTACGAAGCATCATGATCTCCGGGATGGGGCGATGCCGCATACATTAACTGGTGGAGCCTGTCGCGCGCGAAAGCCGGGGCCTTCCAAATCGAAAACGGACCATTGCTCTCAGTGTGCAAGGAGCGGCGCGCCAGCAGACGTCGTCAGTTCAGGATCGCAACATCGTCGGGCGTGATGGGTTTGTCGAGCAGGCCGAGCTGGTCGAGGGTCTTGATCGTGGCTTCCCAGCCGGCGCGCGTCTGCTGGCCGGTCGGCGGCCCGGACAGCTGCTGGGAAACGGTCGCCATGCTGCGATCGATGTAGCGTGGGGCGAGGCGGGGAAAGATACGGGCGAAGTGCAGGGCTGCGTCGGCGGGCCGCTCCTTCACCATGTTGTAGCCCTCCTGCACTGCCTCCTCGATCTTGAGCGCGATCTCGCGCCGCTCCGGGTCGGCCCAGGCAGCGTCGTTGACGATCAGGTTGAGGCTGTAGGCGCGCACGCCGAAGTCGCTGAGGCGGATCATCATGATGCGACGGCCCTCTGCGAGCAGTTCGGCCGGTGCCATCTCGTCATAGTCGACGAGGGCATCGACCTTCTTCTCGACGAGGTCGTAGGCGTTCCAGTCGACGGTGGTTTCGTTGATCTTGCTGCGGTCGAGCTTGTTGGCGGCCAGCAGCGCGCGGAACTCTTCGTTGGTGATGCTGCCCGGCACCAGGCCCAGCTTCTTGCCATAGAGGTCGCGCGGATGGGCGATGCGATCCTCGCCGCGCGTATAGATCACGGTCGGAGTCTTCTGATAGTAGACGGCCAGGCTCTTGATCGGCAGTCCCTTGGACCGACCGATCGCGGTCGCGATGCCGCTCGAGCTGCCGATCCAATACTGCTTGCCGTCGCCGATCGCTGCTGCCGAGGACATGGCGCCCTGCGTCTCGGCAAACCTGACGTCGAGGCCACGACGCTCGAAGGCCCCCATCTCGCGTGCCAGGAAGAAGCCGGCGAAGGTCGGCAGGGCCTTCCAATCGAGCAGCAGATTGACCTGCTGCAGGGTTTCGACGGGTTGTGCCGAAGCCGGTGCCGAAGCGGACGCCGCGAGGCCGATCGCGGCGGCGGCAAGGACGAGGCGGCGGGGCAGGGAGAGGAGACTGGGCATGTTGGTGCGCCGGGGCTGGTCTTGGGAAATCCCTTGATAGGGTGATTCGCCACGGTGCTTGAAGCGCGCAAAGGCCGGGAATGCGAAATGCCTGTGGGCGACGGTGGAAATGGCTCCAATCAGGGCAGGTTGAGCTGCCAACTGACGCCGAAGCGGTCGGCGACCCAGGCGAACTTGCGGCTGAACGGATAGGCGTCGAGGGGCATCAGGATTGCGCCGCCGTCGGCCAGTTTTTCGGCCAGGATGGCGATCTCGGTGCCGGAAGAGCAGGTGACGAAGAGAGAAATCGACGGCGTGAAGGTGAAGGCATGCTTCACATGGCTGTCGATGAACATGAACTGCTGGCCGGCCAGCGTCACCACCGCGTGTATCACCGAGCCTTCGGCGCCCGGACCTTCCGGTCCATAGCGCGTGATGCTGACGATCTTCGACTCCGGGAAGAGCGAGACATAGAAATCGATCGCTTCCTCGGCACGACCCTCGAACATCAGAAAGGTGGTGATTTTCGCCGTCATGCCTGCTCCTTCCCGGTCTTGTCGAAATCTCTTCGCATCGTCATATCATGATGTTCATGAAGATCATCCTGATGGCCTTGCTGTCTTTTTTTCTGGCAGCCCCGATTTTTTCTGTCGTGGCGCAATCCCTTGAAGCCGACATGAAGCGCGCGGCGGGAGCCTATGAGCGCAAGGATATGTCAACTGCCGTACGCATCTGGAAGGCGTGGGCCGCCAAGGGCAATGCGGAGGCTCAGACGCTGTTGGGCGCCATGTACTGGAGCGGGGAGGGCGTGTCGCGCGATCATAAGGAGGCAGCCAGGCTCTACCTGCTGGCCGCTCAGCAAGGCTATGCGCGAGCGCAAAACGACATCGGTTTCATGCTGGGCTTCGGCGAGGGCATTCCGCCGCACGACGATGTCGAAGCCTACAAGTGGATCAAGCTCGCCATCGATCGTTACACCGCCAAGAATCAGGAACGGCTAGATCAGGCGCGAAAAGACCTCGAAACATTGCGGAGTCGCATGACGGCTGCGCAAATCGCCGAGGCCGACAAGCGGGCCAAGGCCTGGAAACCGGTAGTGTCAAAGCGCTGACCAGGGCGCTAGACTGCAGGGACATCGGCCGCCACGGCGATGTCACCGTCCCTGAAAGAAACTGGCGCTAGACTGGAACGCATGAAACGGCCCTCGGTCGCCGCGGCTCTCGTTGCTTTGCTGTTCGTTGGGGCAATACCCGTCGGAACGGCGTGCGCACAGGCACCCGTGCCGGCGCGCCTGCTGACGGGAATGCTGCTCTCCGATCATCTGCAGTTCATGCGGCTCGCTTCGATCGACAGCCTGCTGACCCGTGCCTTGGCGGTCGAGATCGAGCCGGAGGACGTGCAACCGCTGATCGCCATTGCCGATCCGGTGCCGCCCCCGGAGACGAGCGGCCCGGTCTCCGAAGAGGTGCTGGCCTACGGTCGCCGCGAGGAAGACCGCCTGCTCGGCGACGGCAAGGACGAGGAGCGGCAGCAGGCCTATCTGCCCTTCAAACGCCAGCGCGGCATCAATGGTGTCGTGGTGGGCAGCTCACTCGCCGATTCCGCAGCAGCGGCCGGCGTGCCGGCGCCGGCGATGATCGACGCCCTCGAGGCGCTGGCCCTGGCGGTCGATCTCGACAACGCGCTGCGGGACGGCGACAAGTTCTACGTTCGTTATGAGCAGACCTTCACCGCCGACGGCGCACCACTCGATGTCGGCCGCGTGATGTGGATGGAGCTGCGCACCGCCAAGGGAACGGTGTCGATCCATCGCTTCCACATGCGCGACAACAGCGAACGCTTCTGGATGGCTAGCGGCCAGGCGGCGTCGCCGCCATCGGTCCGTCTGCCGCTCGACACGATCTCGATCTCCTCGGGCTTCGGCTTGCGCGCCGATCCGTTCGATCAGCCGCCCGTGCTGTTCGCCGGCAAGCCCCAGGCGGTCGGCGGCCCGCTGCGCGATCGCCCCGCGCTGCCGCCCGGCCTGCCCACTGGCGGCGCTCTCGGCTCGTCGCGCGTGAACGTGGCGACGCCTCTCGGGGCCTCGCTCGGCCTCTCGGCCCATGCCGGTGCCAAACCTGCGGTGCCGATCCTGGTGCCCTCCGTGCGCGGCGTCGGCCGCTCGCTTTTCATGCACGAAGGCGTCGATCTGGTCGCCCCCGCGGGGACCCCGGTCCATGCCGCGGCCGACGGTGTCGTGATCGGCGCCGCACCGAACGGCCGCTACGGCAACTGGATCCGCATCGATCATGGCGGCAGCCTCAACACCGTATACGGCCACCTGGCGGGCTTCGCGCCCGGCCTGCAGCCCGGCAAGATCGTGTCGAAGGGCGACCTCATCGGCTTCGTCGGCAGCACCGGCCGATCGACCGGTGCCCATCTGCACTTCGAGCTCCTGACCGACGGCAAGCCCGTGAACCCCATCACGCACCCCGACCTCAAGCGGGCGCAACTGCGTGGGCCCGACCTCGAGAAGTTCCGCAAGCAGGTCAACCAGAGCCTCGCGGAGCGCGACCGCGAAGCCAAGGCCATCGTTTCAGTCGCCGACTGACGCCGTCTTCCGGGCCGTCAGCGCAAAGGCTTCCTCCGGCGACAGCACGAGCCGATGGCGGCCAACCAGCGCGAACCACAGGATTCCCAGGGCGAACCAGGCACAGACCCCCACGACGCCGGACACGAAGACCGGATCGAGCAACTGGTAGACCAAGGTGACGGCGGCCACGAGAAGGGTGACGACCGCGCCCGCGACGCCCATCGGCGAGCGATAGGGCCGCGCGAGCTTGGGCAGGCGGATTCGCAGCACCAGGAAGCTGACGGCCTGCAGGACGTAGGAGAGCATGGCGCCGGCGACGGCCATGTTGAGCAGCATGCCCTGGATCACGGCAGCGCCCTTTTCGGCGCCCATTCCGAACCACAGGCCGAGCATCAGGGCGAGCGCCACGCCGGAACCGGCAATCAATGCGACGTGCGGCGTCTTGTGCCGGGGGTGCGTGATCGAGAGGAACCGCGGGAAGTAGCCGGCCCGCGACAGTGAGTAGATCTGCCGGCCCTTGGCGAACAGGATGGTGTGAAAGCTCGAGATCAGGCCGACGCAGGCGACCAGTGCCAGGAGCTTGGCGAGGTCACTGCCGAAAGTGGCGCGGAAGCCGTCGAGCAGCGGCTCGCCGGAGGTCGCGAGCTGAAAGGCGCCCGGCGCCACCGAGGCATTGAGCCAGACGACCAGGCCTGCCGACACGAAGAGGGTCAGGAGGCCGGCGACGATGCCGCGCGGGATGTCGCGGCTGGGCTGCATGGCCTCCTCGGCGGCGAGCGGAAGCTGCTCGATGGCGAGGAACAACCAGACGGCGAAGGGCAGGGCCGCCAGCGCGCCGTTCAGGCCGAACGGCAGGAGCGGTCCGTGGCCCTGCGGCAGCTCGACCGGTCGGCCGTCGGGGCCGGCGCCGATATTGAGCGCATAGCGGCTGAACTCGGCCACCGGCAAAGCCGACAGCCAGAACACGGCGAGACAGGCGAGGGCTGCCAGGGTGACGATCACCGTGACGCGAAAGGAAAGCTCGACGCCCAGAACGTTGAGGGTGACGAACAGCATATAGCCCGCGATCCAGTAGAGCGGCAGCCAGACCGTCGGCGTGTCGAACACCGCGGCGAGGTAGGTGGCGAGAAAGGAGACGACCACGGCGGGCGTCAGGACGTATTCGACATTCTCGCAAAGGCCGGTGACGAAGCCGCCCCAGGGGCCCATCGAGGCCCGGGCAAAGGAATAGGCGCCGCCGGTATGGGGGAGGGCGGCGGCCATTTCGGCGATACAGAAGATCAGGCCGAGATACATGGCCGCGATCGCCAGTGCCGCCAGGGCATAGCCGCCCCAGCCTCCGGCCAGCAGGCCCAGATTCCACCCCGAGTAGTGGCCGGAAATGACCGCGCCGACGCCGAGCGCCCAGAGGGAGAAGACGCCGGCGTACCGGCGAAGCCCGCGACGGGCGAAGTAATCGGTGGGAACCGTCTGGTAGGGCGTGCCCGGCAAGCTCATGGCCGTCTATAGTAGAGCCAGGTGGAGATCGGGGACGAGGTCGAAGACGTGAGTGCCGTTGTCATTTCGCTGCTAGCCTTCGCCCTCATTCTGCTCAGTACCGGCCTGGGGTTGATCCTCCGGCACTGGCTGCCGGAGAGACACCTCAGCGGCGATTCCAAGGACGTCATCAAGCTCGCGACCGCGCTGGTGGGAACCATGTCGGCCCTGGTGATCGCCCTGCTGTTCGCCTCGACCCGTGCCTCCTACGAAGCCACCGGCAGCCAGGTCGCCCATCTCACCGCCAATGTGATCGAGCTCGATCGGCTGCTGAAGGACCTCGGCCAGGACGGCACGGCGCTGCGACAGCTCCTGCGCCGGGACGTGCAGACTCTCGCCGATTCGATCTGGAAGTCCGAGGCGGCGGCAATGGCCGGCAATGCCGCCCTGGCGGCGACCGAGGAATTGAAGGTCGCGTCGAAGCTGCGCGAGGTTGTCGCCGGCGATGCCGTCCAGAGAGCGGTGCAGACGCGCGCTTTGGAAGTGAGCAACATGCTGTCGCAAATCCAGCTCGGGATCTACGCCCAGCCGTCGGATTCGATGTCCCGGCCGTTCGTCTTCCTGCTGGTCCTGTGGCTCTGCTTCATTTTTGCGACGTTCGCCATGTCGTCGGCGCCCAACCCGACCTTGATCTGCGTACTGTTCTTCTGCGCCTTGTCGGCGGCGTCGGCGGTCTACCTGATCATGGAGCTGGGCCAGCCCTTCGACGGGCTGATGCAGGTGCAGAGCGCGCCTCTACGCCACGCTCTGCCGTCTCTATAGAGCCTTTGCTGGCGCGTCTCAGTCCCAGGCGGCGTCGACGATCTGGCCGGTTTCGGAGAGCAGGATCGTCAGCCGGTTGGGATCGTACTCGTAGCTCGGGATGCCGTCGGTCGGCCGGATGATCCGCAGCGGGTAGGGGAGATCCTCCTCGCGCACGATGTTGCCGGCCTGCTGGCCGGCCGGCGCGGCGGCGCCCTTGGCCTGGAAGTACTTGCCCAGACACTGGGCGCAATCTTCCTTGGGCGCGGCCACTTCGGCGAAACCGGGCAGCGTCTTCAAGGTGACGGCGTTGTAGCCCGAGCGCACCCGGATGCCCTTGTAGGGATGACCGCCGCCCAGCGGCAGCAGCGCTTCCACCACCATGAAGGGGCCGAGCGGCGACATGCTGGGCGGCGCACTCGCCTGGAAGATCAGGTCGAGCATGCCGTCGACGCCCTTGCCGACAGTGATGGGCAGCAGGTGCGGCGAGGTCCAGGAGTTGGACGACACCAGGCCGCGGGCGCGCACGATGTCGATGCCGCCGGTGCGCTCGGAGCGCAACAGCTCGACGCTGGTGACGAACATCACCGGATAGGGACGTCCCTCGGGCTGGCTGGGCGGCTGGCTCTGCGGTGGGCCGCTCTCCTGCGGCGTCGTCGGGCCCCCTTGAGGCGCACCCTGTGGCGCCCCTTGCGGCGGTCCCTGCTGAGCACCGAGCTGCGCGGCCCCTAGCAGCGAGCCGGCGGCCACCAGGGAGGCGAGGGCAAAGAGCTTGGTTCGGGTCATGGCATCCTCGGAGGCTGCGCGGCCGTCGGGCCGCTCGGAAAAAGCGGAGGAGAAACGAGATCGGCCGGGCCCTCGGCCCAGCGCCTCTCGAGCCGGTCGTAGGCTTCGAGAATGAGATCCGTCGGCACCATCTGGGTGAGCGTGCAATAGGATGTCTCGGTTCCGGTGAAGCTGCCGTTCTCGAACAGCTTGTTGACCGGGGCACCACCGCCACAGACGGAGAAGTAGTCGCAGGCAACGCTGCAGGCCTGCACGCCCTCGCAGATGTCGCGATAGAGCGGCGAGGCAAGGCAGGCCTGGTGGATCTCGGCGAGCGAGTTGAGATGGATATTGCCCAGGAGGTAGTCGCTGTAGGTCTCGTTCTTCAGTCCCAGCAATTCCGGCGAAAAGCTCGAGACGTTGCCGTGGCTGTCGACATTGAGCATGGCCAGCGGCTCGACCTGGATGTTGCGCACGGGCGCGCCTTCCGGCCGGAAGACCCGCGGCAGGGCGAGGTCGATCTCGCGCACGAAGCGCACGCCGCCGTTACGGCGGGCTTCGTGCCAGAACGTCTTCAGGAAGGCGGCATAGCGCTGCCGCAGCGCGGGACCGTGGAACAGGCTTGAAACGTGGTCGCCTTCCGATTCCTCGACATTGAAGCAGACTTGGTCGATGCCTTCCGAGAGGTAGAAGTCGAGCAGCTCTTTCGGCATGTCGAGGCTCGCCTTCGACAGCACCGAGATGACGTGAAACGGCACTTCGTTCGCGCGCAAGATGCGGATGCCGGCGACCGTCTTGTCGAAGGTTCCTGCGCCGCTGCGCGTCTTGCGATAGAGATCGTGCAGCTCGCGCGGGCCGTCGAGGCTGACGCCGACGCCGACACTCCACTGCTTGAAAAGCCGGCACCAGTCGGCGTCGATCAGAATGCCGTTGGTCTGGAAGGAGTGCTTCACCACGAGATGGGGGGGCCGCAGCCGCTCGATGGTCGCGAAGGCTTCCTCGTAGAAAGCGACTGGGACGACCAGGGGCTCGCCCGCGTGCCAGACCACCGTCAGTTCAGGACAGGACCAGCCGGACGCGAAAATCTCCTCGAACAGCCGCGTCACCGTCGACTGGGCGATCACGTGCTTGTTGGAGCGGTCCGGCAGATAGCAATAGGTGCAGGCGATATTGCAGAACGCCGTCGGCTGCACCACCACCATGCCGATTTCGGGCGTGGCAGGCATCGGCGGCAGTTACCAGTTGTGCCAGCCATTGCCCCAGTTGTGCCAACCGCCGTTGCCCCAGCCGCCGTTGTGCCAGCCGTTGCCCCAGTTGCGCCAGCCGCCATTGCGCCAGCCACCGTTGCCCCACCAGGCAAGCTGCTGCTCGGGGTCGACGGCGACGAAGGGCTCGCCATCCTGGCGGTACTGCTCGATGGCTCCGGAGACGTCGTTGCGAATGGTCTGCAGACGCTCGGCGACCGAACCGTTCTTCTGCTCGGGCGCCGGCGTCGCCGTGGCCGCTGCGTTGGCCGCCGCCAGGCTCACGGAGAGACCGAAGGCCCCGGACGGCAGAAGTTGAGCAAGTGCGCGCAGTGAACGACGATCCTGGGCCATATGAACTCCCCCGCCTAGAAAGTGCCGCACGTTAAGCGCACCCGCGATGCGTGCGCAAATGAAAACGTCTGCTTGAAAACGCAGAGTTGGCCCCCATATCGGTTGCATGTTTGCGGTCGATCGATTGCAAGCGTCCGTTCGAGGTGAGCCACGGATGTAATGGTGACCGAAAGCGGACGAAGCTGCGATCTCGGCCCGGCCCCGCGCCCGAAACGGCGTCGGGGCTTTTTCTTGTCCGCCAGGGAGGGGCCTCCTGAGGAGGGGGCCTCCTGAGGAAGGGGACAGGCACGAAGCGGGCATTTGCCAAGCCGCGGGAAGCGGTATGCAATCGGCGTCATGAAGACTGAAAGCTCATCCGGCGGCGCCGTCGAGACCTTTCGTTTCGACAGCGATGGCGAGGTTCCCAACAACCCCGATCTGCCTCTGGTCGTCCATCGCGACGCGGTACCGGAGGCCCGGCGCGGTGAGGCGGCAACGTGGCTGGAGCAGACCTTCGCCGCCAATGGCTGGGTCGACGGTTGGCGCAACGGCATCTATCCGTTCCGGCATTTTCACACCGGGACGC
>MKRV01000283.1:0-31279 GCA_001897995.1 Alphaproteobacteria bacterium 65-37 | reverse complement strand
AGGGGCGACGTCGTCATCCTCCCGGCCGGCACCTGCCACAAGCGCCTCGAGGCCAGCGCCGATCTGCTGGTGGTCGGCGCCTACCCGCACGACAGCCGGATCGATCAGGATCGGCCGGGCGAGATCGATATCGAGGCGGCACGCCGCGCCGTGGCAGCGGTTCCCCTGCCGGCGCGCGACCCCGTCATGGGCCAGACGGGCGCCGTGACGAAGCTTTGGCGGAAGCGGTGACTCGACGCGGCCAGGCCGGCGGTTGAGGGCCGGCGGTTGGAGGTCGGCGGTCGTCGAGACCCTTATCGGGCGCGGTCGAGCACCGACCGGATCATGCGGGCGAGGTCGCGCTTGCGGAACGGCTTGGTGAGCAGGTGCATTCCCGGGTCGAGCCGAACCTGGCGGACGACCGCCTCCTCGGTGTAGCCGGACATGAACACGACCGGCATCTCCGGCCGGTGCTGCATCACCTCATCGGCCAGGCGCCGGCCACTCAGGGTGCCGGGCATCACGAGATCCGTCAGCAGGAGATCGTAGGCCGGGGCGGCGGCTGAGAACGCGGCGAGCCCCATGGCGCCGTCGGACGCCTCGTCGACGGCATAGCCCAGGCTGCGGAGCTGGCGAACCACACCATGGCGGACTTGCGGGTCGTCCTCGACCACCAGGATACGCTCGCTGCCGCCGGCCAGGGCGAGGTCGCTTGCCGGTGCCGGCGCCTCGCCGTTGCCGATGACGCGGGGCAGGTAGAGCCTGATCGAGGTGCCGCAGCCGATCTCGCTATAGACCTTGATGTGGCCCTGCGACTGCTTGATGAAACCGTAGACCATGCTGAGCCCGAGGCCGGTACCGCGGCCGACCTCCTTGGTCGTGAAGAACGGCTCGAAGACCTTGTCGAGGTTCTCCGGTGCGATGCCGGCGCCGGTGTCTGTGACGGCGATCATGACCTGCTCGCCGGTGGCGGCGTCGGGGTTCTCGGCGACGTAGTCCTCATCGAGAGCGACATTGGCCGTCTGCAGCAGCAGCTTGCCGCCCTGAGGCATGGCATCGCGTGCGTTGATGCAGAGATTGACCAGCGCTGCTTCGAGCTGCGTGCGATCGATGCTGGTCGTCCAGAGGTCGCGGGCGAGGGCCGTCTCGACAGTGATATCCTCGGCGAACGTGCGGCGGATCAGGCGCACCGTCGACGTCACGATGTCGTTGAGGTCGGTGAGCAACGGCCTCAGAGGTTGCTTGCGCGAGAAAGCGAGGAGCTGACGGGTCAGCTCCGCGGCGCGTTGCGCGGCCCGGTCGATCTGATGAACGCGGTCGAGGGCACTCTTTGGTACGGCTTCGTCGTCGATGATGGTGTCGACGTTGGCCAGGATGACCATCAGGATGTTGTTGAAGTCATGGGCAATGCCGCCGGTCAGCTGGCCGACCGCCTCCATTTTCTGCGCCTGGCGCAGTTCGTTCTCGGTGCGGTTGCGCTCGGTCAGGTCGTGGATCACGCCGACATAGATCGGTTCGCCGCCGACGATCGTCTCGCCGACCGCCAGATGCATCGGGAAGGTCGAGCCGTCCTTGCGGCATCCCGGCACTTCGCGGGGGCGCCCGATGGTTTTGCGGATGCCGGTGTCGAGATAGTTCTGCAGGAACTGGTCGTGTCCGGAGCGCAGCGCGACGGGCAGCAGCATCTTGATGTTCTGGCCGATCACTTCGGCGGCGGCGTGGCCGAACAGCTTTTCGCAAGCCCGGTTGTAGACCTGGATGGTTCCCTTGCTGTCGATGATGATGAGTCCGTCGACCAGCGTGTCGAGAACGGTATCCACCAGCGAACGCAACCGGCGTTCGCTGGCGCTCAGCCGTTCCTGCAGGGCGGCGTGTTCGCTGACGTCGCGGGTGATCGCGCCGTAACCCAGGATTTGCCGATCGGCGCCGCGAACGGCCGTCAGCACCGTTTCGGCCGTGAACAGGCTGCCGTCGCGGCGGACACGCAGCCCCCTCGTCTCGCAACGTCCCTCGGCGGCGGCCACGGAAAGTGCCTGGGCCGGGAGGCCCGCTGCGACATCCTCGGCCGAATAGAATATGGCGCAGGATTGACCCAGCACGTCGTGGGCCTCGTAGCCGGTCATGGCGCGGGCGCCTTCGTTCCAGTCCGCGACCCGGCCCTCGGTATCGAGGGTGAAGATCGCATAGTCCGACAAGCCGGCGATGAAGTGCTGAAGAAGGGGCGAGGGCCTGGGCAAGTCGGGCGGCGGCGTTCGGGACAGCAACGCAAGCTCCTCCGGCCGGTCGGTGAAACCGCCGGGAGACGGCAAACAATTACCTGCGGTCTGACGCTTTTGCACGTCGACCAGCTCCTCCTGGCGTCGCCCACCCCAGAGCGGCACGCCGCGAACATATGAAGTTCGCCCTACACCTGAAACTTATTTAAACGGAAATGCAGATTTCCCGTCAATCACGTCCTACTGAGGACGCTGTTCAGGGTCCTGAGCGACATCGGCTTCTCGACGACGGTGCAGCGCGGTCGCCTGCTTCCGGCCTGAAGGGCCTCGATGCGGTCGACATCGTGGGCGCCCGACATCAGGACCCAGTGGCACGCGGGAAACTGATCGGCCATGGAGGCGTAGAACTCAGCTCCATTGCCGTCGGGCAGGTTCACGTCGCAAACGACCACATCGGCGAACGCGCCGCTGGCGGCAAGGCGGTGGGCGACCAACTGCGCTTCGCGGAGCGATCCGCACGCCGTGACTTCATGGCCACGGCGCTGGAGATACTCGCGAATTTCCGTCCTGAGGTCCTCGTCATCCTCGACAAGAAGAATCCGCACCGTCACTCCACGCGTCGTCAGGCGACATCCGTCGCCGGAGAACAGCACGAAGTGAATGCCTGACGGCCAAGCCCGTCAAGAATTGCCGGTATTCAAACGCGAATATCTAAGCGCCGCTTCGGGAAACACTGAACGGAACGAAGGGGAAGGGGAGCAGGCGCTTCTTCGGCAGGAGCGGCGGCAGGCCGGTCTGCGTCGTGGTCCGGATCAGTTTCAGGACGGCACTGCGCAATGAGCCGAGCGCCACCGGCTTGTTCATGAAGGTGAAGATGCCGATGCTGGCAAGAGTCAGGTCCGAGAGGCCGTCGATCCGGCCGGACATCAGGATCATCGCCGTTCCCGGGCTCAGGCGCTTGATGCGTTCGGCGACGGTGACGCCGTCCAGGTCGGGCAGATTATAGTCGATCAGGGCGACCTTTGGGCGCAAGCGGGCAACGGTATGGATAGCCAGCGATCCACTCACCGTGGCCTCGACCTTGAGCCGCGCCCGGCGCAAATAGCAGGCGAGTTCCTCAGCCTGCGTGGGATCGTCCTCGATGATGAGGACATCCGTCAGGGAGGCTTCGACGCTCGAACTGCCTTCAAACATGTGTCTCGAATAGAAACGATCTCGGTTAAACTTTCACGACGGATCGCTTCCGGATTGGAGCGATCACGGCTTTTGCGGTCAGCCGACACAGTGCGTTTCCGTACGAATGAAACCGCCCAACCGGCCGCATCCATGCACAAGCCGCGCCAGGTCAGTTTGCCTTGCGGTTGAGGTAGGTGTCGAAGAAGCGTTCGACGGCGTCGAGGCCTTCCTGGCTCAGGCGGACGATGGTGCGCCGCTTGTCTCCGGCGTCGCTGACGTGCTCGATCAGCCCATGCTCGGTCAGCTGGTCCATGCGGCGCAGTGCCGTCGTCAGGGGAACGCCCGAGGCGACACCCAGGCTCGTCACCGTAACTTCGGCACCGGCCAGGCGCGCGTCGTAGAGATCGAGCAGCATTTCCCAGCACGGATCCGAGAAGAGCTCGGTCGGGAAGTGCTGGCTGCGCATCTTGCGCATCGAGCGCATGTCCTTGAGGGCGGTACGCTTGCGATCGAGCGGTCCACCGGTGACCGTTTCCGCGACTGGTGCCGCGCGTTCGCGGGCCTGTCGAACCAGCAGGGCCGCTTTCACCGCCCGCACCAGGCGAGGCCCGTCGACCGGCTTGGTGAGAAGGTCCCGGGCGCCCAGCCGGATCGCTTCCACGGCATCGTCGAAACCGGCATGACCGCTCACGAAGATCACTTCCGGGCGACTGCCCTCGGCGAGCTTGGCGAGCCGGCCGGCGAACTCCAGGCCCGCCACCTCCGGCATGCGCAGATCGGACACCACAACCTTGACGCGATGGCCCTCGGCGAGCAGTTGCAGCGCCTGTCCGCCATTACCGGCCGACAGGCAGGAAAGCCCGGCCTTGGCGAGGCATTCGATCAGCTCCTCGACGGCTGCCGAATCGTCATCGACCACCAGCGCATCGGCGTCGCGAGGCTGCCGGGCAGGGTGGCTTGTCATGAACGGCGGGCTTCCTTTCGGTGCAATGGTTCAGCGTCCAAAACGGAGACGATCATGGTACGACGCAGGCCCCAAACTGCCTGCTTCGAGGTACACTCTGCAAGGGTGGCGCGGCGTCCGGCCGGGGGTTTTTGTGGGTACCGGCGCCCAAGAGCGCCATATGTCGGGGGTGACGGTGTCGTCGGGACGGTCAAATCGAGATGGCGAGCAGTCGGTGCCCCGTCCTGGCTCGAGCCCGCTGGAAGGCTCGGGAAGCCTTCGCCGTACCGTCACGGGCTGTATCCTGCACATCCTGCTGGTCTGGAGCATGGTGTGGCTGGTCATCGAGCACAATTACCAGCGCGCTGTCGACAGCTCGAAGGCGTCGGCTGAGACCATTGCCCTCGCGGTCGCCGCGCACGCCAGCCAGACCCAGGGGTCGGCCGACCTGATCGTGAAGAGCATGGTCCACTGGATCAACGAGGAACATATCCAGACGGAACAGCAGTTCCGCGAGGTCATGGGCCAGAAGCGCTTTTTCGACATCATGCGCGATCGCATCGTCGGGCAACCGCAGATAGGCGTTGCCCTGATCATCGCTGCCAACGGCGACGTCGTAAACGCAACGCGGGTCTGGCCACCGACCGCCGGCAACGTCGCCGATCGGGAAGCGTTCAGAATGGCGATCGAGCCCAATGCCCCGACGCTCAGCGCGACCTCGTACGGCCGCTTGAGCGGCCAGCCACGTTTTTTCATCTCCCGCAAGATCGTATCGCCGACGGGGACCTTGCTCGGTGTCGTCGCCGTCGGCCTGGAGGCGGATTTCTTCGCCACCTTCTACCAGCAGATGGCGCTTGGTCCCGACAGTTCCGTGGCGCTCTTCCGGGACGACGGAACCTTGCTCGCCACCAGCCTGCCCGACCAGAAGCTGGGAGCGCGCTTCGACCAGACGCTCTTGCAGCGCCTGGTCGAAAGCGGACAGTCCGGCAAAGCCGTGCTTACGCACGGAGACTTCCCGGCCTTTTCCGGAAGCGGTTCCACAAGCATCGTCGTCGCCGCCCGATTGGCGAACCTGCCTGCCTACGTCACAGTGGCGATCGGGGAAAGCACCTTCCTCGCGCCCTGGCGCGATCGCAACCTGCTGATCGTCGCCATCGGCCTCCTGTTGACCGCACTCACGATCCTGGCCGGCCTGCGCATGGCGCGGCTGATCGAGCAGACCAAGACCGCCGCGCGCGAAGCGTCCGAGCGGCAGGTGCTCGCCGCGATCGTCGATACGCCGACGGCCATGACGGCCGTGGTCGATCGGCAAGGCAAGGTCATTCATGCCAATTCGCTGTTCCGGCGGCTGCTTGGAGCGGGCAACGACGGTGTCGTGACGGATGCGCTCTACAATCCGGCACTCGAGGGAGTCGAGCCGCTCCTCATGTTCGTCAACGGCCAGGCGCCGACGGCGGAGGTCGATCTCAGGCTGGTCCTGTCGGGCGACCAGACGCGCCGGCTGCGCTTCTCGCTGTCGCGCCAGTCGCTGCCCGATAGCGGGGAGTGCGTGGTCCTGGTCGGTCACGACGAAACGCTTCGCCATCAGGCCGAGCGCGCCATCGCCCTGTCGGGCAAGCTCGTCACCCTGGGGGAGATCACGACCGGCATCGCCCACGAGCTCAGCCAGCCGTTGAACGTGATCCGGATGGCCGCCCAGAACGCGCTGGCGGAGGCGCGGTCCGAACCCGAACCGGTGGGGGTGGACGACGAAGACGCAGGCGAGCCGCTGCCGACGATGTCCGATCAGGAATTCCGCGACTTCGCCACCACCAAGCTCGACCGGATCATGGTGCAGGTCGATCGCGCGGCAGCCGTGATCTCACGCATGCGCATCTTCAGCCGGACCACGCGCGAGGGGCCGAAGCTCTTCGACTTGCGCGACGCCTGTCGTGGCGCGATCGCCCTGACGGCGCAGCGCTATCGCGCCACCGGTATCGCCGTGCAGGAGAGGCTGGGGGACGAACCGCTCACGATGACCGGCCATCAGCCTCTGGTGGAGCAGGTGCTGGTGGCGATTCTCGGCAATGCCCGTGATGTTCTCGCCGAGATGCCTCGCCAGGACAGGGAAGTCGTCGTTTCGACGACCCGGCGCCCCGACGGCCGGCTTATCGTGCGGGTCTCGGACAACGGTCCGGGCGTCCCGGAGGCCGTGCGCGATCGCATCTTCGAGCCGTTCTTCACGACCAAGCCCGAGGGACAGGGCACCGGCCTCGGCCTTGCCGTTGCCTACGGCATTGTCCGTGATGCCGGTGGCAGCCTGACCCTCGAACCCGGTGAGGGCGGGGCGACCTTCCAGATCGAGCTGCCGGCGAACGCTCCCGGCGGGGCCGGCCGATGACGGTCGGCGTTCTCTTCATCTCCACCGGCGGCATTTGCCGGGCACCGATGGCGGCGAGTGTGTTCCGCACCTTCGTCCGGCGCGCAAACATCGAGCGTTTCTTCGAGGTTGCCGCCGCCGGCACGTTCGACGGCCATGCCGGCGAGCAGCCCTCGCTGCTGGCCCGCGAGGTGACCGAACGGCGCGGCTATGCGTTCGACGCCACGCCGGTCAGGCCGCTGCAGCCGGACGACCTGGCGCGCTATCACCACGTCATCGCCATGGATCGCACCATCCTGGCCGCGCTGCGCTGGATGGCGCCCGCCGGTTACACCGATCGGCCGCAGCTTCTCATGCGCCATGTCGAACGGGCGCGCGTCGTCGACATTGTCGATCCGTACGGCGGTTCGGCCGGCGAGTATGCCCGTGCCCTCGACCTGATCGAGAAGGGCTGTGCCGGGCTGATGATGACCATCGTCCGAGCCCTGCAGGGCGTCGCCGGGTCGCAAACGATGGCTCGTAAAGCCGGCGAGGATGGAAGTTAGCGACGGGTGAAGAGAATGTCCTGCTGACGGGCCGGCATTGTGGTGAGGCGGCGCAACGCCATGGGATGGCGCCAACGCAGGTACCAGTCGAGCTCGTATTCGTTGTCGATCGCCCAGGCGGAGAAGCCCGCCGTGCCCAGGCGGTCGAAGACGTCCTGCCAGGCGGCCGCATCGTCCTGGGGGCTCGCTTCGACGACGATGTCCATGGTCGGCGGATAGATGGCGAGGCGGTCGAGGATATGGCGCAGGATCGGCGGCTCCGCCCCTTCGATATCCATCTTGATGAGCCTGAGCCGTTGCATCTCGTCGGCCGTCAGGATCTCGTCCAGCGGCGCTGCCTCCACCGAAGCCATGCGCGTGCCGCCCCGAGAGGCGAGAGTCGTGGCAGCGCCGATATTGCCGTCATGGATTTCGTAGAGGTCGAGCCGTCCCGGCGTCTCGGCGACCGCGATGTTGACGGCGCGCACGTTCACCGAGGCGGCATTAAGGGCGAGATTGCGCTGCAGAAGGGCAAAGGAGCGGGGCGAGGCTTCGATCGCCACGACCTGGCCGGCACGGCCGATGCGATGCGACGCGAGCAGGGTGTCGTAGCCGATGTTGGCGCCGATATCGACGAAGACGTCACCGCTTTTGAGGTTCTGCTCGATGACCCGCGACACGTCGGGCTCCCAGACACCGAAATGCAGGATCATCCGCTGGATAAGGTCAGTGGGGTCGCAGTGCATCCGGGCGCCGAAGAATGTCGTTGCGACATGGTCAGGGCCGAGCATGCGCAACACCTTATCGTAGCCGCGGAAGGCGAACCGGGCCGCGCGCAGAGGCAGGCGCCTGATGGTGCCGACGATGGCCCGGTGCAGCAGTCGGATCATGCTGACGTCTCGATGCTCTGCGGAGTGCTACAGGGGCTTGCCGGCGCTGCTGCTCCAGCGCGGCATCATCTCGTTGCTGGGCAGGGTCTTGTCCACCACCTTGCGGGCCGTCTCGATGCCGGCCACCGGCAGGCCCTTGGGCTCGAGCAGCCCGACCTGGACGAGCACCGAGGCCTGATCCCAGTAGATGTGCTCGTGCGCGACCTTGCCGTCCACGAAGCGCACGATGGCGACCAGGGGCACTTCGACCCGACGTCCGGTCGGGGCGACGCCCGGCAGCATCCAGTCGACTTCGCTGGTATGGGTGAAGCTGAAGATCATCTCGTCGACGATCTGGTCGGTGCCGATCGTCCGGCTCACCGGCGTGAGAGCGGTGTCCGGAGGGTTACCGCCGATGAAGTGATACTTGTAGAAGCGCTTGAGCTGGTCGTGGCCGACGCCGCCCGTCAGGGTCGGCACGTGGTTGACGTAAGGGGCCTCGACCATGGTCGCCATCGTGGCGTCGACGTCGCGGGTCTCGAACTCGTAACGACAGTGGGCTTCCCAAAGAGCGGCGAGGTCGTGCGTCGGCATGGCGTTGATCCCTAATCGTGGCGGACGAGGAATCCTAGCGCGAAATAGTCCATTGCGCGCCCGTCCGGTGGAGAGCGGCGTCGGAAGGCCTGTCGTTTCGTGACGAGAATGGCGGGCGGGCGGTGGCCTCCGATATCGCCCGCAACTTTTTCTTTGCGCGCATGCGGCCTGCAACATAGCCTTCCGGTCATTGGGGGTACGTTCGGCGCATGGTCGAAGTCAGGCCCGACAAGGACGACGCGTCGGACGTCGATTTCGTGGCCCTGCCGACGGGCACGAAGATCGGACGGTACGAGGTGCTGGCCGTCCTGGGCCAAGGCGGCTTCGGCATCACCTACCGGGCCTTCGACTCCCAGCTCGGTCGCGAAGTCGCCCTGAAGGAATTCCTGCCGACATCGCTCGCAGTACGCCGGCACGGATCGACCGTGTCGCCGCGCTCGACCAGGGTCTTCGACGATTTCGCCAAGGGTCGCGACCGCTTCGTCGCCGAAGGCCGGACGCTGGCAACGCTCCATCGTGCGCCGGGCATCGTGCGGGTCTTCGACTTCCTGGAGCAGAACGGCACGGCCTACATCGTCATGGAGCTTCTGGGCGGCGAAACACTGGATCGGTGGTTGAGTCGAAGGGGCCGATTGGAGCCACACGTTGTCGGCCGGATCCTGTGGACGCTGCTCGATGGTCTCGAACAGGTTCACGATGCGGGCTTCCTGCATCGCGACATCAAGCCGTCCAACATCATGCTCGACGATCAGGGTCATCCGACCCTGATCGATTTCGGCGCAGCACGTGCGGCGATGGCCGGTCAAACGGCGACCATGACGGCGGTCTTCACGCCGGGCTACGCGGCCGCCGAGCAGATGAGCGCCGCGGGGCAGGGGCCTTGGACGGATATCTACGGGCTCTCCGCGACGCTCTATCATGCGATTGCCGGCAAGGCGCCGCCCAGTTCCATCGACCGCGCCCTGGAAGACCATTGTGAGCCGATCGCGCGGCAGGCCGGCGCCGACTTTCCGCCCGGCCTTCTTGCGGGCCTCGATGCGGGGCTTGCCGTACGCGCCTCCGACCGCCCGCAATCGATCGCAGATTGGCGTACGGTGTTTGCGTCCGGAGATCCCGACAAGACGGTCGTGATGCGACCGCGGTCATCCTCTCGCGTGCCCCCGACGCCGGCGCGAACGCAACGTGGCCGCCTGTCCGCGGGCAGTTATCTCGCCGGTGCGGCACTTGCCTTGCTGTTGGCTGGCGGCGGCACCTATTTCGTGACGACGTTCCGGCCATCATCTCCGGCGCTGTCGCTGCAGGATCTCAGGACGGAGGATCTCGAGCGCCTCCTGGCCGAGCGCCGTGCAGCAGAGGCTGCTGCTGTCGAAAAGCGCCGGCTCGAGGAGGAGGCCATGCGTCGGGCCGAGGCCGACACGGCGGCCAAACGGCAGGCCGACGCCAATCTCCAGCAGGCTCAGCAGCAGCTCGAGAAAGCCGAACAGGAGTTGCTTCGCTTGCGGGCAGAAATCGACGCGAGCCGTCAGCAGGCGCGGAGCGAAGCCGACGCCGCAGCGAAGCGCGCTGAAGCCGAGGCGGCCCAACACAAGGCCGAAGTCGAGATCGCGGCCCTGAAGCAGGCGGAGCAGGACGCCCGCCGCAAAGCGGCGATCGAGGCGGAAACCAAGCGCAAGGCCGACGAAACGCTGATCCGGGCGCAGGCCGAGCGGAGGCGCGCCGAGGCCGAGTTCGCTCGCAAGGCGGAGGAAGCGAAGGCGCATCCCGCGGCGGTCGCGCCCACATCGGTCGTATCCACGCCGGCGGAGCCACCCGCCGGGAGCGCGACGTTCGACGGTTCCTACCGCGGCACCTTCGACCAGAGCGGGATGCGACCCGGCGACAGCGGTCCGCGTGGCGTGACGCTGCAAGTTGTGGGCAATTCCGGAAACGGTACCTTGAGCAGCATTGTCTGCGGCAACGCGCCGATCGCGGTGCGCCTGTCGCCGACCGGCGACATCTCGGGCAATGCGACAATTTTCGATGCGGCCTGCCAGCGCTTGCCGATGTCCGTGAAGGGTAAGGCTGGTGAGGGGCGGCTGCAGCTCCAGCTTTCCGGCGTCGGCATCAGCGGTGCCGCGGCGCTCACGCTCGCAGGAGCAGCGCCACAGGTGGCGAAGCCCATCCCATCGAGCGCGGCCGCGCCGCCGCCGATCGACACGGCGCGCTGGGTGGGTCGCGTCAGATGCAACAGCTGGTCCAATAGCGGCCTGCCCGTCGATCTATCAGCGACCGGCGGACAGGCGGCCACAGGCACAGCCGACGGCACGGTTTTTCTGATGACGATCAGTGGCAATCGCTATTCGGCCAGCATCAAATGGACGGTTCCCAATCCAACCCGAAGTTTCAGCGGTACTTTCTCCGGAACCCTCTCGGGGGAGCGCCTGTCGACGACGACGGTGGCGCGCCCCGACTTCAAGAATCAATGGGGCTCACTGTTCGATGACCAGTGCAGTCTCGAACTCGCCAAGATGCGCCGATAGGCGCGCTAACGAGCGGCCGACAGGCCCGGCGTGACACCGCCATAGTCGGGGCTGACGCGGCCGTTCCAGCCGAAGCCGACATAGCCGCCGGCGGCATCGTAGAGATAGTCGAAGCCCTGCAGGAACATGCGCCCGGTATTCACGAAGACACCGCTGTCGTGGACGACCTCGACCTTGGCGGGATGGAGCGGGTTGCCGCGGCGGCCGACGACCAGGTCGTAGGACACAGGCTGTGGCTGGCGGCGATCGGGCAGGTAGATCGCAAGGCGCGTGCCTTCCGGCGCGACGTGTCCGCGGCGAAGCGCGGTGCCCGACGGCGGCGACAGAAACATGTAGTCGATGCCGGTATCCATCAGCAGGGTGCCGTGCCCCCGCCGGCCGTCGACGACGACTTCCATCGGCGTGCCGGCCCAGTCGGGTTCGCCGGAAGGGCTGGCCTTGGGGGCGAGCTTTATGAACGCCATATGGCGCGTGAGGGCCGGCGTCATGCCGAGATGCACGCCGGTGCGGGTGACCACGTAGCCCGGTCGGACGCTGCTTGGCGGCTGGCCTGACGCGAGCGACACGAGATTGACGAAGGGATTGCGCGGTGCCGTTTCGGCCGCCGTGCCCTGCGCACTGCCGCGATCGAAGCCAATCCCCATGAATCCGACGCGGCGCGGGTTCTGTTCGGGCCGGCAGTCGCGGGCATGCTCCAGGCAGGTGATGTGAGTGACGCGCAGCACCTGCACCCGCGCCGTCGCGACAGGTGTGTGGGCATCGCGTTGGATCGTGACATCCGTCAGGTAGCGTTCGCCGTTGAGGACGCGACCGCTGCTGTTGTAGACGAGACGTCCGGGACCTTGCGGCACGTCACCCGCGCCAGGCACGAAGTGCTCCGCCGACGTGACGATGCCGGTCGACCCGGTATCCATGCCGAACCAGCGCGGTTCGGCACCGCGAAGCTTCAGCCAGACCTGGGGCACATGCTCGGCCGAGATCGGTCCGTTGGCGAACGGGATCTCGAGGGAAGTCAGTCCCTCGTACTGCTGCCACGGAATTTGAGCATGAGCTGCAATCTGTCCGCCGTTGAGAAAGGCGAGGCTCGCGCCGAGAATGGCAATCGTCGTGCCCAGCGCAGCGAGGCGCGTCATTCTGGCCATTGAAGCTTCTCCCGATTCCATTATCGCCTGAAGACGAAATTCTTCACTGACGTCTTTCATGTCGTCTCTGCATACTAAGGCCTTGCATCCAAACGTCAGCTGGGGCGTTGTGTAATCGTGATAACGGTCCGCTCCCCACACCGCGCCGTGTCGGGCAAGAGTAAAATTGCGCGCCTGGTGGGCAAGATGGCGCTCGTGATGATGCTTTGGGCATCGTTCGGCGGAATTGCCGAGGCGCGAACGGGCAAGGTCGATCTCACCATGTCCGGCGACGAGGGCATGCAGGCCGACCTCAAGTCCCTCGTCGAAAGCACCGACAAGAGCCAGCCTTTGACCGGCGACGGCCTGTCCCTGCTGCAGGGCGCCCAAGCGATGCTGTCGCGTATGACTGGCGCGCTGCGGTCGCGCGGTTTCTACGATGCCGAGGTGAGTGCGACGGTCGACGGGCGACCGATCGCAGATGCCGCTGCCCTCGACGCGATCGAAGCCAAGCCGGAAGGCGATACGGTCGCCTTCGCCTTCGATGTCAAGACCGGCCCACGCTATCGCATCGGGCAACTGGCCATTCGGCCCCCCGGCTCGGCGACGTCGCTGCCCGACATCGATCGTGCCAAGCTCGGCATCGCCCCGGGCGATCCCGCCGATGCCGGGGCGATCATCGGTGCCCAGGACAAGCTGCTCACGGAGTTGCGCCAGCAGGGTTATGCCCTTGCGGCGGTCAAGGATCGCGAGGTCGTGGTCGATCACGCCACGCGCGAAGCCGACGTCACGTTCATCGTCGAAAGCGGCCCGACCGCGCGCATGGGACCGGTACACTTTTCGGGCACGGAGAAGATCGACACAGTCTGGCTGCAACGCCGCGTGCCCTTCAAGGAGGGTGAACCTTATACGCCGGCCAAGGTCGACGAGCTGCGCGGTAAGCTCACATCGCTCGGCGTGTTCAATGCCGTCCGCATCCGGCCGGCAACCGGCCTCGATGCCAATGGCGAGTTGCCGATCGATGTCGATCTCGCCGACCGGCCGCAGCGTTCCATCGGCTTCGGCATCAGCTACGAGACGCAGCTCGGCATCGCGGTCGACGGGTTCTGGGTTCATCGCAACCTGTTCGGCCAGGCCGAAAGCCTGCGGCTGTCGGCGGAGATCAACCATATCGGCCAGGGCGACGCGGTCACCGACACGGGCTTTGCGTTCCGTGCGGCGTTCCGCAAGCCCGACTGGTGGCTCGCAGGGCAGGACTTGCGGGCCGAGGCGGCGGTGCTCCGCGAAGTGCTCCCGGCCTATACACGCAAAGGCGTCATCTTCGGTGCTGGTTTCGACCGGACGTTCTCCAAATCCTTGCAAGTACGCTACGGGCTGGCCGGCGAATTCTCCCAGATCACGCGCAACGGCATCACCCAGGACTACCAGCTGCTCGGGATCCCGCTGACGGTCCTCTACAACAAAGCCAACAGTGATATGGACCCGACGCGCGGCTATCGCCTGCAGCTCGACATCACGCCCTGGATGGACACCGGTCCTTCCGGCAACTTCTTCACCGTCATGCGGCTGACTGGCCGCAGCTACCTCGATCTCGGTGAGCCCGGCCGCACCGTGCTGGCGACGCGCGCCTCGTTCGGCACCGAACCCGCAACCAAAATCAACGCCATTCCGCCCGACAAGCTGTTCTATGCCGGTGGCGGCGGTTCGGTCCGCGGCTTCGTCTATCAGAGTGCCGGCCCGCGCGACGCCTTCAACAATCCCCTGGGCGGCGCCAGCGTCATCGAGGCGAGCGTCGAGCTGCGCCAGCGCATCGGGCAATCCTTCGGGGCGGTCGCCTTCATCGACGCCGGCAGCGCCTATCCCGACTATCTGCCGAACTTTTCGCTGTTTGCGCCGCGTGTCGGCGCCGGCGCCGGCGTGCGCTATTATACGGACTTCGGCCCGATCCGCTTCGACGTCGGCATTCCGCTCAACCGGCGCGAGGGTGATCCGCCGTTTGGCGTCTATGTCAGCCTGGGACAGGCCTTCTGATGCGGATCGTACGTATCCTTGGTTGGACTGCCGGTGGCGTCGTCGTGACCCTGACGGCGGCGTTCGCGGCGCTTCAGCTGCCGCCGGTGCAAGCTGCCGTCGCGTCGCTCGTCTCCGATCTCGCCTCCTCGCCGGACAGCAAGCTCAGCCTGCAGGGCTTGAGCGGCTTCGTTCCGACCGACCTCAAGATCGCCCGCATCGAGCTTGCCGACCGGCAGGGAACGTGGCTCACGGTCGAAGACGCCGAACTGCGCTGGTCGTTCCTGTCGCTGCTCGGGGGACGGCTGCGCATCGATACCGTCGCGGCGCGCCGCATCGACGTCGCGCGGGCACCGGAGTCGACCAAGGCCGAACCCGCCCCTGCGACCGGCAAGTCGGGCACGCTGCAGCTGCCCGTCGGCGTCGACCTCCAAACTCTTTCGGTCGACGAGCTGCATCTCGGCGCCGCCCTGGCGCAAGTCGATTCACGCTGGAAGCTTTCCGGCAACGCGCTGCTGCCGGCCGACCTCGCGGAGGGCCGGCTGAAGCTCGACGGCAACCGCATCGACGGCCCCATGGGGCGCCTCGGCGTCGATCTGCGCTTCGACGCCAACCGCCAGACGGTCGATGGCAGTGTGACCTTCGACGAAGGCAAGGGCGGCGTCGCTGCCGCACTCCTGCAGCGACCCGACCTCGATGGCGTGGCGACGCGGCTCACTGTCAAGGGCGACGCCCGCGCCGGCAATGCCGACCTCTCGGTGTCGGCTGCCGACGCCGTGACGGCGACGGGCAAGGCGACCTGGCAACCACGCGACAAGGCGACCGAAGTCGAGCTGCGCCTCGACGCGGCCGGGCCCGGCCTGCCTAAAGGGCCGCTGACCGATGCGTTGCGCGGGCCGCTCACGCTCACCGCGACTGCATCCGTCGACGACAAGCTCGTGGCCCTACGTGAAGCGCGCCTCGCGCTCGGCCCGCTGGCGGTCGTTGCCACCGGCCGCTACGACCGCACCGCCGATCGCCTGCAGGCCACGACCACCGTCGAGGCCGCGGAGCCGGGACCGTTTGCGCCGCTGTTGGCCGGGGCAAGCTGGCGGGGGCTGCGGCTGGAGACGAAGGCCGACATCGCCGATCTGGCCAAGACGCCGCGCGGCACGGTGCTGCTGAACGGCGGCGCCGAGGACATCTCGATCGCGGCGATCGATCCGCGGCTGCCGCCGCCCGGCAAGGTCGTGATCGATGGCCGCGCCGCGTTGCGCGATGGCACACTGACCCTCGAAACACTCAACGTCACGTCGGCACCGGTTTCGGTGACGGCGGCGGGTAGCTACGTCCCCGCAACCGATCGCGCCCAGGCCAAGGTGACGCTCAACCTGCCCAGCCTGGCGCCGTACTCGGCGCTCGCCGGCCGCGATCTCGTCGGCAACGCCGCGCTCGATCTCTCGGCGACCAGCGACAAGGGCGATCTGGCGCTCACCTGGCAGGGCGCGCTGCGTGACCTTGGTGTGCCGAATGTGCCGCGCGATCTCGCGTCGTCGGTGTCGCTGGGCGGCAGTGCCAGCTTGAAGCGCGACGAGACCTGGACCTTGCGCGGCGTGCGCGTGGCCAGCGAAGGCGGCGCTTTCGGCATCGAAGGCAGTGGCCGAGGCAAGACGGGAACGCTCGATCTCTCGCTCGACCTGCCCAAGCTCGCCGCCCTTGGTGCTGATGTCGCGGGGACAGCCTCGGCGAAGGCCACGATCGCGCTCAGCGGCGAGAACACCGAGGTGAAGCTGACCGCGGCCCTGCGCGATATCGCCCATCAGCAGCTCAAGGCCCAGAAGCTCGATCTTTCGGCGACGGCGGCGCTCGATGCAGCAGGTGCGGTGAGCGGCACAGTCGAGGCCAGTGGCGATGTTGCTAGCCAGGCCCTGACCTTGAACGGTAGCTTCGCGCGCAACGCCTCGGGCGGCCTGACCGTGCCATCCTTCAAGGGGAGCTGGGCGAGTGCCGTGCTCGACGTCGTGGATCTCGCCGTCACCGAGGCACGCACCTCCGGGCACGCCAGGATCGGCATGGCGCGCCTGCAGGATCTGGCGCCACTGATCGGTACCGAGATCGCCGGCTCCTTGGAGGCCGAAGTGAAGGCCGATCCCGCGTCGCCGGCGGGCCGTCTCGATGTTCGCGTGCAGGGTGCCGACATCCGCAGCGGCGGCATCGGTGTCGGCGCACTCACTCTCGGTGGCACGATCGACGAGCCGATGGGCGATGCGCGGGCCGACCTGACCCTGACGGCAAATCGGCTGGCTGGGGTATCGGGCGTCAATGGACTGACGGCGACGGCCAAAGGCGGCAAGCCAGGTCTCGACGTCACCCTGCAGGCGAACGGCAGCACGTCCGCCAATCTCGCCGCCCGGATGGAGATGGTGGGTGAGGAGATCCTCGTCGCCCTGCAGCGCTTCGATGGCCGCTACGATCGCATACCGCTGACCCTCGCGGCGCCCACCAAGATACGAGTCACCGGCGAGCGCATCAGGATCGATCCGACCAACCTGCGGCTGGGCGGCGGCCGGCTGACGGCCGGTGGCACGCTCGACCCGACAGCCAGCGATTTCCAGGTCGAGCTGGCAGCACTACCGCTCTCCCTGGTCGAAGCCTTCGCGCCCGGCACCAATCTCGAAGGCACGCTCAACACCCGCGTGCGCGTGCAGGGGCCCATGGCCGCGCCGCGCATCGAGGCGACGTACAATGCCGCCGGCGTGCGGGCACGCCTGCCGGATACGTCTCTGGTGCCGCCGATCGCCCTGCAGGGGACGGCGTCGCTGGCCGGCCAGCAGGCGGCATTCGATGCGCGCGTCACGGCCGGTGGGTCGACCAATCTCACCTTGAAGGGCCAGGCGACCTTGCCGCAGGGCCGGGCGGCGCTGGCCGGCAACGCGACCATCGGCGGAACCGTCGACATCGCGCCGTTTGCGCCGCTCGCCGGCAACAGCATCCGCGGTCTCAGCGGCACGTTGCGGCCCAATCTCACCTTCGAGATCGCGGGCTCGCGCGTGACCGGCAGCGGCACGGTCGACTTGTCGAACGCGGCACTCGCCATGCCCGAGGCCGGCCTGCGTCTCGGCAATGGCGAGGCGCGGCTCGCCCTACAGGGCGACACCGTGCAGATCCAGCGTTTCACCTTCCAGACGGGCCGCAGCGGTGCGGTGACGGCGAGCGGTACGGTGCGGCTCGACCCCGACCAGGGACCCGCTTTCGATCTGACGGTCGGCAGCCAGCGGGCATTGCTCGTGAACAGGCCGGACCTGGTTGCGACAGTGTCGAGTAACATCAAGATCGCCGGGTCGACCTCCAGCGGCATCGACGTTTCCGGCCCGATTACCATCGACCGCGCGGAGATCTCTGTCGGCGCCGCCCAATCGATCGATTTTCCGACCCTGCAGGTCCGCGAAATCAACAAGCCCGGCGCGCCGCCGCCGGCCCCGGTCAAGCTCGAGAAGACAAAGAAAGAGGAGCCACCGCCGACGGCCATGCCGATCCGGCTCGCGCTCGCCATCAGCGCCCCGCAAGCGATCTTCGTGCGTGGCCGTGGCCTCGATGCCGAAATGTCGGGCCAGTTCCAGGTCGGCGGCACGGCCGCCGCTCCGACGGTGATCGGTGGGCTGAACATGAGGCGTGGCGATTTCACCCTGGGCGGGCGCAAGCTCAACTTCACGCGCGGCCTGGTCGCCCTCGACAATCTCAATACGATCGACCCCAGCCTCGATTTCGTCGCCTCGACCGTCGTGCAGCAGACGACCATCACCATCACCATCTCGGGCACCTCGCGGGCGCCGGTCATCGCGATCAGCTCATCGCCCTCGCTGCCGGCCGACGAGGCCATGGCATTGCTGATCTTCGGCAAGCCGGCCTCGAGCCTCAGCGCCTTCGAGCTGGTGCAGATCGCCGGTGCCCTTGCCGAGCTCACCGGTCAGTCGCCGGGCAGCAGCTTCATGGGACGCATCCGCCAGGGTTTGGGGCTCGACCGGCTGACCGTCGGCACCGACAGCGGCAGTGGCTCGGGGGGCTCGTCGGTGTCGATCGAGGCTGGCCGCTACGTGGCGCCCGGTATCTATGTCGGCGCCAAGCAGGGCGCTTCGGGCAATTCCAGCCGCGGCGTCGTGCAGATCGAAGTCCTCGACAATGTAAAGCTCGAGGGCGATATCGGCGCCGATTCGACCGGCCGTGTCGGCGCCAAGATGGAATGGGACTACTGACGCCGATTTGCGCTCACAGTGAAAGACCCGCACCGGCCATGCCGAGCGGGTCTCAACGATCTTCGCCGGTACATCCGCGACTGAAGAGCGTTCACTGAGAGCATAACGCCACCACATCGAAACGGTTGCGATGCATTTGTGACCGCTATCTGTGTCTCTCTAGTCATTTATCACGCCAGCGACACCACATCTGTGACAGCGTAGGGGCGGAACTTACCGTCCCTTGGGCCGTTGAGGTCCAACCATCCTTGTTGAGTCGTAGATGAGCGACAGCGTAACCCTGGAAACGATCAGTCCCTACCTCGTGCTTTGCCAGGCCGACGATGCCGGGCGGCCGATCGTGGAGATGGCCCGTACCCTGCACGATCTCATCGTCACTTTCAGGCCGCAGGGCCACTACTCCGTGCGAACCGTCGAGGACGAGTGCGGACCGGCGGTCCATTGCGCCTTCGAACGCAAGGTCGATGCCGACCGGCTGGCCGCGGCCGTCGGCGCCATCGAGATCGCCCGCTACGAGAGCTATCGCAGCGAGCGGGCGTTCTTTCTCAATGACGATACCATGAGCAGGCTGCGCAAGACCCTGCAGCGCCTGCAGCGTTAGTCTTCTCTAGAACCAGTAGCGCTTGCCGACGGCGGAGGGTGCCAGGACATCGTCGCCGAACGCCTGGGCCAGCGCCGCCATGGCGCGCCAGCCGGTGCAGTGGCCAGCCCCGATCTGCGCCAGCCCGAACGATCGCATTGCGGCGACGGTCTCGGGGATGATCTTCTCGTTGGTGCCGGAGAGGTGCAGGCCGCCCAGGACGGCGTGCAGCTTCACGCCGGGAAAGCTCGCCTGTGCATGGGTGAGCACGTTCACGATCCCGGCATGCGAGCAGGCGCTCAGCACCACCAGTCCCTTGTCCTTGACATTCACCGCGAGCCACCGCTCGTCCATCAAGAGTTCGTCCGGCTCCCAGCCCCTGCCGTCGTCGGTGCGCCGCACCTGGTTGGGCAGGCCGCGTTCAAACGGCGTCACCCTCGGGATCTCGCCGCTGACATGGAACATGTCATCGAGCAGGTGCTGCGGCGCCGTCGTCGAGACGATCTCCGCGCCCAGCCCTTCGAGCTCGGCGATGCTTGGCACGTCGTCCATCAGCCGCACACCGCCGTCGGGCAGCCTGACGCCGCGCTGGCGAAACATGCCGGGATGGACATGGAAGGGAACGGTGCGGCCGCCATTGCCGCCGCGAATGCGCTGCAGCGCGAGCTTCATCGCGCCGGCATGGTCCCAGTGGCCGTGCGACAACACGATGCCCTCGACATCGCCGAGCTCGACACCGAGCCGCGTCGTATTGCGCTCGAAGGCGTACTCCTCGGGGCCGCTGTCGAACAGCACGGCATGCCGCGTCGAGCCGCGCTCCACGGTGACCAGGCAGGACAGGCCGTGGACGGCACAGCACAGGCAACGGTCCGACGACGCGCGCAACCCGCGGCGATTTTGGAAGGCGAACTCGCCCTCGACATTGATCGGTGTCGAGGAGAGCCCGTCGGTCGCATTGTCGACCAGGATATGGATCTCGGCGCGATCGACTTCGACGAGATCGTTCATGTCCGGCCGTCGCTAGAGCATGCCGAACAGGCGGGCAACGCGCTGCACGCCCTGCCAGGCCGGATCGAGGATGGTGAAGGTGCGTACCATCTCGTTGGCGTCGTGCAGCAAGGCACGGAGCTTCTGTCCGTTGGGCTCGTCCTTCTCGGCTTCCCGCTTGGCTTCCTCGAAGAGCGCGCGCAGTTCGCGCATCTCTTCGGTGAAGGCGTCGTCGATGGTCTGGAGCGAATGCGCCAGCGCATTCACCAAGTCCTGTTTCTGCTCACCCATATACGATCTGCTCCTGCGCTCAGGCTGCCTTCTTGCCGCGATTGGCCTCGATGGCAAGCCACAGCGACGCCGCAGTCACCGGCATGTCGACATGCTTCAGGCCGGTATGCGGATGGATGGCGTCGACGATGGCGTTGATCACGGCCGGCGGCGCGCCAATGGCGCCCGCTTCGCCGGCGCCTTTGACGCCGAGCGGATTGGTCGTGCACAGGCTGTTGTGCATGTCGAAATGGACGTGCGGCACCACGTCGGCGCGCGGCAGGGCGTAGTCCATGAGCGAGCCGCTCATGAGCTGGCCGGAGTCGTTGTCGTAGACGGTCCGTTCAGTGAGTGCCTGGCCGACGCCCTGGCCGACACCGCCATGGACCTGGCCCTGCAGCAGGAGGGGATTAAGCGCCGTGCCGAAGTCGTCCATGATCGAGTAATTCACGATCTCCAGGGTGCCGGTGTCGGGATCGACCTCGACTTCGCAGACATGGCAACCGTTGGGGAAGGTGGCGGCGGACGGCGTGCGCGTAAAGTCGCCGTCGAGGCCCGGTTGCTCGCCGGCCGGGACGTGCTTGGGATTGCGGGCGGCCCGGGCGACGTCGAACAGGCTCATCGTGCGGTCGGTACCGACGATGCGGAAGGTCGCGTCGTTGTACTCGATGTCGCCGGCAGCCGCTTCCATGGCCGAGGCCGCGACCAGCTTGCCTTTCTCGATGATCTTGTCGCTGACACCCAGCACCGCCGCACCGGCGACTGGAATCGAGCGGCTGCCGCCGGTCATGCCTTCGGGGGTGAAGTCCGAATCGCCCTGCACGATGCGGATGCGGCCTGCATCGACGCCGAGCCGGGCCGACATGATCTGCGTGAAGGCCGTCTCGTGGCCCTGGCCGTTGGTCTGCACGCCGACAAAGACGGTGATGGTGTCGTCGTCGTTGAACTTGGCGATGGCGCTTTCCGGTGCGCCGCCCGAGCACTTCTCGACATAGGTCGCCATGCCGATGCCGCGCCACCTGCCTTTGGCGAGTGAGGCGGCGCGACGGGCCGGGAAGCCCTTCCAGTCGGCCTTGTCCATGCCCTTCAGCATGACGTTGTCGAAGTCGCCGGAATCGTAGGTGTCGCCCAGGGCCGTGTTCCACGGGATCTGGCTGGGCTTCACGAGATTGCGCTTGCGGATCTCGTCCGGCGAGAGCCCGGTCTCGCGCGCGATATGGTCGACGAAGCGCTCCAGGAGATAGGCGGCCTCGGGACGGCCGGCGCCGCGATAGGCGTCGGTCGGCACGGTGTTGGTCATGACGCCCTTCACGTTCACGTAGATGGTGGGCGTCTGGTAGAGGCCGGCCAGCATGCCGGTGCCCGCCATCGTCGGGATGAAGGCGCCGAAATGACTGAGATAGGCGCCCAGCGCAGCATAGGTCGTGACGCGGAAGCCGAGGAACTTGCACTCCTTGTCGAGTGCCATCTCGGCGATCGAGACATGGTCGCGGCCCTGCACGTCGGACTGGAAGGCTTCCTGGCGGTCGGGGATCCACTTCACCGCGCGCTTGAGTTCGCGGCTCGCCCAGACGACCAGCGGATATTCGGGATGCACGAAGATCTTCATGCCGAAACCGCCGCCGACGTCACCGGTGCGCACACGCAGCTTGCCCTGGCCGATCTTCAGGATCATCTCGGCCACGACAGGTCGGATGACGCTGACGCCCTGAGAGGAAACCCAGAGGGTCGAACGGTCATCCTTGGGGTCGTACTCGCAGATGGCGCCGCGCGGCTCCATCGAGTTCACGACCAGTCGGTTGTTCACGATCTGCAGCTTCACCACGCGGTCGGCCTTGGCGAAGGCGGCTTCGGTCCCGGCGCGGTCACCCATTTCCCAATCGAAGACCAGGTTGCCCTTGATGTGGTCATGGACCAGTGGCGCGCCGGGCTGCGCGGATTCGTAGGTGCCGACCGTGTGCGGACGGGCTTCGTAGTCGACCTCGATCAGTTCGGAGGCATCCTTTGCCTGCTCCAGCGTCTCGGCGACGACCAGAGCCACCGGATCGCCGACATGGCGGACGCGGCCCTGGGCCAGCATCGGACGCGGCGTGTCGGCACGAGGGGTGCCGTCGCGGTTGTTGACGGGGACGAGGCAGGGCAGGTCGCCATGACCCGCCTTTTTGACGTCTTCGCCGGTCAGGACCAGCAGGACACCAGGCGCCTTGCGAGCGGCGGTCGTGTCGACGCTCTTGATATCGGCATGCGCGTGCGGCGAGCGCAGCACGTAGGCGCGAGCCGCCGGCGCCGAAAGCCTGGTGTCGTCGGTGTAGCGGCCGCCGCCGGTCAGAAGCCGCGGATCCTCGACCCTGCGTACCGATTGTCCGATGCCGAACTTTGCCATGATTTCCTCCATCTTGATCGGAGGTTAGCAAGCGGCGGCGAAGCGTGGCTAGGACTCTTCCGGGGCATGCCGGGCCCCTAAATGAAAAGGGGCGTGTCGCCTCGCGAACACGCCCCCGATCACTGTTTCCGGTTCTGGTTACATTTTCTTCGGCGTGATGGCCACGATCAGCACCTGGGTGTTGACCGCCGTCAGCTGGTCACCGGGCTTGACGCGCGGCAGCTGCGAACGGCCCTCGGGCGTCGTCACGCTGAAGGTGCGGACTTCGCCGCCGCCGGGATTGACCAGCGAGATCTTGTTGTTGGCGGTATCGACCGCCGTCACCCACCAGGTCAGGACGGCCTGGTTGGCGTCGACACCGACCGCGGCCCTCGGACCGCGGGCGGCTGCCGCCACGTTGACGTCGCGGTCGCCCGGCGTGCGGGCACTCGGTCCGGCCAGGACGAAGGTAAGCCTGTCCTCGAAACCCACCGAGACCAGGTCGCCGACCTTGGTCGTGTCCAGCCTCACCCCTTCGCCCACCTTGTGGACGACGGAGCGGCCGGCCGGGCCGGTGAAGGTCACGGTCCGGTTGGCCGGATCGATGGCGGTGATGGTGGCGTCGACGGAATAGGTGGTCACGGTCGAGATGCCGACAATCGGCTGGCTCGGGCTCTGCGCGAAGGCTGCCCCTGCCGTCGCCGTTGCCAGCGTGCCCGCAAGGGCAGCTGCAATCAAAAAGCGCTTGGTGATCATGGTACCTCCTCCTTGGTTGCGTGACGCTAACACGACTATTGATGACCTCGCCACTGCGCCTCTGTTACATCGAGGTTGATTTTGGTCAATCTTCGCGGCGGTATGCGCGCCATGACGGTATATGATGGCGAGGGCCACGCGCTGACCGGAGCGACCGGCGAGGCGCGCGATCTCTTCGAGCATTCGCTCGCTCTGCAGCGTTGCTATCTCGGCGATCCCCTGCAGGCGATCGAGCGGACAATCGCTGCCGCGCCGGATTTCGCGATGGCGCATATCACGCGTGGCTGGATGAATGTGATCGGCACCGAACCGCGCGGGTTCAGCAATGCCCGACAGTGTCATTCAGCGGCCGTGCCGCTCGTGGGGACATCGCGAGAACGGGCGCATCTCGAGGCTCTGGGCGCGCTTGCCAACGGCTGCTTTCAAGCAGCGGGCGCGGTGCTACAGCGCCTGTCGATCGACTTCCCGCGCGACCTGCTGGCCCTGCAGATCGGCCATCACATCGATTTCTTCGTGGGCGACGCCCGCATGATGCGTGACCGCATCGCGCGCGCGTTGCCCGAATGGACGGAGGACCGGCCGGGCTATCATCTGTTGCCGGCAATGCATGCCTTCGGCCTGGAGGAGTGCGGCGCCTATGCCGAGGCCGAGCAAGAGGGGCGGCGCGCCGCCGCTCTGCGTCCCGGCGAGAGCTGGGCGCAGCACGCCGTGGCCCATGTGCTGGAGATGCAGGGGCGGCTGAAGGAGGGGATCGCCTGGATGCGCGACGATCCCGATCTCTGGAGCAAGGACAGCCTGCTCGCCATCCACAATTGGTGGCACACCGCGCTCTACCATCTCGATCTCGGCGAGATCGACGAGGTGCTGGCGCTCTATGACGGCCCGATTTTCGGTGCTCGCCCGCCTTTCGCCCTGCCGCTGGGCGATGCGGCGGCACTGCTGTGGCGCCTGATGCTGCGCGGCGTCGATGTCGGGCCGCGTTGGGCCGTCCTGGCGGATCTGTGGGCCAAGGTGGAGGGCCGCAGCCTCTACGCCTTCAACGATGCACATGCGGTGATGGCCTATGTCGGGGCCGGCCGGCCGGACAAGACGGCCGAGACCCTGGCCGGGCTGGAAGAAGCCGCGCGTGGTAGCGGGTCCAATGCCGTCTTCAGTCGCGATGTGGCGCTGCCGGTGGCGCGCGCCTTTGCGGCCTTCGGCGACGGTGACTTCGCAGGCTCTGCTGCCCTGCTGTTGCCGGTGATTCCCATCGCGCACCGCTTCGGCGGCAGCCATGCCCAGCGCGACGTTCTCGACCTCACCTTGATCGAGGCGGCCTTCCGGGCGAACGACGGGCCGCTTGCCCGTGCGGTCACGGCGCAGCGCAAGGCCGCCAGGCCGCGGAGCCCGTTCACCGACGAGATGTTCCGTCGCGCCCACGACATCACGACGGCACCGACGTGACGACGGCCTATCTTGCCGCCGACGGCTTCGAGACCCAGCTTCGCGACGAACTGGCCCGCCGGGGCGTCGACGTGCGCGCTGCACATGGGCGGCTGTCGATCACCGACGGGCCGGCGGTGCATGCCGCCTGGGCCGCCAATATCTGGCATGACTGCATCGAGCTGCCCGTCGCGTCGATCGGGACGGCGGCCAAGGCATTGCGTGACATGCAGCGCAACTGGGTCCTCTACGCACCACTGCACCATCGCCGCGCCGCGTTGATCCAGGAACGCCTGCCGCATGTTTCCGCCAAGCCGGTCGTCTTCCCTACTGTGGCGCCGATGGCGCCGCTGGGATCGTGGACCTTGCTGGCGCCGGATCGGATGTTGGCCGCGGCACGGTGCGATGCGCCGTTCGCCAACGGCGAGGTCGAGCTGGTCGAGGACAAGGTCGGACCGCCGAGCCGTGCCTACCTGAAGCTATGGGAGGCGCTGATCCGCCTGCGGCGCTGGCCGCAACCCGGCGAGCGCTGCCTCGATCTCGGGGCATCGCCCGGCGGCTGGACCTGGGTGCTGGCCAGACTCGGTGCCCACGTGGTGGCGATCGACAAGGCGCCACTCGATCCCAGGGTCGCGGCCATGCCGGGGGTGGAATGGCGCGGAGAAAGCGCCTTTGCGCTGGAGCCGGGCAGCGTCGGCCCGATCGACTGGCTGTTCTCCGACGTGATCTGCTATCCGGCGCGGCTGCTGCGGCTGGTCGAACGTTGGCGGGCGACGGGGCAGGTGAGGAACTTCGTCTGCACCATCAAGTTCCAGGGCGAGACCGACCATGCGACGGCCGAAGCCTTTGCTGCCCTGCCGGGCGCCGAGGTCCTGCACCTCCACAACAACAAGCACGAGCTGACCTTCGCCTTGCTTGCCGCGTCATGACTTCGAACGCCCTCATCACTTTGAACGCCACGCCTGGCGGCGCAGGAAGTCGGTGACGTAGGCCCGGAAGCCGTCGATGAATTCGCGCGCTGGCGCCGAGAGGCGTTGCGTCGCGGCGTAGAGGACGGCGAACTCGAAGTCGACGCGCGGCTCGAACGGGCGGACGACGATGCCACGGGTCGAGTATTCGTGCGCCGTGAAGGGCTCGCAGAGCGCCACGCCGACGCCGGAGGCGACGAGGGCGCAGGCGATCTCCGACAGCGGAGTCTCGATCCGCTGGATGCGGGTCACACCATGCTCGGCAAAGAGCCGATCGGCACGGAAGCGCGAGACGGTGGAGGGGCCGAGGGAAACGAAGTTCTCGCCCTCGAAGTCCTTGGGCCGCAGCCTGGCCTTGCCCGCCAGGCGATGGCCCTGCGGCAGCACGGCGACATAGGGGGCCGTCGGCATGCGTTCGGCCCGCACGGCAGCGTGCTCGAAGGTCGCTTCGGCGAAGCCGAGATCGCATTGGCCCTGGACGACGGCGTTGAGAACGGCATGCGAGACGAGGCCGGACAGGACGAGATCGAGCCGCGGCCGCTCGGCGGCGAAGCGGCCGGCGAAGCGGGGCAGGAAGCCGTTGGCGAGGGCGGGCAGAGCGGCGATGCGCAGGAAGCCGGCACGTCGCGTCCTGAGTTCGGTCGCCGTCTTGGCGATATGCTCCAAGCCGACGAAAGCGCGCTCGACCTCGGCATAGAGCGACAGCGCCTCGCTGGTCGGGACCAGGCGGGTGCCGCGGCGTTCGAACAGGGCGAGGCCGACCTGATGCTGGAAGTCGCGGATCATGCGGCTGATCGCGGGCTGGCTGACATTCAGCAGACTGGCCGCCGAGCCGACGCTGCCGGCCAGCATCAGGGCGCGGAAGGCTTCGATCTGCCGGGGATTCAGACCTCGCATGAGGTCTACATAACATTCTGTTATGTAACCCGCAGAGAATTCGAAATTGACGTCGCAATACCCACGCGCCGAACATTGTCATAGGGGCTTCACGACAAGGAGGGGACATGGAACGGTTGACGCGCTTCGGCGCCATCCTGGGGATGGCGATCCTGTTCGGTGCCGTGCCGGCTGCCGCACAGCAGAAGACATTGACGGTCGCAGCCTATGGCGGCGTCTGGGACCAGCACTTGCGTAAGGATGTCTTTCCGGACTTCGAGAAGAAGCACGGCGTGAAGGTCGAGTATGTCGCCGGCAACTCGACGGATACGCTGGCCAAGCTGCAGGCCCAGAAGAGCAACCAGGTGATCGACGTCGCCATCATGGACGACGGCGTCATGTACCAGGCGATCCAGCTCGGCTTCTGCACGCCGATCCAGGGCCTGGACAAGGCCGAGCTCTATCCTGCGGCCTTGTTCAAGGACGACAAGGCGGTGGCGGTCGGCCAGACCGGTACCGGCTTCATGATCAACACCAAGGTCTTCAAGGACAAGGGCTGGGCGACGCCCACCTCGTGGAACGACCTCAAGGATCCCAAGTTCAAGAAGCAGCTGGTGATCCCGCCGATCAACAACACCTACGGCCTCTACACGCTGATGATGTTCGCCCGCATGAATGGCGGTGGCGAGAAGAACATCGAGCCGGGCTTCAAGGTGATGAAGGCCGACATCAATCCCAACGTCCTTGTCTACGAGCCTTCGCCGGGCAAGATGACCGAGCTCTTCCAGTCGGGCCAGGCCAACATCGCCGTCTGGGGCACCGGCCGCGTCCAGGCCTTCGCCAACACCGGTTTCCCGGTCGACTTCATCTATCCTAAGGAAGGCGCGCCGATCCTGCTCGCCTCGGCCTGCGTCGTGAACAAGGGCACGGTCAATCCGCTGGCCCACGAGATGGTCAAGACGCTGGTCTCGGCACCGGTGCAGACCGGGATGGCCAAGGAAATGGGCAATGGCCCGGTCAACACCAAGGTCGACGTCAACATGCCGGAGCTCAAGATGGCGCCGGTCGGCGAGCGCGCCAAGCTGATCATCGCGCCGGACTGGGACGCCATCAACGCCCAGCGCGACGACTGGACCAAGCGCTGGAACCGTGAAGTGGAGCGCTGACGGCCGCGTGACCCATCCGATCTATCTCTTCCGCCACGGCGAGACCGTCTGGAATGCCGAGCGACGCGCGCAGGGCCGGCTCGACTCGCCGCTGACAGCGGCAGGTCGAGCCCAGGCCCGGGCGATGGGCGAGGTGCTGTCCGTCGAGCTGCAACAGGCCGGCTACGAAGCGTCTGAGGTGGCCGTGCGGGCGAGCCCGCTCGGCCGCGTCCGCGAAACCCTGACGATTGCAGCGGCCGCCGCCGGCCTCGACTACGGCGAGCACAGCTTCGACGATCGGCTGCGCGAAATGAGCTGGGGGGAGTGGGACGGCCTGATCGGCGCCGAGATCGAGGGCCGCTGGCCGGGTGCCATGGCGGCGCGTCGGCTTGATCACTGGCGCTATCAGCCGCCGAGCGGCGAAAGCTACGCCATGGTGGCCGAGCGCGCCCGGCCGGTGCTCGACGACGTTGCGACAATAGCCGCCGAGCGGCCGGTCGCCGTGTTTGCCCATGGCGGCATCGGCCGCGTGCTGCGCGGGCTGTTCCTTCGCGCTTCCGATTCCGAGATCGTCACAATGGATCAGCCCCAGGACGCCTTCTATCGCCTGCATCGAGGCGCCGCAGCGCGCATCGGCACTCAGGCAGACTCGTAACAGGGACGCGCATGGCTTTTCTCGAACTCGAGAACCTCAGCAAGGCCTTCGGCACTTACAAAGCCGTCGATGGCCTGACGCTGAGCGTCGAGAAAGGGGAGTTCGTCTCCCTGCTCGGGCCGTCGGGCTGCGGCAAGACCACGACCCTGCAGATGATCGCAGGCTTCGTCGAGCCGAGCGGCGGCGCGATTCGGCTCGGCGGTAAGGACCTGCTGGCGGTGAAGCCGGCCAAGCGCGGTCTCGGTATCGTGTTCCAGAGCTACGCGCTCTTTCCCCACATGACCGTGGCGGAGAATGTCGGTTTCGGCCTCGAGATGCAGGGCGTGGCCGCCGCCGAACGCATGACGCGGGTCGGCGAAACCCTGGAGCTGGTGGGCCTCGGTGCCTTCACGGCGCGCTTTCCCCGCCAGCTCTCGGGCGGCCAGCAGCAGCGTGTGGCGCTGGCACGGGCGCTGGTGATCCGGCCGCAGATCCTGCTGCTCGACGAGCCGCTCTCCAATCTCGACGCCAAACTGCGCGAGGGCATGCAGATCGAGCTGCGCCAGATCCAGCGCACCGTCGGCACCACGACCATCCTGGTGACGCACGATCAGGCCGAGGCCATGGCGCTCTCGGACCGCATCGTGGTGATGAACCAGGGCAGGGCCGAGCAGATCGCCCCGCCGCACGAGGCCTACGAAAAGCCGGCGACGGCCTTCGTCGCCAACTTCCTCGGCAAGACCAACCTGGTGAACGGCGCCTCGGTGCGGCCGGAGCGCATCGCCTTCGCCGCGTCCGGCCTCGCCGGCACGGTGCGCACCCGCATCTTCCAGGGCAACCATTGGCTCTATCAGGTCGATACGGCATCGGGCCTGGTGACGGTGATCCGCCAGAACAGCGGCGACGCGATGCCGGCCGAGGGCGACACCGTGCATCTAGCGTGGGGAGCGGCGTCGTGATGGGCTCACCTCATTCGGTCCTCTCCGCCCGCGTAGCGGCTTGGCACAAGCCACGGAGTGGGGGGAGAGGAAGGGGCCCCACGCAAAGCGTGGGGGAGGTGAGGTGGGTCAGGGGCTTTTCAGCCTACAAACCATTTCCGCAATCCACACCACCTCACCTACCCCGTTGCTGCGCAACGGGTCCCCTTCCTCTCCCCCGCTGCGCGGCGGAGAGGACAGGTAAGCGACATGTGAAGGCGATAGCCCTCAATGGGAGAGAGGCGTGAGAACCACGCCTTATCTCATGAGCCTGCCGGCGCTGGCGCTGTTCGCCGGCGTCGTGGTCGTGCCGCTCGCCATGACAGTGCTGCTCTCGTTCCACGACTGGGGGCAGTACAAGGGCATTGAGCCGGTCTTCATCCTGAAGAACTGGCACGAGGTGCTGAGCGATTCCTACTTCCACGAGATGTTCGGGCGGACCTTCCGCATCGCCTTCTGCGTCACCCTGCTGGCGGCCCTGCTCGGTGCGCCCGAGGCCTACATCCTGAACCGCATGAAGAGTCCGTGGCGCGGCCTCTTCCTGCTGGTGATCCTGGGACCGCTCCTGATCTCCGTCGTGGCGCGCACCCTGGGTTGGGCGTTGCTGTTCGGCGGCAGCAGCGGGCTGGTGAACAAGGCCCTGATCAATCTCGGCCTGGCCTCCTCGCCGCTGCCCTTCATGTTCACCGAGACCGGCGTGATCGTGGCGCTGACGCACGTGCTGATGCCCTACATGGTGCTGGCAGTCTGGGCGTCGCTGCAGCGGCTCGATCCGCAGATCGAGAACGCCGCCATTGCGCTGGGAGCAGGGCCCTTCACCGTGCTGCGCCGCATCGTGCTGCCGCAGGTCATGCCGGGCATCCTGTCCGGCGCGGTGATCGTCTTTGCCCTGGCCGCCAGCGCCTTCGCGACGCCGGCCATCATCGGCGGCCGCCGGCTCAAGGTCGCCTCGACCTTGGCCTACGACGAGTTCCTGAACACGCTCAACTGGCCCTTGGGGGCGGCGGTCGCGGTGCTGCTGCTGGTCGCGCTGGTCGCCATCGTCTGGGGCACCAACCGGCTGGTTGAGCGGCGCTATGCGCAGGTCTTCGCATGAGCCGCAACGGCCCCCTGGCGCTCGCCTATCACACGCTGTTCGTCTGCTTCATGCTGGCGCCCATCCTGGTCGTCTGCATCGTGGCCTTCACGCCCGAGGGCTATCTCTCGTTCCCGACCGATCGCTGGTCGTTGCGCTGGTTCTACGCCATCGCGCGCTACCCCGAGTTCATCGATGCCTTTTGGCGCAGCATATGGCTGGGCGCGCTGTCGTCGGCCATTGCCGTCGCCGTGTCGGTGCCGGCGGCGCTGGCGATCGCCCGCTATCGCTTTCGCGGGCGCGAGGCCATGACGGCGCTGTTCATGTCGCCGCTGATGATCCCGCACGTGGTGCTGGGCATCGCCTTCCTGCGCTTCTTCACGCAGATCGGGCTCGGCGGCACTTTCACGGGCCTGGTGCTGTCGCACATCGTGATCGTGCTGCCCTTTGCGCTGCGACTTACGCTCGCATCGGCGGTCGGCCTCGACCGTGCGATCGAGCACGCTGCCGTGTCGCTCGGCGCCACGGAGTGGGTGGTGCTGAGGCGCATAACCCTGCCCTTGGTGCTGCCCGGTCTGGTAAGCGGCTGGGCGCTTGCTTTCATCAATTCTTTCGACGAGGTCACGATGACGGTGTTCATCGCCGCCCCCGGCACGGAGACCCTGCCTGTCCGCATGTTCCTCTA
>MKRV01000282.1 GCA_001897995.1 Alphaproteobacteria bacterium 65-37 | reverse complement strand
AACGGCGTCGGCGTCGGTTGCAAAGGTTCCGGTTCCTGAGCATGTCCTCCGACCCCCGTCGCCACCCACACCAATCGTCAAGCCGAATGTCTGCTGACCAGCCCTCTTGCATGTTTCCGGTTCTTGGGTTCGCGACCTGGAGCGGCTTGCCTTCAATCGATTCATCTCCGCCTTCTCCTAAGGAGGATTGGGTGGGAGAGGACTACCCGCCGGTTCCTGCCGAAGGTCACTCTCCTGTGAAATGTGGCTTGCGCTTCTGGACGAAGGCCGTAACACCTTCCCGGCCGTCATGCCGCCCCATCGCCGACGTGATGGTCACACCTTCGAGTTCGGCCGCTTGTTCCAACGGCATGTCGTAGCCGGTGTAGATGACACGCTTTGCGTGGCCGATGGCCCATGAGGCACCGCGCGCGAGCTGCAGTGCGATCTCGGCCGCTGTCTCGTCGACCTTGTCGTCGGTGACGACCCTGTTGACGAGGCCCCAGGCTTCCGCTTCGGCCGCACTCAGGACACGGTTGGTCAACGTGAGATCGAGCATGCGGCGTAGCCCGATATGCCGTGCAAGGAAGTAGCTGGAGGTCCCATCGGGTGTGACGCCGGCTTTCGTATAGGCCATGGTGAACTTGGTGTTCTCGCCACACACGACGAGATCGAACGCGCTTACCATCGACAGGCCGGCGCCACCTGCCGCTCCCTTTACCCCGGCCACGAACGGCTTGGCAGTGCGGTTCATCTTGTAGATGGCGCCGTGATAGTCGATCAGCATGTCCGAGGCGACTCGGGGCATCCCGTCACCGGCCGCATGCAATTCCCTGAGGTCGCCACCGGCACAGAAGACGGGGCCTTCCGCCGTGATGCAGACGGATTTGACGCGGTCGTCGAACTCGATGGCGACCATAATCTCGCGGAACTCTCGTGAGAATATCGGGTTGATGGCATTGGCCCATTCAGGGCGAGCCAGCCGCACATGGGCGACGCCCGTGTGCACGTCATATCGTATCGTTTCGAAAGCCATGTTTCCTCGAACTATTGCGTGGGGCCTGCCGTGATACCGGGTGGCTCCGTCACGCTTCGATCGTTCTCGGCGACGGGAGCGCCATGGCGGCCCAAGCCGTGCACGAACCGCGAGGCGCCGCTTTCGACTCCCTGGGCCGCCAGGCTATGGATGAACTCAGCGTCCATGGCGTCTTTCAAGGGAAGCCCGACTTGTCGATGGATCGCCTGGCGATCGAGGTTCATCGCACTCTGCGGCAGGGCGGCGATGGTGTCGGCAATCTCCAAGGCGCGTTCGAGCGCGCGACCGGGCGCCGTCAACGCGTTGACCAGACCGATCTGATGCGCCTCGATGGCCGAGACGGGGCGTCCGGTCATGGCGATTTCGAGCGCACGACCGACACCGACGAGACGTGGCAGCCTGACGGTACCGCCATCCATCAGGGGCACACCCCATCGCCGGTTGAAGACGCCGAACACGGCATTGTCGGCGGCCACCCGGAGATCGCACCACAGCGCGAGTTCGAAACCGCCGGCGACGGCGTAGCCTTCGATGGCGCCGATAACGGGTTTGGACAAGGCCAGGCGCGTCGGCCCCATCGGCCCGTCGGTGCTCTCGTGCCATCGCTTTCGGCGAGCGCCACTTGCCATCTCGTTGAGATCGGCGCCAGCGCAGAAACAGGCACCGGCGCCCGTGAAGACTGCCACTTTCAGGTTGGGGTTGGCGTTGAAAGCTTTGAAAGCCGCCGCCAGTGCTTCTGCCGTCTCGTTGTCCACGGCATTCCGCACGGCAGGGCGATTGATCGTGACGACCAGCGTCGAATTGTTCGAGGTTACGGTCACTTTCGAGGATGTCATGCGTCCACTTCACCCAGCTCGTATGGGGGTGACACTGGGCTTTGCGTGTCGCCGGCATCAAACGACTAACAGTCATCGACGATGAGAAAATTTCGCTCAAAGTGATGCATCGTTGATGGCAAGAGCAAGAACGCGCGGATCGAGCAGGTCCCCTAGCCGCCGGATCGGGAGATGGGGTGTTTCTGTTGCCATCCCTGTCGGGTCGAACAGAATGGTGTTGATCCCCAATTGTCGGGCGGCATCGAGGTTCTTCACGCGATCGTCGACGAAATAGAGGCGAGAGGCCGGTACCCCCAGCCTGGCGATCGCCTGTCGGTAGATACGCTCATCTGGCTTTCGGATCCCAAGATCGCCACTGACCAGCCACGGCGAGATGCTCGCTTCGATGGCGAAGGAGCGCCTGAGCTTCGCCGACCACCTGGAAACGTCGTTGGAGATACAGCAGACCGTACCGAAGACAGTCCCTGCCGCCGCCAGGAACTCGCGGACGCCGTCGGCCAGCCGATGCCGGCGGAGGTAATCGTCCTCGAGGCGCGGATCGAGGCCGATCTGCCACCAGAACTCTTCGGCATCGATCTGGCCAAGACTGGCCGCCAGGTAGGCTTGCTCGATTTCAGCGGCGACGGCAGATGAGCCTTTGTCGTGGGCGAAGGAAACAAGCAGGTCACCGACATCGTCGCCGGTGGCGTAAAGGACGCCCATTGCATCGAGCGCCAGTATCGCTCCGTCCGGAGGCATCGGCCTCTCGCAGCTGGCTTCCCGCGAGGGAGTGGCGGCCGAAAGAGGCCGGCGTGAAGGCCGGCGGCTCAAAGTCCCGCCTTACCGAGCAGCCGACCCAGCAGCAGAAGGCCCTCCGTCCAGTCGCACAATTGCTCATCGTTGCCCATGTGGCCGAGGTTGCCAACATCCCGCAACTCGGCCGCCCAGGCATTGGCGAACTCCTCCGCCCGGGCAAAGCTGACTCGGATGTCGTTGCGGCTTGCGACCACCATCGCCGGAAACGGCAGGGGCTTGCGCGGGATCGGCGCAAAGGCGCGGACCGGGGCAAAGGAAGGCGCGGGGTCTGCAACGTCGGTTGGCGCCACCAGGAAAGCGGCAGCGACCTTGCCCAGATGTTCCGCGGAGGCCGCGGCGGCCCACTTCACCGTGACGATCGTGGAAAGCGAGTGCGCGACCAGCACGATGCGCCGCGGTGCGAACTCGATGGCGTTGCCGAGCCTGCGTATCCAGTCGACGGGATCGGGGGCCTTCCAATCGTCCTGGAGCAACCGGCTCGAATTCGGAAGGGCACCCAGCCAATGGGTTTGCCAGTGATCGACGCCGGAGTTGCCCCGCCCCGGCAAGAACAGGAAGTCGAAAGGCTCGGAACGTGTGGCCATGGCGTGCGGAGGAGGGAGCGAATCGGTCAAAGCGGCCGTAGTCCGAGGGAGATTTGCAGGGCCGCCTGGACATGAGCCGCGGTCGTGTTGATGAACCGGAACCCGTCCGATCGGAAGCTCGCCGCATGGCCGTGAGCGGGGAAGGCCAAGGGCAATTCCGTGCAGGCCAGAAGAACGACGGTACTCTCGCGATCAACGACGCAGGCGCTGCACAAGTCGAGGAGACCGCGGCGGCCCCGGTCGGTTGCTCCCTGGTCAAACTCCTGGTCGATCAGTGCCTGCAGCTTGTCGATCGTGCCGTCGGACAAGCGGGTGTTTGGTGCAATGCCGCGGTCGCGCAGGACTTCGGCGTAGTCGTCGGCCCGCATGGTCACCTCCGTGCCGAGGACGAGCGCCTTGGTTGCACCTGAAGCGCTCGCTGCGCTGGCGGTTTCCTCCAGGATGCTGACAACCGGCAGCGTCAGGCCCTGCCTGATGGCATGCAGGCGTGTATGCGACGTGTTGTTGGCAATAATGCCGAAATCGCAGCCGGCCTCCTGCAGCCGCAGTAAGGCGCCGCGAAAGGCGCCATCGTACTTGGCCCAGGCATCGTCGCTGTCGCCGGGTTGCGCCCGGAAGCCTCGGGTTTCATGCATGACGAGGGATTCGATCGTCATGGGGGGCGTCGGGTAGGGTGTCTTGGTGCCCTTTGCCTTGAAATGGGTGTTCGCGGCCAGGCAGATCTGGCGGTAGTAGTCCAGCGTCGATGGCCACCCGACGCCGCCGACGATACCGATCTTTTTCATCTTCATCCCTTTCCGCAGGGCGCCTAAGTCGGGCGGAGGATCGTCATCGTTGGCGCCGATCGGGGTCAACCGACAAGGCTTCAACTCTGGAGAAGGGAAATCATGTGAGCATCGGGCCGGCGGATGACAGGCGAAGCCGTCATCGGCGTTCCATGCGGAGTGAACCGCTGCCGATCAGGCCATGGCGTGCAGGTGGACCGCCAGACTGTCGTCGTTGCTCGGGTCTTTGTCCGCCGAGCTCTTCAACTCGCCGTTGATCCAGCTGCAGAAGGCCCTTACTTCCGGTCGTTGGACCGTCTCACGCTGCATCACCAGCCAGTAGCCCGTCGAGCAGAAGCGCGGCGGCCCCAGAACCTGGACGAGTCGGTTCGCTGCCAGGTCGCTATCGACCAAGGGGAGGCGACCAAGCGCGACGCCGATGCCGCTGACCGCCGCTTCGAGCGCCATCTGAATGGAGTCGAAGCGCAGTCCGCCGGTGATGTTGGCAACGTCGACGCCGGCAAAGGTCCCCCAGGCAGCCCAGTCTTCGCTGGCCCTGATGACGTGAAGCAAAGTCATCCTGCGAAGGTCGTCTGCCGAGCGAATGGTCGGGGCGAGGTGCGGCGCGCATACGGGAACCAGCTTTTCGCGAACGAGACAGGTCGCATGCAGCCCTGGCCAATCGCCCCTTCCCATCCGGATGGCGATGTCGATGCCGTCGCGCGAGAAATCGACCTGGCGCTGGGAGGTGTCGACGGTGACTTCGATCCTGGGATGTCGTTCGTTGAAGCGAAGGAGCCGCGGCAGGAGCCATCGCATGCCAAAGGTCGGGGGGACGCTGACGGCCAGCCGTCCGGTTGGCCTGCGGCCAGGCACGGACTCGCTCGCCCGGGCGAGCATGTCGAGCGCGGCCTGAACCTTCGGCAGGTAGATGGCACCTGCTTCCGTCAATGTCAGGAATCGTTTGCCGCGGATGAAGAGTTCGACGCCGAGCCATTCCTCCAGCGTCTGCACGCCGTGGCTGATGGCGCTCGGTGTGAGATGGAGATCCTCCGCGGCTGCCTTGTAGCTGAGATGACGGCCTGCGGCTTCGAAGAGACGCATCGAGCTGAGAGGTGGAAGCCGATAGACCATTGGATATCAACAAAGAAGCGCGCGACGGGGAGCGAGCCCCGCCGCACTGGGATGGTTGCAAAATTCTACCACTCGCACAACGACCAACGCCCCTGCGGATCGCGGTCGGGGCGGATCGATGCGACCGGGGCGACGTTAGAGGCAAAGCCGGCCGTCGGGAGTCGAGAAAAAGTGACGGTGCGATTGAGAAAATCGATGAGGCGGACCCGACGCCGATGAGCGCCCGCCTGGTTCTCGCTGCGATAGTTCGGATGAGAATCGAAACACCGACGTGAACAACTCTCGTGTGATGCGCCAGGCATCGCTCGATAAGGTCGGCGCCCCAACAGGAGAGGCTCCATGAGCGGTGCGCCCCCCGTGAGACGGTCGGACAAGCTGATGACGGATCAAGCCGTGCAGCAGTTGCTGGTGCGCGGATACTGTGCCCGTGTGGCGACCGTCGGTGCGGACGGCGCCCCTTACTGCACACCCTTTCTGTATGTCTGGATGGACGGAGAGCTGTACATTCACAGCAGCGCCGCGCGCGGACATTTCCGCGCGAATATCGACGCCGAAGCGCGAGTTTGTGTCGTTGTCGATGAAGCTGGCGAAGTTTTCGACTATGGCCGGTTCGAATGCGACGTAGCCCTGGCCCATGCCAGCGTCGTCGTGCATGGACGCATCCGCGTGATCGAGGAACGCTCGGTCAAACAGCGATTTTGCGACCGGCTCATGGCGAAGTACCACGGCCGCGACGTCGGCCGCCCGAAGAGCTTCTACCCACGCCTCGACATGATCTCCGTCTATGCCGTCCTTGCCGATCGGGCGACCGGCAAAGAGACGCCTCTGCCCGCGCCGGACGACCAATGGCCGGCAAAGGACAAGTCGAAGACGCCGAATGCCGTCGTCTGGCAAGAGAGGAATAGGGGGCATGCGTGAGGCCATTTCTGCCATGTCCGACACGACCATGGTCGCTCTTCCGACGATCGACGACGTCAAGATCGCCGCCCGCCGCATCGCGGCCATTGCCATAGAGACCCCCTTGATCGAGTCGCCCTACCTCAACCGGCACCTCGGCGGGCGCCTGTTCGTGAAGGCCGAGAATCTCCAGGTCACCGGCTCCTTCAAGCTCCGGGGTGCGGCGAACCGGATCGCCTCGCTGTCGGCGGACGAGATGGCCCGTGGTGTGATTGCGCGGTCCTCCGGCAATCACGGGTTGGCCATGGCCTATTGCGCGAGCCTCATGGGAACCAGCGCCGTGGTGGTTGCGCCCGATACCGCGCCGGCGACCAAGGTCGCGCGTATCGAGGCCTGTGGTGCCCGGATCGTCCAGGTTCCGATGGCTCGGCTCTCGGATACCGCCATCGATTTGGCGCGGAGAGAGAATCGGGTCTATGTCCCACCAGCCGACGATTTTTGGGTGGTGGCGGGCGCCGGCACGGTCGGTATCGAGATCGCCGCCCAGGCGGCGCGTGCCGGCGTGGTCATCGACGTCGTTCTCACCTGTTGCTCGGGCGGCGGTCTGACAGCCGGATGCCTTCTCGGCTTGTCCGATGCATCGCCGGCAACGCAGGTCCAGGCCGTGGAACCTGTGGGATTCGAAAAGATGGGCGCGTCTCTCGCGGCAGGACGGCGGATCGATCTCAAGCCGTCCGGCGTTTCCATCTGCGATGCCCTCACGGGTGTCTACATGGCTGAAATTCCCTTCGAGATCGTTCGGCCGCGTCTTGCCGGCACGATCGCCGTTACGGATGACGAGGTCCGCGAGGCCATGCGCATCGCCTTCAGCGAGTTCGGACTTGCCATCGAGCCTGGGGGTGCCGTGGCGCTGGCCGCCGTTCTTGCGGGGCGCCTGAAGCTCGAAGGGAGGGCCGTGGTTGCAACGATCTCGGGGCGCAATGTCGATCTACCGTTGGCGGCATCGGTGCTTGCAGAAGCGAATGATTTGCGGCCAGGAGACCACGGCCTGTCCGCTCGGCGGCACGCCTGAGCGGCATGGACCGCATGACGACTGCGCCGGACGTCCTCTATGCCGCCGTGCTGCTGGCGGCCGTCGCACATGCCGTCTGGAACGCGCTTCTCAAGAGTGTCGACGACCGTCTGCTCATGATGACGGCAATCCGTTCCGTCGGTCTCGTCTATGGCCTGACAATGATGTGGTTTGTCGAGTTGCCGCACGGGATCACCTGGCTGTGGCTCGTATCGGCCGTGGCGGCACATCTCGTCTACTTCGTTCTCCTGATCGAATCTTATCGGCTCGGTGACATGAGTGTCGTCTATCCGATCGCTCGCGGGAGCGCCCCGTTGCTTCTGGCGCTCGCAGCCTTCGTTTCGATCGGGGAGACGCTGTCGCTTGGCCAGGTCGCGGCAATCGCCCTCACGTCGCTTGGCTTGTTCGTGCTCGTCTTCGGCAGGGGAAGTCGTCGCGTCGCCATTCTGGCGGCCCTTGCCACGAGTGTCTCCATCGCCCTGTATTCCCTGATCGGCGGCATCGGCGTACGCGCCGCTGGAGACGTCCTCAGCTTCCAGGTCTGGCTTGAATTGCTGCTCGGCTTGAGTGTCCTGTCGTATCTGCCGATTGCACGCGACCGGGCGCAGATTGCGCACTTCGTCCGGAGGCGTGCGGCTACCGGCCTCGCCGCCGGACTCATCTCCATGGCGGGTTTCCTCGCATTCCTGTGGGCCGCGCGTTACCTGCCGTTGGCCCCGGTCGCGGCGCTGCGGGAGACGAGCCTGATCTTCGGTGCGGTGATCGGGACGGTCGCCTTCCGAGAGCCGTTCGGCCGGCGGCGCGTTGCCGCCGCGACCCTCGTGGCGAGTGGTATCGTGGCGCTGGCCTTCCTCGGACGATCGTAGCGCCAGGAAATGCCGAGTGACGAGGACGAGGCCGAGAATCGCACGAATGCTGCTGCCGGTTTGCGGCCCTGGGAACATGGAGACGATGCTGACAACCTTTCAGGATGATCGAGTCCCTGAGGGATTCCTGCCGCACTTTCGCAAGAGCCCGCTCACCGATCCGTGGGAGCCACTCTTCTCGAAGATTGGTGAAGCCTCAGTGACAATCGCACTTCGGGCACGCTCCGCACATTGCAACGGCAAGGGGCTTCTGCACGGTGGGCTGATCAGCGCGCTGGCCGACAATGCGATGGGTCTGTCGCTCCTCGAGAGCCTCGAGATGCAGGGTATCGATCGTGCGCGGGGTGGGGCGACGGTCGGCCTCGTCGTGGATTTCCTGGCGTCGGCACAGATCGGACAATGGGTCGAGTTCGTGCCGCGTGTGCTGAAGGTGGGAAGCAGCCTGGGTTTTGCGGATTGCCTGGTGCTTGCCGATAACCTTCCCGTTGCCCGTGGAAGCGCGACCTTTCGCTTCTATCGGACTGCGCCGGCGGTTTGAAAGGCGCAATCTCGCGTCTCGCTTGCGGTGGCGCGCGGCATGTCCACCAAGGAAGGGATGAGGGCGATGCGGCGATCGGGCGAGGCGAGCAGTGACAGGGAAGCGGCCCGCTTTCTCGCGAGTGCCGCAAAGGTCGTATCGAGTGCCCGCTATTGCTGGCTGGTAACGCGTTCTCAAAATGGCGGTACCAACGCGAGGCCCATGGGGCGGATCCGGCCCAACGCGGATGAGAAAGACTGGATCATCCGCTTCGTCACAGATGGCCGTTCACGGAAGGTGTTGGAGATGCGTGGCTCTGGCAGAGCCGAGCTTATCTTCCAGAACGATGGCGACGACGCATTTGCCCTCTTGAGCGGCGCCGCCAGGCTGCTGGAAGGGCATTCAGCTTTTCGGCGGCATTGGAGGGACGCCTACGGCACGTACTTTCCCAGCCAGGCAGATCGCGAGAATGCGACCTTCGTGGAGGTGACGGCGCAGCGCATGGACCTTTGGATAAGAGGTGTCACGCCAGAACCGTTCGGACTGCGTCCGATAGTACTCGAGCGAAACGAGACGAGCCGTTGGCATGTCGTGCCCGATAGGGGCGCGACGGTAGTAAGCTAGATGAACAGGGCAGGGGCAGCCGCCTGGGCCGCGAGCTACGATCCTGCACGCCGACCAGGCCTTCCTGTTCGAAACGTTTGACCCATTTGCGTACCGTGCGGGGGAAAACGCCAACGGCTTTACCAACGGCCTGCGGCGTTCGCCCACTGAGAAGCATTTTGATCAGGCGCTCTCCACCGAGCGGCGTCAGGCGGGCATTCTCATGGATATCCAGTCGGCTCTCCCAAGGATCACTTGTAGGGCCGAGTGGCCCGACGTTGCTGGCGCGCGGCGCGCCGAGCAGGGCCTGTCGCGTTTTCACCGGTCAGAGCATGTCCCGTCCAGATGGAATAT